>JABMOI010000160.1 GCA_013204185.1 bacterium | reverse complement strand
AGCTCGATATTTGGCGGATCAGATGGGATTGACCCATCTTCCGAAAGGTCCATGTTTAGTTTTTCAGATTCGGTTGCATGAGACGGGGCCGCCGCTTCACCGGATTCCGTGGAATCAGGGGCGTTTCCGGCGGAATTGCCCAAGGTTGAATCGGAAGCCCCCAAACTGGAGCCCATCCCTGCTTCAATAGGCGCAGAAGCTGGCAATACATCATCGGCATCGCTACTCGAGCCACTCAAACCGGAGTGCGAAAGAGGTATAACAGGTAAATCGTCGTTGAGAACATTTAAGGCCGCCAGCAAGCTAGGATCAGCTTGAAAGACAATTGAGCCCTCAATTATCGAAAAAACCCCTACATAAGGAAGCTGCAGTACACCTTTTTCTCGAAGTTCTTTTACCAAATCAGCAGGAGCACTTTCAGCAGAAAGTCCTGCTGGGAAATCTGCATTCCGCTGACTCATGGCAATAAGGTCAGCTATTCGGACAAGTTTGTGATCGTAATTCATTTGGCCTTGGCAGGTTCAAACTCCAAATATACCGAGGGAGGATGCCATTCAGTGACTTCTCCTTGAACTTCTCGAAAAGCTGCCTTCCTTCTAGGGGCCAAGATGCCTATTTCATCCAAATAGACACTTTTTCCTTGAAGAAGCGCTTCTGCCAGAATGCGACCAATATGTTGACGATTTTCCAATAGGCTGATTGATTAACTGAGTGAGCTGCAGTTTAAGACATTAGGATCAGAATCTGTTGAACACATCAACAATACGAAGTATTAGATGTTACCAACGGTATTTTGCTCCCATGAATACGGTCGAAGATTCGAACGGATACATGTGCCAAAATTCAGGAGAAGCGCCCAAGTTGCGGATTCCCAAGGAAACGCCGTAGGTAGGGGTTAAGAAATATGATCCTTCCACTCCGAAAAGCGTGATACTCTTAGTTTTAAATGAGTTTGTCACATCAATAGGTCTTGAGCTTTCGTGGCGGAAGGTTGCTTGAACTAACGCATTTCCATCTAGAAAACTAGCTGAAACAAACCCTCCTAGAGACAGAGGTGAGAAGTAGGGGATATCGACTTTAGAATCACTTAGTTCTGATTTGCGATATTCCGCGTCCAGCCCGAGTTGCATTCCAGGACTGAGCAGGAATCCTAAATCTAGTCTGCCATAAAGGGTAGTGGCAGGTTCATATGAAAATGTAGGATATGCTGAGCTGTAACCATGCACCGGAGTCGAAGGCATTGCTGCGTAACGCTTGAAGGGTTCGTCCTTGTATCCGATTGAAGCTTTGCCAGTCACAAATTCAGATTGATATTCCATTCCAGTGTGCGCATCGATCGAAACAAGGCCAGGGAGTAACAGTGCTTCATCCTGAATGAAGGGCGCTGCGCTATAGGCGTTTTTCTGAAGACCAGATAGTAAGTGTGGCTTGTTAGCTGCAAATGCTCGTAGCGCCGGAGAAACCGCATAACTCGCTTCCAACACGGGCGAGAGGTACGCGAGAGAACGTTTCTGGTCCGTAACCTGCTGCGGATCAGATCGAAAGCCCATAACAGCTAGGCCTCCTTTCAAATTTAGTTTTGCTGAGTAAAGATAGCTCAGTTCAACCTGCGAAAACCCAGATTGGACCGTCGTTCCGGGATAGGATCCGGAATCCAGCCCCGAGGTTGTCCCCTGGGCCGTAATGGATACGTACCCATCTGTAATGGGGATCGATACCAGAGCTTGGCTGGTTAAAAAGGTCTCTTTTCGACTTGTGACTGGATCCACTTTAACACCCGGGTCATACACATCGGTGTTTACTTTCGAAAAACCGGTTATTGCCAGGAATTCCGCTCGGAATGAAGAACCAGGAAGGGTTCTTAACGCTAAGGACCCCTCTGCTCCAGAAAAATCACGAGAAGGATGTGCGAGGGAAAGCGCGCCTGCGTCTGGTGTGATTCCAAATAACTGGTACGCTTGTTTAAATCCAGCAGCACCAACAGACCATTCCATCCCGCGAAAACGACGCGAGTGCGTCAGATCTGCAGCTAGTTTATCAAATCCTGAGTTTGCAGTTGAGCCTGCAAACGGTTCATGACCTTCGCTTCCGTGGTAGGAGAAGTTGAGCAAGGTCCCGGAATGAATGCTGTATCCCATTGCCAAATTGGCAGTTAATTTCCGGTCCAAATACCGGCCAACAGATGCTTCCATTTTGCCATTCATCGGAGTACGCTGCGCAATGGCCGACACGTTTGGTGGTTCTGGCGGGACAACGGGGCTCGGAGGAAGGTCTGCGCTAGGCTGTTTGTATGCCTCAGCAAATGGTAAACGAGAAGGAGAGATATCAGGAACGGGAGGGGGCGGATTAAACCCAACCAACGGCTGCCTCCTCAGTGCAGGGAAGACGATGGTCAGATCACCGGTAATTTCTACCTCGCGAGGAGCTAGGTCAGGAAGAACAACATCCTGACGCGCTGCGGCTTCGCGAGAGAAGAGCGCAGATCCGAGTAGTAAAAGCGTCACAGCAAACGATTTAGCGTAAGTCATCAAGTCTCTCCTTTGCTGATATGTAGACTGCAGAGTCTGGGTACATTGAAACTACGATATCGTATATGCGAATGGCTTGCCCCGGATTTCCGAGTGCTTCGAAGGCTCTGCCTTGCTGAAAGTAGCTTTTAGAAAGCCATTCGGGATAACCTGCGAACAGAGCTTGCATTCTACCGAGGCTTTCAATGCCTTGATTGTAGTCGCGTCGCTCGATCTGTGAAAATCCGAGAAGGTACAAAGCCTCAGCCCCAACATGGTCTCTAGAACGCGTCGCTATTGCGTCCAGCAACGGTTCAGCCGTTTGGATGTCTCCTCTCGACAGAGCTATACGCGCCAATCCAAGGTATGCCGGGAAATTAGTTTCCGTCATCTGTCCGTCGGACGTCATCGACTTCAAAATCTGCTCAGCCTCTTGAAGTTTGTTTTGGTTCAAGAGTGCCATGGCGCGTCCATACCGAGCTCGAGCTAAGTCTTTAGCGTTTGATCCTGAACGGCCTTCCATTTGTTTAAAAACCTCATCGGCCTGAACGAAACGCTTTTGCTCTAACAAGATGTGTCCCAGCGAATTAGCGGCATCAGGGTAAACAGTAGAAGACGGGTACTTCTGGACAACGGTCGTGTAGTGAGCTTCAGCTCGCTGAAGCGAATTCTGGAGTTTTAAGATCTCAGCAGCATAGAAATGAGAGCTTGCCAACAGGTCGGGGTTGGACGCCGTAGAAATAAAGCTTTCAAAGTCTGTAAGAGCTTCCTTTACTCGACCGCTTTGGTACTTGGCCTCGGCCTGGCGAAACTTTAATTGCTCTGCAGCTGGAGTGCCCTGAAGTACGACTGCCAAGGAATCCACAATTGTGTTTGCTCGCTCATCTTGGCCCGCCGCCATGAGGGCGAACTGAATTCCGGCAGCTGCATCTGAAACGAAGGGGCTGTTAGGGTACTGGGTCAATACCGTTTGATAGGCAGCCACAGCTTCATTGACTTTCCCATTATTGAAGTACGCATCTCCAATTCCGTACTGAGCTTTCGCAGCAAGGGGGTGGCGTGGGAAGGAAGATATCAAGGTTTGATATTCCTTAATGGCCTGCTCGTACTCTTGATTCAGGAAGTAGAGATAACCAAGAGAGTATTGGGTTTCTTCACGCCACTCGCTGCTTGGATATTCCTCTATAAGTTGCCTAAATGTGGAAATGGCCTCAAACGCATCACCCGAATTAGAATAAGCGTGACCGATCTGATAGAGCGCGTAGTCGTCTCCATCTGCGGCCATCTTGCTATAAACACGAACTGCTTCAGCGTATCGCTTAAGCGCAAAATAGCTGTCTGCGAGTCTTAATTGTGCGTCTGACCGATAGGGGACTGTCCCTGTTTCGTTTTTGTACGCATTCAAAAAGCGCTCGAATTCAGGGATTGCGCTCGTGTAGGAGCCTTTTCTAAAGTAAGTCCATCCCAAAGCATAGTGCGCAGCATCGATATGTTCGGCAGAGGGGTAGTCCTTGAGGTAGCGAGTGAATAAGCTCTCTGCTCGATCGTACTGCTCAAGTTGGAAGTAGCTTTCGGCGGCCCAGAACAAAGATTCAGACATTTTGGAGCCAGCAGTGCCGTTTGAAAAAAGCCGCATAAACTGAGCTGCCGAATCTGTGTAGTTCCTGTTCCGATACTGTAACCAAGCCTTTTGAAAAATGACCTCAGATTTTAGGCTCGGTGAGGCCGCGTCTAGATTAATCGCACGATCAAATACTTCAAGTGCTTCATCAAAATCGCCCAAGGCGATGGCCGTATTACCTAAATGATTCAGCCCTTCTCCCAACACGTCTGAATCGGGGTAATTATCCACCATGTGACGAAAAGAATCGTGAGCTTCTTGCCATTGCCTCTGCTGGTATTGAACAAGGCCCAGCTCCAACCAGCCATGATCAGCCAAACGGTGATCAGGATTTTCGCTGACAAAGCTCGTCAGGGCGCCAATAGCTCCTTTCGAGTTTTCGGCCCTCCGTAAGCTTATGCCTTCGTAGTAAGCAGATTCTGGCGACAGCGCTGCGTCTCCTGAGTCAACGACTTGCCGGAAGTTGTCGGCAGCCCATTGAAAGGCCCCCTCGTGGTAATAATTCCAGGCCAAGCCATACAGAGCACGCACAAAATAGAGGTTGTCGGGGCGGTTTTCGGTGAAGTAGCGGTAATTGATGATGGCGTTTTCGCTATCTCTGAGCTGATTAAACGACTCAGCGAGAAGGAAAGTGGCGCGATCTTTTGCCTCTCCTGTGAGGTTCGGCATCTGCTTTTGTAATTCGGTAGAAGCGCGCGGGAAATCATCGATTTCGTAATACACTTCGCCGAGAGCTAATCCAATTTTGTTGGCAAACTCAGTTCCAGGATATTTGCTTGAAAGACGTTCAAAAGACTGGGCTGCCTCGTCGTAGCGTCCTAGTTGAATCTGATTAAATGCAATGGCGTAGGCCGCGCGTGGTGCGGTATCCGTCATCGGGAATTCGGTAACCACTCGTTCAAAATACTGAATAGCCTGGTCTTGCCTTCCTAGTTGGTGCGCAGATTCGCCCATCCAATAAAGTGCTAATGCCGATTGCTCAAGAGTAGGAGAACGCTCGAGAACCTGCTCTAAGGTCTCAATAGCCCGTTCGTAATTCCCAAGTTCAAAAAAGTACTTCCCAAGGGCCAGGCGAGTCCCAAATGAAAACGGGTGATGAGGATATAGTTCATCAAAGCGCGTCAAAAGCCGGATGGCGTCGTCGTCTCGGCTCAGTGCTAAATACGATTCGGCTTCATAATACATTGCCTCTGGAACGCGGGCGTGGCCTAGGTGCTCGGTTTGAAACCGATGAAAGAGGTCAGCCGAATTGCCAAAAAGATTATTCCCAAACAGTTCGAGGGCTTGCTGAAAATCCTCTTCAGCACCTCGATCTACTTCCTGAGCTTGTGCACTCGGTACAAGGAGGCATAAGCCTAAAAACAAAATCAACAACAGGCCGGTTCGCGAAATCGCACGTTCCGAAATCATATTCATTGTTGCTTGTTGAAATGTGACATGGGAGATAATTCTGTCCTCCTCGATGGTTGAAGTCCAAAAGAACGATGCGTTCGCCCTCTTAACACTCAGACTAACACTACGTTTCCAATGTTCTCTCACGTTTCTCATTTGGTGAAAATTGAAGTCGTATATTTGGCGGGTTTTGTTTTAATCGAGGTAATTGATGAGTGTATTAGCTGTTGGAACGGTCGCCTTTGACCGAATTGAGACTCCTTTCGGAAAGAGAGAGCGTGCTCTTGGCGGTAGCGCCATGTATATCACGATGGCAGCTAGATTCATGTCTGACGATGTGCAGCTCATTGCGGTTGTTGGAAACGACTTCCCAAATGAGTACATCGAAGACATGAGGAGCCGAGGAATCGACCTGAGTGGATTAGAGATTAGAAAAGATGAACTCACGTTCGCTTGGGGCGGTCGCTATCATTACGATTTGAACCAACGAGATACCATCTATACAGACCTCAATGTATTGTCTTCGTTTCATCCGGTTATTTCTGAAGGGCACAAAGAGCCAAAAGTCTTGTGTTTAGGAAACTTGGATCCTGTCGTGCAAAATAGTGTGTTGGATCAAGTTGCACGACCTTCAATCGTGATTTGCGATACCATGAACTATTGGATCGAACACACACCCGACCAATTGAAGAAGATTCTCCCTAAAGTCGATTGCTTAGTTATTAACGACTCAGAAGCCCGGGAATTGTCTGGAGAACCAAATTTGGTGGTTGCATCCAGGAAAATACGGGACATGGGGCCTCAGATTGTTGTCGTCAAAAAAGGCGAGCACGGTGCATTGATGTTTGCCGAGGGGACGTTTTTCACAGTTCCAGCCTATCCATTGGAAGATATTCAGGACCCAACAGGAGCGGGTGATGCCTTTATGGGTGGATTTGCAGGCTATCTCTCAGGTTGTCGTGAAATCAATTTAGATTCACTCAAAAGCGCACTTGTCCATGGTAGTGCAATCGCTTCTTTTACTGTTGAACACTTTGGACCAGAAGGGCTTTACGATTTAACTAAAGCTGAGATTGAGAAGAGAATCAAGGCGTTTCAGCTGTTGACTTCAATTCCTTCCGTTTAGTTTTACGTGTGACCCCTGTTTTAACTGCGATCCAATATGAGCCGTGCAGTTGGGATCCATGCAGAACGAATAGTCGTCTCGGGAATTCTGAAAATGGAGGACAGTCGAGTGATTTCCTCATTGTTCAGAGAGGCGATCCGCTCAGGCGTGGCATAGCCCAAGTCCTGAAGCAATTCAAATTGATCT
>JABMOI010000159.1 GCA_013204185.1 bacterium | reverse complement strand
TGATTTTGGCTTTTTTGACCACGGTGCTGGTCTATGTAGTTGGAAGTTTTGTGCTGATTGGAGTGGTCGGAGCCGACGTGTTGGGCGCCAATGGCGGAGACCTAACCCCAGTAGCAACGGTTGCGGAGCGCCTAATCGGCCGCAATGGCGCCATTATCATGACCATCGCAGCTGTATTGGGAATATTTTCAGTGGCCAATGCTGGAGTTCTGAGCGCTTCCCGCTATCCCATGGCTATGGGAAAGGATCGACTTTTGCCTGAATTCATGGGCAAACTTTCGAAAAAGTCGTCTTCCCCCGTGAACTCAATTCTGTTGACTGTTTTCGTCATTATTATTTTCGTGACGGTTCTAAACCCAATTAAGATTGCCAAATTGGCTTCCGCCTTTCAACTCCTCATGTTTGCTATGAGTACGACGGCGGTAATCGTGATGCGAGAGGCTCGTCTGGCTTCGTACGATCCTGGTTTTAAAAGTCCATTTTACCCTTGGCTGCACATTGCCGGGACCATCGGTTCGCTCTGGCTGATCTTTCAGATGGGCTTTTTGGCCATTTCCTTTACGGCCGGTCTCTTGCTCTTTGGCGCTCTCTGGTACAGATACTATGCAGCATCAAGGGTTGAACGTAGTGGGGCCATTTTTCACATTTTTGAGCGACTTGGTCAAGGCAATACAGACGGATTGGACCGCGAACTACGGACCATCTTGAAAGAAAAAGGCCTTCGAGAGGACGATCCCTTTGATGAGATCATCGCCCGGAGTTTTGTCATGGACCTAGATACGGCCACAACATTTGAAGCAGTCGTTGAACAAGCGGCAGCTCGTTTAGCAGGTCGTATACCTATGACGGCTCATACCATATCTCGGAAGTTTTTAGAGGGGACTCGCGTTGGGGCTACCCCCGTAACTCGTGGCGTGGCGTTGCCCCACTTGAGCATTGACGGACTTGCAAATGCTGAGATGGTCATTGTTCGCGCGAATTCTGGCATTCGTCTTCAAGCTCCAGATCTCGAGTCAAGCCCAGACAAGCCGGAAACCACCGTCCACGCCATCTTTTTCTTGATCAGTCCCAAAAACAATCCAGGTCAACATTTACGTATTTTGGCGCAAATTGCTCGAATCGTTGATTCTGACGTGTTTAAAAATGAGTGGAATCTGGCCGCTGATGAAGCAGAGTTGAAAGAGGTCCTGCTAAAAGACGAGCATTTCCTCTACATCAACGTCAGAGCGAACTCAGGTACATCGGAGTTGATAGGGATGTCACTCAAAGAAATGAAGATCCCCGCTGGCAACTTGATTGCCGTTATTCGACGACAAGATTCGAACATCATCCCGAGAGGGGATACGGTTTTGGAAGAAGGGGATCGGTTAACCATTCTTGGCGATCCTGAATTCCTGAACATTACCCGAGCCAAATACGCTGGCTAGAGGCATGGCCGCCAGAGGGCTCGAAAGTCTTAAGCAATAATCTGCTTCACAACCTCACCTGCCACGTCCGTCAACCTAAACCTTCGGCCTTGAGACTGAAAGGTGAGACGTTCATGGTCGAAGCCCAGTAGATGCAGGAGGGTCGCTTGAAAATCGTGGACATGGACCCCGTTTCGAACAATGTTATAGCCAAACTCATCCGTTTCGCCGAAAACGGTACCAGCCTTAATTCCCCCGCCCGCTACCCAGATTGAAAAGCAGCGCGGGTGGTGGTCACGTCCATAACTTGTGGCAGAAAGCTTTCCTTGGGAATAGCTTGTTCTTCCAAACTCACCGCCCCAAATAACCAACGTGTCATCCAAAAGGCCGCGGCGCTTGAGGTCTTTGATCAATGCCGCCGATGGTTGATCGGTGTCTTTGGCCATGATTGAAATGTCCTTAGGAAGGTTGCCGTGCTGGTCCCACCCCTGGTGGTAAAGCTGAATAAATCGGACATCTCGTTCAGCTAAGCGGCGCGCCAAAAGACAGTTTGCGGCATACGTTCCAGGAATGCGAGCATTTTCACCATACAATTCGAACACTTCATCGGGTTCGTCTGACAGATCCATGGCCCCCGGAACGGATGTTTGCATCCGATAGGCCATTTCGTATTGAGCAATTCGCGAGTCGATTTCCGGGTCCATAACTCGTTGGTGCTCAGCAATATGCATCTCCTTGAGCGTATCCAGAATTCGACGCCGCCCTTCCCGTGAAAGACCGTCCGGGTCTTTAAGGTAGAGTACTGGATCTGCCCCACTTCTGAACTGCACGCCTTGGTGAAGCGACGGCAGGAAACCATTTCCCCAGAGTCTAGAATAGAGTGGCTGATCGCCTTCTCGACTCCTAGACAACAGGACGGTGAACGTGGGCAGATTTTCGTTCATCGAACCAAGACCGTAGCTCATCCAAGAGCCAAACGATGGCCTTCCTGTTTGCTGAGATCCGGTTTGGAAAAAGGTGATGGCGGGGTCGTGATTAATGGCCTCTGTGTGCAGGGAACGGATCACACATATATCGTCTGCAATACTCGCAGTGTGTGGGATGAGGTCAGAGAACCAGCCTCCTCCTTTTCCATGCTGGCTAAACTTGAATTGGGAGCCAGCCATGGGTAGCGATTTCTGGTTGGCCGACATCCCTGTGAGTCGTTGTCCTCCTCGAACGGATTCTGGTAGCTCCTGACCGTTTAGTTCTTGAAGCGTAGGCTTATAGTCAAGTAACTCGAGATGCGAGGGACCGCCGCTCTGAAAGAGGTAAATAACACGCTTGGCTTTAGGCAGAAAATGAGGTCCGGTGGGGCCAGGGGCCATCGGCGAAGCTGGATTACCGAACGCGTTCAACACGGATCCAGGGCCAAGAATGGATGCAAGAGCTGCTGAGCCAATTCCCAAACTCGCTTTAGAGAGGAAATGCCTGCGAGAGGCTAAAAATTTAATATCGTCGAACTCACTCATAATCTTATCTCAGCGTTATCTCAGCACTTGGGTCGCATCGAAATTCATGATGGTGGTGGCAACCGTAGTGTACGCAGCCACATCGTGTGAACGTAGGTTGCGGTTTACCTCATACTCGCCTGCAGATGCAAGTGCTGCTGCTGCGCTAGGTGCGCTTTCAAATCGGCTACGTTCCTGCTCGAGAAGGCGTTTAAGTGCGGACAATTGATTAGGAGTCGGTTCCATGCTGGTTAGCGTTTTGAAGCCAAAGGCTATCCTCGAGTCTTCTGAGGGGCCACCTTCTAGCAGCATGCGCTCTGCGAGCAAACGAGCAGCCTCAACGAATTGAGGATCGTTCATCAAAACCAATGCTTGTAAAGGTGTCGCGGTGCTTTGCCGGCGAATAATACACAAATTGCGCTCAGATGAATCAAAGTTCATCATGGCAGGCGGAGGGGTGGTCCGCTTCCAGATTGTGTACATACTGCGCCGGTAAAGCTTGTTTCCATGGTCCTGCACGTACTCAGTTCCGTTTCGAGTAGCCTGCTCTTTCCATAGGCCGGCCGGCTGATATGGCTTTACCGGCGCACCCCCAATGTCATCAACCAGCAACGCGCTTGATGCTAAGGCGTTGTCCCGCATCATTTCGGCAGAAAGCCGACGTTTAGGTCCACGCGCAAGCACCTTGTTATTTGGATCTTGTGCCAGAATGTCCGGCGATACAATTGAGGTTTGTCGGTAGGTGGCCGAAAGCACCAATCTGCGAAGCATAGCCTTAGTATCCCACCCAGAGGCTCGATATTCCAAAGCCAAATAGTCAAGTAGTTCGGGATGGGTTGGCACGGCGCCTTGAGATCCGAAGTTTTCAGCCGTCTCCACAATTCCAGATCCAAACACCTGTTGCCACAAACGGTTAACCGCCACCCTAGCCGTTAGCGGATTTTTAGCATCAAAAAGCCATGTCGCCAGGCCCAATCTATTTGTAGGTAGATCGTCTGAAAACGGAAGAATGGCCGTGGGAGTACCCGGTTCAACGGCGTCCGTAGGCTGGTCGTATTGACCCCGATACAACACATGTGTCGGCCTAGGATGAGGTAGTTCTCGCATGACCATGACCTCAGGGGCATGCGTCAGAATGAGGTTTTCCTCATCGCGTAGCCTACGGGCTTTTTTGGCCGCTTGTTTATATGCCTCGGATTGCGTCTTGACGTAGTAAGCACGCAAGCCCTCATTCCCCTGGTCTTGGCCCGCTAGGACGCTCATTTCAGGCTGCGTCAGGTCTCGACTAAACACCTTGAATTCATCAACCGTCACGCCCTCCAACATTTTCTGGTTGTTATCCGAAAACCCCAGTCGCAAGTCTCCGTTACCAGCCCAGTTGGTAGAATCGCCCGTCATAGGGTCGATGGTAACGGTCATACTTTTCTTCAAATTGTCCGTTAGCGTGGTCGTCTCTACGCGCTGCCCATCCAAATACAGGCCAACGCCGGCGGCTCTGCTCGACCCATCGTACGTCATTCCAATGTGATGCCACGCGCCCACCGAAACCGAATCCTTCGTTTGGACCGCAATTTCATTGTCTGGACCCACGTGCACTAAACGAGCAGTAAAGGTGTGGTCCTCATTCAGGAAAGCGTGGTAGCCTCGGTCGCCGTCAAACAGTCCGCTCGTTTTAGCAATTAAAGGCCCCGATGCATTCGGGTCTTCAATTTTAAACCAAAGACTCAAGCTAAACGGATCTGGCCTATCGAAATGGTGTCGTTTCCCTCCCATGTCTAGCCATCCATCCCCCACGAGCGTCATCGCGTTTCCGTTAATTCCTGGGACAATGGTGGGCAAACGGTCTTTATCTCCCCAGAAATAGCCGGCACTATCTGGCTGCACCTTATCCTCGAGCGTAAGCACCTTGTCTTTCTCGACAAATGACTCAATGGGGTAGTAAGCAACCATGCCAGCCGGCTCAATTGGATCTGCCCCGTGCGCTGGTAGCCACTTGCTAAACTCGTTGTCGTACATCGAGTTGTCGGGATTAATCTCCACCTCGATTCGCGCTAGTTGAGCGTGAATAGTTGCCAGCTTTTCTTCGTCTACCTGCGTTGTGAGAATGACGGTTGGGCTCGCTTCGCCCGCGTAGGGGATATTGCCTATCTCATTGTTGTTGTTGAAAAAACTGAACAACTGATAGTATTCCTTCTGAGAAACCGGATCGTAGCGGTGATCATGGCACCTCGCGCACTCTGTTGTTATGCCCAGAAACGCTTTGCCGAACGTATTTACTCGATCCGCCACGTATTCCACGCGGTACTCTTCGAGGACAATGCCTCCTTCTTGGCTCTGCAAGTGGTTTCGATTAAACCCCGTCGCTAAAATCTGATCTTTCGTCGGGTTTTCTAATAAGTCCCCAGCCAACTGATCACGCACGAACTCGTCGTAGGGCATGTTGTCGTTGTACGCGCGAATCACCCAATCTCGCCAGGGCCACATATTGCGCCATCCGTCATCTTGATATCCATGGCTATCGGCGTATCGGGCTATATCTAACCAGTCTACAGCCATACGCTCGCCGTAGTGGTCCGAAGCCAAAAGCTTATCGACGACCTTTTCGAACGCGTCTGGGCTTGTGTCTCGGAGGAATGCATCAATATCATCAACAGACGGTGGAAGGCCAGTCAGGTCAAAATAGACTCTCCGTAGCCATTGCTCCGGGCTTGCTTCTGCCGCTGGATGAAGACCAGCCTTTTCAATGCCGGCGAGCACATAGCGGTCTAGGTCGTCCTTAGCCCATGACTCGTCGGCGCCAACCGGAATAGGCTTCTCGGTGGGAGCGGTGAATGACCAATGCGTCTCGTACTTGCCGCCCTGTTCAATCCACCGAATGAGAATGGCTTTTTCTTGAAGCGTAAGCGTAAGGTTAGACTCCGGAGGCGGCATCAAATAGTCTGGATTCTCGGACGTGATCCGGTGAAATATCTCGCTTCCGCCCAAGTTGCCGCCTTTTACCGCTCTGGAGCGGCGGCTTTCTGTTAGTTTGGCTTGGATTCCTTCGGGCGTGTCAAACCTAAGGTTGGTTACCCTTCCTTCCACGTCAGGGCCATGACACGAATAACATCGGTCGGATAAAATGGGCTTAACGTGAAGGCTAAAACTAATTTGATCTGGAATCTGTGATTCGACCGACATAATATCAGCCGGTTTTTCAACCGAACAGCCGCTCAAAAAGAAGGCAATTCCAACCGCGCAAACGATATGTCGACCAATGTTCTTCATTTAAAAGCGAGATCCTCTAATCCAGGTGTCAGAACGTGCCCAAGACTTGTCGAAATCCGCCTGGACGGCGGCATCTGTTTTGTTTTGACCCCTCAGAGCCTCAAGTAGTCCAAACAATGACCAACCATTGTGCGGATGGTCCTTGAGCTCGGCTCGGTACACCGCTTCGGCCTCAGCAAACGACCCCATCTCCAACAACTGAGCACCTAACCAGTGGCGGGCTGCGAAGGGGAGTGGCTCAGGTTCGTCGTAAATGAGTTCATCTTCAATCTGCACCGCAAGTCGGAAATTTGTCAGAGCTGCATCTACTTTTCCGGCGGATCGAGACACTTCACCGAGCAAAATATTGCCAAGCGTTCCTAATAGGTTTTTGGCAGAATGTCCTCGAAACGAAGCATCCGAAGAGTCGGCCGCTTGCAGAACGCGCAGTGCATAAACGCGAGCGAAGTCGGCATCGCCTTTTCTCAGCGCAGCATACCCTTTAGAAAAGTCCCACATGCCGCCAAAAACTCCGTTCTCAGGCCGCTTCGACAGGCCGTCAATCTCTTCAAACCGTCCAAAGCGAACCATGGTAAGGCCAACATAGAGGTTGTTACCAGTTAGTTTTTCGTAGTCCCTACCAGCTTGAACAGCGAGTGCTCCTTGTCCATCCATCGAGGCAGCAAACAAAAGCATGTGCAAATTGTGAGACGGATAAATGGCGAAGCCTTCATTGATTTCCGCCTTAAGGTCGGAATGCCAGGCCTGAATGTTGGCGCGTACGCCGTCTCCCCATCGTCCAATCACGTTCCATGTATGGGAGGGCATGTGGTTGATATGGCTAGCGCCAGGAATGGCGTTTCCAAGGAATTCCGAACAGGCTTCTGCCTTTTCAGGGGCCTGCGTGGATTCCGTCGCGTGGATGTATAGATGGCACGCCCCAGGATGCTGAATGTCCTGGTTTAAAACGCGCTCTAGCACTTCGTGCAATCGAATCACATCTGGGTCGTTTACGTCGCGAGCTCCGCGCCTGGCTTCCAGCAAAAAGAGAGATTCGCCATAGAGCGTGACTGCATCTAGGTCGTTGGGAAAGCGATCCGCAACCCCTTCCATGGCCCTGGCATAGGCAGAATCCTGAACGGCTCTTGTGTCGGCCGAAAAATCTTGAACATACCGAACGGACATTGCTTCGATGAGCGCACGTTCCACTTCGTTCGCCTTGTCCTTGATTTCAATGGCTTGTTGAATCGCGGCGTATGCGCGCGGCGCTTCGGCTGCGGTCATCGGGCCGTTCAAGTAAGAACCCCACGCCCAAGCCTCTCCCCAATGGCAAATGGCGCACGTTGAGTCGGCTTTTTGGGCTTCCCTGAACGAGCGAGCAGCGTCTTCTTTGGTAAAGGCATACATCATCTGGATGCCTTGATTGAAATAGGTCTGGGCGCGTTCGTTTTGGGTAGAAATAGTACGCGTAAACGGCCCAAGAGCCTTGGTGAACAAGGGAAAGGGCTCATCAAAACCCTCAGGATACGTGACATCCTGTGCTGTAACAGATTGCGACAAAAAGAAACAGAGGAGGGCAGAAAAAAGAAGTTTCACAGAAAGAGACAGTTTCACAGAAAGAGACAGTTTCACGTTGTACCTAAAGTTTGAATCGAAGCAAGCCCAAGTATACTAAACATAATTGTCAGAGAGCCAATAGTAAATCGACCATGAGCAACTTTCGAAGTGTAGTAACAAAAGTAAAAGGCGTCCCGCTCACAATGGGGCAGTTTCGTGTCAGGCAACCGCTTCCACATCAGCGAATCAATAATATTGATCCGTTTCTTTTGCTGCACCATGCGGGTCCAACACCCTATTTCGCAGGTAGCAGGCCTTCGGCCGAAGGTGTTCCTCCGCACCCACACCGGGGTTTTGAACCGGTCACCTTTGTGTACAAAGGTGGGGTACATCACCGGGATTCAAGGGGAAACGACTCGGTTATTCAGGAAGGAGGCGTCCAATGGATGACCGCAGGCATGGGTATTATCCATAGCGAACGCCCACCTGTGGAATTGTTGGAAAAAGGAGGCGATCAGGAAATTATCCAGCTTTGGATCAACTTACCGGCGGCCCACAAGATGGTGCAGCCAAGGTATCAAGGGTTTTCCAAAGAACAGATTCCGGTGATTGAATCTGGCAATGGTGCAACGCTGCAAGTCGTTGCGGGGCAGTTAGATAACGTTAAAGGTCCGGTTCAAACCTACATTCCAATCACTGCGCTGAACGGGAGCTTTGAAGCGGGTTCATCCATAACTTTTTCACTTCCCAACGATCAGGTCGCGCTGGCTTACGTCTTGAACGGAGATGTCACAATTAACGGCGAGCATGCCGTCACGGGCCACGAAATGGTGGAATTTGATGGCACGGGTGACATTCGAATAGATGCAGCGTCCGCGGCCAGGGTCTTAATTGTATCTGGTACACCTATTGGCGAGCCCGTCGTGAGCTCAGGTCCCTTTGTTATGAACACTCACACCGAGATCATGGAAGC
>JABMOI010000158.1 GCA_013204185.1 bacterium | reverse complement strand
GTAGTAGATGTCGAAGTGGTCGGTTTTCATCACCTGCCAGTCAAAATCCTCATACTGGATTTTATTGCGCCCGAAATGATATCCAAATTGGGCTGCAGCGTCGTCTATTGGAAAGACGAATCCAAAAATAAAGATGACTACAGCGGCGGTTCTGATCATAAATGGGGTAGGAAAAGTAAACCCGTAACCTGTAATCTGAAAGTAATCAACAGACGCCGAGTATGGAGATACTCTTGCTCTTTCCTGTATCAGAAAGCCCGTGGGCGGTTCCGATATATACCCGAACGGAATGTTTACTCGGTGGGCGTGCTGTCAAGAAAAAAGGAAACACCACAAGAGTGCTCGTCTAACCATCTCTCTAATTCTGCTCTGAATTCCCGGGGATCCGAAGCGATGAGTGCCTTTGATGCAAGTTCGCGGCCTTCACTCATCTTCATGGCACGGATAACCCGCTTTATTCCAGGCAAATAAATAGGCGATGCGGAGAGCGTATCTATACCCAAACCAATTAATACGGGTACTGCCCTAAGATTGGTCGCCAATTCACCGCACAAGCTAACCGGTATTCCTGCAGCCTTGGCCGCGTCTGTAGTCATTTTTATGAGTTGTAGCACAGCTGGATGAAGTTCATCGTACAGATCTGCAACAAGGTCATTTCCTCGGTCAACCGCAAGCACATATTGCGTAAGGTCGTTCGTCCCAATAGAAAAGAAATCTGTCTCTTTGGCAAATTGCTCCGCTGCCAAAGCCACACTAGGAACTTCTACCATGACTCCAACAGGAATTTCCGTTGCGAACCCGACGCCTTCTCGCGTTAGGTTTTGTTTAGTTTGTTCAAGAATCTCTTTGAACCGGCGAACCTCATGGATGGACGTGACCATCGGTAATAATATTCGGACCTTACCGAAAGCACTAGCCCGCAGCATGGCTCGCAGTTGAGGCACGAGCAATTCCAACTTGTCGAGCAGAATTCGTATTCCACGCCATCCCAAATACGGATTCTGTTCGCGGTGCCCCATGGGAAGCATTTTGTCCCCACCTAAATCCAGTATGCGAAATGTAGTTGTCCAAGGCGCCGTCTTGGAGACAACTTCCTGATATTGAGAAAACTGCTCCTCCTCGGTAACTAAGGCCCTTCCTTCCAACAAAAGTGACATCTCGGTTCGATACAATCCGATTCCTTCAGCCCCGTACTCAATAAGCTGTGGGAGCTCTTCTCTAAGCTCCAAATTTGCTTGAAGGCTAATTCGGTGACCATCGAGGGTCTCAGCCTTCAACGGAACAAGCGATTTATCCTCCTGGACCAGTCGAAGATACCGCTCCTGCTTCGTCCTGTAGTGGGCCAGAACAGCGTCGCTAGGATTTACAATGATCTCACCCTTAATACCATCCAATACCACGAAATCACCGGTCTTTACGTGATCCGTTACGCCATGAGTACTCACAATGGCTGGAACGTGCAATGCCCGTGCCATGATAGAGACGTGAGAAGTTGGGCCCCCAAAATCAGTGGCGCAGCCTAGAATGCCTCGACGGCTAAACAGTATGATATCAGCCGCAGTGATGTTTTCTGAAAACACAATGCTGTTTTCATCGACCGCCGAAAGGATTCGTCCTCTACGCAGGTGTCGGATAATGCGATCTTGGATATCAAGAAGGTCGTTTGCACGTTCCCTCAGATACTCATTTCCCGAGGACTCCATAACTCGGCGGTGCTTGCTCAGAACCGTTTGGACAGCAAAACCTGCATTTATGCAATTGTTTTCGATGTACGAAACGACTTCTGGATAAACTGCCTGATCGCGAAGCATCAGAAGCTGCGCCTCAAAAATGGAAGCACTATTTTCGCCAAGCTTTTCCCTAGTGACCGTAATAATTTTGTTTAGGTCTCTTTCGGCTTTGCTTACTGCATCCTCAAATCGGGCCGATTCCGTCTTTACAATTTCAGGATCAATTGCACGCTTTTCAACCTCGAAAGTGACCTTGGCATATAAATATGCAGGCCCTATCGCGATTCCCGGCGAAACAGGAATGCCCTTATGCACAACTTTGTCCAATTGATCTTGGTTGACTTTCATCACCTATTTAACTTCCCCAAAACCATCTTCAAAAAGCGTCGCTAAAGCCTCAGCGGCTTCATTTTCATCTTCCCCGTCCAACTGCAATATCAAGGTTGCTCCTTGCTCAGCGGCCAGTGTCATGACCCCAATTATACTTTTTCCGTTTATTTCGTATCCATCTTTCTGGATAAAAAACTCAGAACGGAATCGTGAAGCCGTCCTCACGATCATGGAAGCCGGCCGCGTGTGCAAACCAGCTCTGTTGGTAACAGTTACTTCGCGCTCTATCATGTACTCTTAGCTAAAAGGAGGCTCAAAACAGATGATTAATGGGTTCTGACGGACATTTTTTCAATCAGGGCTAATAAACCCTGCTTCCCGAGGCTTTGTTTGAGGTCTTGTGTTAACGTGGCGGCAGCTTGGGAATGGAAACGTACGGTTTTTTGAGCACTTTCAAGAACCCCCAATTGATTCAACCTTTTACGAATCTCCGGAATCTGAGCAGCAGTCACATCGCTTTTAGCGGCAATTGTCTGAAAAAATGATCCGCCCTCTATGTGTTCTACTCGGATTGCTTCAAGCAGCAAAAATGCTTTTTTGCCTGCCAGAAAGTCCCCTCCCACTGGCTTTCCCCAATCGTGAGATTCGGCCGTCAGATCGAGAAGGTCGTCCTGAATTTGAAATGCTCTACCCAGGTGATACCCGATCAAATCCAACTTTTCTACCTCCTCGGCCGTGACGCTTCCTGTTAAGCCTCCCAAAACGAGGCTCGTTTTAAGCAAAGCAGAAGTTTTTTGATCGATCATGGATAAATACTCGTCTAGGCTTACATCCTGCCTAGATTCAAATTCCATGTCTCTTATTTGACCTTCGCAGAGTTCTCGAACCGTTTGGGAGAACCTGGCTAAGCCTGCACGAAGGTTTGCATCGGGCAGGGAGAGCAAAAGCTCACTCGCTTTGCCGAGTAAATAGTCACCGCTCAAGATCGCCGTAGGCTCATCCCATTTCACATGGATGGTCGTGTGACCTCTTCTAGAACCTGCTTCGTCCATGATATCGTCATGAACGAGTGTGAAAATGTGGAATACTTCCATGGCCAGAGCCACCTGAAGTGCTGCTTCCCGATCTCCATTGAAAATACTGGCAGCACACAATACAAGCTGAGGACGAAGCCGCTTACCACGGCTTGAGAGAACGTGGACCACGGGCTCATAAAGCGAAAACGGCTCGCGCGGGACTTCACTGGCTATAATAGCCTGGTCAACATCTCCGTTATTTTTCTGGAGAAACTCCAGGACGGTCGTTTTCTCCATAACAGAAATTGATCGTTTTTATCCTTCCGAGTGTTTGATGGCGGTCAGAATTCGGTTATAAACCTCTTCGAACGTACCCGTTCCATCAATTTCCTGAAGCAATCCCAACAACCTGTAATACTCTTGCACGGGGTGCGTTTCTTGCTGATAAATTTCCAATCGGTGCAAAATCGCCTCTGGTAGGTCGTCTCTTCTTTGAATGATTACACCAGGTTCCACATCCGTTGGGGGCGGTTTGAAATCCAAATGGTAGTTTTCACCGGTGATCTTGTTAACTCTCCTTTTAGAAAGCCGGTCCACGATAGCTTCGTTTGAAACCACGAGGCTGAGCACCGTGTTGAGTGGAGCACCATGTCCTACTAAAAATTCAGCCAACCAGTCCGCTTGTTCTATCGTCCTTGGATATCCATCCAGCACAAACCGATCATACTTGCACATCGCAATGGCTTCTTCCGCTAGGCTTCGCACAAGAGGGCCTGGGACGAGTTTGCCCTGCTCTACATACGAGGCGGCTTTGAGGCCTAGTTCGGTTTCACTGCGAATTGCTCGGCGCAATAAAATGCCCGTAGATACGTGAGCTACACCTTCACGCTCCGATAAAAATTGTGCCTGTGAACCCTTTCCGACTCCCGGAGGTCCAAATAAAACAATGCGCATAAATCTGAATGAGGCCTAAAGGACCCGTGTCAAAACTCAAAGGCTTCATTGCACCCGAAAGTGGTGCAAATGATTCCCTAAAATACGTCGTTCTTTGTGAAGTGCTTGTGTTCTTAGGAAGAAAGATCCTGTTTTTTACGATTTCGCAAATAGTCTGCGATCTGACTCCCAACCATAGCCACACCCGTTTGCATGACTTGTTTCAAAGCCGAGGTTAACAAACCTTCCGTTTCGGGAGAAAGCTGCATTAAAGGCGGTTGCTCCTCCAATGCCCTTCGAACAGCCTCTTGGGAATCATTGCCCTTGCTCAATGCGTCGGCGATTCGCGTAGCCAATTGAGAGGAAAGTCGTTCCAGACCGTCGTCATATTGAATGGGTTTAGACGACTTGCCACGACGAAAAAATACCGCACCAACCAATAACCCTGCTCCAACGGCCAGAAACACCTTGGATTTGGAGCCGGCCTTAAGCGTTGATTTTAGGGAGGGCAGGTTCAATGGCGACTTTTTTTCCATCGATTCAAACCGACCAGAAATAGCATCTCCCTTGGCTTTTAAACGTTGTTCTAGCTCAGCTTTTGACATGTTTTTAGTAGAATCCATCTTCATTCTGAGGAAGGCGTTGAACCTTGAGTGAGCTGAGGCGCAGCCTTATCCTGCCCTAACTCCGGAGATACGCCAGGTTGCTTTTCCTCCTTATTTGCTAAAATTCGGGGTCTTGAGAGGTTTACGATTAACGTTGCAAATCCCAATAGAAGTCCAATTGCAAGATATCCCCAAGCGGCATGGCCGAGCCAAGAGCCTAACCCTTCAGCGGAGGCTATCAGTAAAAACAGTACTGTAAATAGAAGGAGTACAGCAACGGCCAAAAGTGACAGCACCTTGCCAACCGCGGCTTCAATACGTTCTTCTATTTCCAATTGAAATAACTGAACTCGGATTTCAACCCAGTCCTTTAGGTCAGTTACGAGACCACGTGTTTCATGCACGAACGACCCTAACATGGATCGGTCTTCAGATTGCGGCTCTGAATTTGGGGTTTCAGTTGCTGAATCTGCCTCATTCTCAGCTTTTTTTTTGTTTTCTGACGTGCTTTCCATCTTTCGAGCCATCCTTTCTATAGTCTCTGTATACGCTTTGGTACGGCGTAGATTCGTATTTGATCTTGCTCCGGGCCTATTTAGGTCGTCAAAAAAGCTGTATGCTCCTTGCCGTCTGGCTTCCAGGTAAGGCTAGGTCGCTGTGCCGTTCCAATGGGCTCCCAATCCGGATGGGCTGAATTTAGCCTCTCGTCTGCATAAATACATTGTAGTACACTGTCATTGGCCCGCACCCACTCTAGAACTTCGTCCAACCTTTCGTACGTCACCCAGCGAACGTGCGACGGACCCTGTTCGGCTGCTTCGCCTTTTGAAATTAAAAATTGAAAGTCCTCAGAGTATGCGTTTGGAAGCCCAATCGCTTCAGCGTAGGCCTGCTGCATCTTAAGTGACTTAGTGGTCAACGGGTGGGCTGGAAACATTCCTCTGTGCGCTGCAAACGCCTCTAAAACTGGATCAATAGGCATATGGGACGGCGCAAATACAACGGCTGTGCTTCGGCACCCTAGCCCTTCATGCATCAAGGCATCTTCGGCCAGCATGACCAATACATCTTCTTCCTCGAATCCGTTCAAGACTGAGACAGAATACCGGTGGGATCTAAAAAGGCAGTTTTCAGGCGTAATACCCCCCTCCTGCGCTTGTCTTGCAATTTCCTGTATGGTGCTCTCGGTTCCTGACGCGATCAGTTTATGGCACCGCCCAAAAATATCTTGCTGCTTTACTAGTGTGGCCTGAGGCTCACCTCCGCAATTCCGAATTTCAGAGAGAAATGCGCTAAACAGATATGGTCTTTTGGATGACAATGAACCCAAGTACCGGTGGCCACTAAGCACAACGGCTAAAAAATCCTGCAACTCTACCAGCGCAATATTGCCGGGATTGATCACTCCAACGGTTGTTGGGTTGCTCGTTTTTAGCTTGTTTGCCCACTCTGTAAGAGCCTCCTCTGTCAACAGACTCATCTGTTGATTCACAGCAAAGGCGACCGCTTCTTCAGTAAATCGGTTTTCCTTCTGGAGTGTTTTTTCTACTGCTTCGCTTCTTCCCGGATATCCAGGATCTTCCCATTTCCGAGCCGCCAAGCAAATGGCTGAAATCAAGGTCATCAATATTTACGCCTTATAAAAAAGCCATTTAGCCAATCCAAACCCTGCAACTACTGCAAGAATGGATCCGGTATTATTTGCAAGAACATTGGTCAAGGCGAGGCCCGCATGCCCGTCATTAAACATGCGAAGAGATTCCAAGGCGTAGGCGGAAAATGTGGTAAACGCTCCACATAAACCAATGATAAAAAAGGCTTGACTGCGTTGATTGCCGGTAGTTTGATCGAGAAGCGCCCAAATAAAACCTGCAATGAACGAGCCAACGATATTGACTGCGAGCGTCCCCCAAGGGAATGTAGCGCCTCCTAGCCTGAACGCAGCTAGTGACACCCCATATCTCAACGAAGCACCCAGCGCTCCCCCAGCTATGACATAGAAAATCTTATACACGCTCAATTGCGATGGCTGTGCCTCCACCCGTTCCGTGGCAGATACTTGCCATTCCTCGGGAGAGTCCTTTATTGATTAAAGCATGTGTTAGCGTTCCCAAAATACGAGCGCCTGATGCACCAATAGGATGCCCCATAGCGATGGCTCCACCGTTCACGTTGATTTTGTCGTAAGAGACACCCAACATATCACGAAACAGAACAGAATTGATGGAAAAAGCCTCATTGTTCTCAATCAAATCAAAATCTGAAATGTTCATTGAAAGCTTATCCAGGACCTTATTAACCGATGGAATGGGCGCTTCAGCGAATCGCCAAGGCTCTCCAGCAGTCCATGAACTAGCCATAATTCGAGCCAGCGGTTTTAGTCCGTGTTTTTTAACCGCCTCCCCACTCGCAACCATCACCGCACAGGCGCCATCACTAATCTGGCTACTGTTTCCGGCTGTTAGGACACCCGTTTTTTCAAATGCTGGACGTAATCGGCCAAGCGATTCATCTGTCGTTTCTGGGCGAATTCCCTCATCTCGTGTCATGGTGACCGTATCTCGCCGCACTTGATACGTAATGGGAGCCACTTCAGCATCAAAAGCACCGCTATTCCAAGCCGCGTCCGCACGGCTGTGCGAGAGGTACGCAACTTCGTCTAACTGTTCTCGCGTAATTCCCTTCTCGGCAGCCAAACGTTCGGTCTGGACACCCATGGCTTCGCCACTCATTGGGTCCGTTAGGCCATCATGCAGGAGCAGGTCAGTTAAGCCCTCTGGGTTTCCCATTAAAAACTTGTATCCCCATCGAGCCCGGTGGGACAGATAAAACCCCGTACCAGACATCGATTCTGTTCCACCAGCCATCACAACGTCTGCTTCGCCGGCCTTAATTAGCGTAGCAGCTTGCATTACTGACATCATTCCAGATGAACATACCATGTCAATAGCAAACCCATCCACAGTATCAGGAATTCCGGCTTTAAACGCCGCCTGTCTTGGAATGAGCTGGCCCTGGCCCGCGCGCAAAATATTCCCAAAGATGTAGAGATCTAAATCTTTTCCACTGAGGCCACTGCGCTCAAGTGAGGCTTTCATCACATGCGCGGCCAAATCGACGGCGGAATGATCTTTTAAAGCGCCACCAAATGTCCCTATAGGGGTTCTAACAGAATCTACGATGTATGCTTCGCGCATCTGAGCTTCCAAAAAGTATAGTTACGATTGTTTAGATCGCAGAAATACTAAGAAGTCCATTGGGGGTTCGCAACTGCGCTCAAACGAATTGGAATTCACCAAAAGCCAAATGTTCACTAACTGAACAGGAAATGTCTTAATCGAGCCAGTCCGCCAAGGCTAGGTCGTCGCGCGTCTGAAAGGCAAAGTATCCGATTAATAGCCCTCTTACGAGCGTCTCGGCTTCACTCGGAGTGACGGAGAACTTCTCGTCTTTACATGTGATGTGGAAATGACCCTCCGACGAAGCGATCTCGTTGATAAGTCCAAAATCTTTGCACAACTGCACCAGCTCATCCAACGTGGGGTGGTTGTACAATACCTCAGGCTGAGGCCTTATAGGACGTATTTTTGCTAACGGAGTGATCATAAGTAGTCTGCCTTGGATGAAAGAGCTTATCCCCAATACGTGTTTTACGCGGGGGGGACAAGACTATATCAACTTGAGGGATACAAGACGTGTATCGAACAAGAGGCAGCTTAACTTAAACCGAAGACGCTCAATAAAGCCTTACAAGATCGAACGAAATGTGGAAGGCAAATCCTTAGAAGCATCCTGATTGGTTTCAGCTTGATCTGCTTGAAGGCTTGCGCCATCGCCTGACCCACAGTATTTCTGATATGCTCCAACTAAATCTGTAGCAATTGCGCTAGCTGAACGTCCTTCAATATGACGGCGTTCTAAAACAAAAACTGGGTCTCCGTCCTGCAGAAGAGCCATAAAGGGCGATGAAGGAGGAATTCCTGCGAGGTGTTGACGTGCTCTAAAGGTCGCTTCTAGATCTTGACCGGCAAACACAGTAACCATGCGGTCCGGTTGTGCGGCAGACTGAAGAGCCATCCGGACTGCTGGACGTGCATTTGCGGCTGCACAACCACAAACTGAGTTTACGATAAGCAACATCGTCTTACCGTTGGCATCGGCGAACACCTGGTCCACCTCATCAGCCGTACGGAGTTCTTCCACACCGAAATTAGTTAATTCGGCACGCATTGGGGCGACTAAAGGCTCTGGATAAGGCATAGGATTGAACTGACTGAGCAATGATTGATTGAGCAAAAGAAAACCCAGTCTCCATTGAATTGATCCACAACAGTTTTGTAATTTCTGTTAATGAAAATCCATGAGCGCCCGATACCTAAAATCTATCCAACGTTTAAAACCGAATATCCATGACTCGTCACGTATTAGTGATTGCTGCATGTCTTTTGCTAACTGGTTGCACAGCAACGCGTTCAATATTTGGTATTTCGCCGGAGCTCAGCGAGGAATCAGGTACGGAAGCTAGCGATGGTTCCGGCTACGAAGCTGGAGAAGGCGCGTTAGAACAGGGTGCCCCTTCAGTCTACGAACGGCTAGATACGGCTCTTAGACTCGAACTCGAAGGTTGGCATGGAACGCCTCACGTTTGGGGCGGAAACACAAAAAAGGGAGTTGATTGCTCCGGTCTGGTGCAACAGATCTTCGCTGACGTGTTGGATCTGGAAACGCCTCGGACTACGGGAGAACTGATCTTGGAGGGCCGCCGGGTTAGTAAATCGAAGCTAAAAACAGGCGATCTTGTCTTTTTTAGCCCTGAATCCAAGAAAGCGGGACATGTCGGCATTTATCTAAGCCAAGGGGATTTTGCGCATGCCTCTAGTTCAAAGGGGGTCATGACGTCAAAGTTGACCAACCCTTATTGGAAAAAATATTACGAGACAGGGAGACGCCTTATATCAGACGAATCCATGCTTTTTACGGCACTTCGTCGAATTGAACAGCGCCAAGAGCTTGCCAGATATCTACAGACATCTACCAATTAAATCGCAGCGAACTGGATAGGTCTGCCCTAAACGGATTCGAAAATGCGCTATGTTTAGGGATCCGATGAGCACATCGGAGAGTAGAAGCATTTTTATCTGAAGTGTCCTGTTTAGACACGACCGCTGCTGCCACATGGTAGGAGCGTTTTTTTATAATTGGCTTCTGGGCCAATTCTGAAGTTATAGAAGCATTTAGCCGAACGATGAGCGACCAAAAACCGACTTACCTAACGACCGAAGGTCTTCAAAAGCTAAAAGAAGAAATTCATTTTCTTCGTAGTCAGGAACGCCCCCGTATTTCGCAAGCAATTGCTGAAGCACGTGCCCAAGGCGACCTATCTGAAAACGCTGAATACGATGCCGCAAAGGAAGAACAAGGTCTTTTAGAGGCACGTATTTCAAAATTGGAAAACACCGTCTCGACCGCTCGTCTTTTGGATGAAAGTATGGTCGACACGTCAAAAGCGTATATTTTGTCTACCGTTACGGTGAAAAACGTAGCTAACAGTATGAAGCAATCTTACACGCTGGTTTCCGAGCAGGAAGCAGATTTTGCCTCTGGCAAGATTTCAATAACGAGTCCTATCGGAAAAGGACTGCTCGGAAAGGAAGTGGGCGATAAAGTCGATATTCAGGTTCCGGCTGGAAAAGTCACGCTCGAAGTGGTGGATATAACTCGAGGCTAGGTTGGAATGAAAGTAGTAGATCTCAGGAGCGATACGGTTACACGTCCAGATCGCGGAATGCTCGACGCCATGATGCAAGCTGAGGTCGGCGACGACGTTTTTAATGAGGATCCTACGGTTCTGCTACTACAAGAGATGGTAGCCGATTTACTAGGTAAAGACGAGGCCTTGTTCGTTCCTTCTGGCACAATGAGCAACCAGATTGCGGTTGCATTGCACACGCGCCCTGGCGACGAAGTCTTACTGGAAGCCGGAAGTCACATTAGGAACTACGAATCGGGTGCCGCCGCCGCGTTGTGGGGCGTTCAATTGTGTCCCGTTTCTGGTAAGCGAGGTATCCTGGCGGCAGACGATGTGATCGCAAGTATTCGGACGGGATACGAATGGGAGCCGGTCCCCCGTCTGCTCTGCGTGGAGAATACCAACAACAAGGCTGGCGGCACGATCTACCCTCTCGATCGAATTCTTGAGCTCGGCGAAGTCGCAAAAAATCATGGGCTAGGGTATCATTTGGACGGCGCGCGCATCTGGAATGCGTCCGTCGCAACTGGAGTATCTGAAAAAGAGATTGCTGCACCCTTCGATACGGTGAGTGTTTGCTTGTCAAAGGGGCTTGGCACGCCGTTGGGTTCCGTACTTTCTGGGAACAGAACCATTATGGAACGAGCTAGGCGCATTAGAAAACGCCTTGGCGGTGGAATGCGACAAGTTGGCATCGTTGCGGCGGCCGGGATTTACGCCATACAGAACAACCGAGCCAGTCTTTCCGATGACCATAAAAAGGCATCGGTGCTGGCAACAGGGCTCTCGTCCATGAAAAGTGTCACCCTTGATATTGAGACCGTCGAAACAAACATCGTGGTCTTCGACCTCAATGATGGCCGTTTGGCCCTCGATGTCCTGCAAGCGCTCTCGTCCAAAGGCATCAGGATGATTCCTTTCGGCCCTAAAACAATAAGAGCCACTACCCACCGCGATGTCACTATGTCAGACATAGAACTCGCGCTGGACGTGGCCCAAACTGTTTTAACCTAGAGTCTCTGCTACAGATCGCTCGTGCAGACGTACGCTTCGGCGGCGTGAAATTCAGGAAGCCCCAGGGAATTTAGACGAGATGCCGTGCCTTGATTTCGATCCCTCGCTCTCTCCCAAAACTCGCGTATATCATAAGCGCCAGGATACATCGCTCTATCTTTTTGGCTTTCGTGCTTGAATATCGCCTCAATCTTTCGGTCCAGATCGGCTTTTGACATAGGCAGAAATACGTCTGCTTTGTCAATTTCCCACTCCTGCCATGCCCCTCTGTACAACCAGACCATCGGGTGAGATGCTTTCTTAGGATGCTTTTTCTTGAACTCGATTAAAGCCTGTGCGATGGCAAAATAGCACATGCGATGCGTTCCGTGCGGATCTGAAAGGTCCCCAGCCACGAATATGTGATCGGGCATTATTTCTTCCAAAACGGATAGCACGATATCGACGTCTGCCTGCACGATAGGCATTTTCCGGACCTTACCTGTTTTGTAGAACGGCATATCAAGAAAACGAGCGTGGCGAGAGTCGAGTCCCATGACTTCAATTCCAGCTACGGCTTCAGAATAGCGGATAAACGCCTTAACTCGTTGCACCTCAACGGAATCCACTTCCCCAGGAGGCTTGGAAGACATGGCTTTGCTCAATTTTTCCAGATTGGACTGCAATCCATCCTCTGCTTCCTTCCCGATAAATAGTTCACCTGCCATTTGCATAAAACGAACGTATCGGCGAACGTCTGAATCGAATACCGCAACAGACCCGTTCGTCATGTATGAAACGGTAACGTCGTTGTCGTTTTGTACAAGTGCATCGAGC
>JABMOI010000017.1 GCA_013204185.1 bacterium | reverse complement strand
TTCGCCTAGCGCTCTCTCAATCTCGTCTCTTAACGGTAGGCATCCGATGTTGGCTATCCCCCGAGGAGTAGACGTTCTGCTGTGTAGTCCATGTTCACGATGAGTGGATTCCTCTATTGACACTAAGTGAATGGGTTCATAAGTCTTTTTGTCAAATGTCTTGAAGAGTTCTACTTTACGACACTCAGCCGAATCGTAATTAATATGAAACGATTACTAGTCTTTGTCCTCGTGTTTTGTTTGGCACCACGATTTGCCTACTCACAAGAAGCCGGTAGCCGAATAATTTTGGAAACGAATTCGAGTCCGCGGAATGGGTTTGAAATCGTAGAGATTGAATTCGGCAAAGATTATGGAGTCCAGTATTCAAAAATTTACGATGTCGCAGGCCTAAATTATATCGATCTGATGAATGCTGTCGAAGCAATGCTGAATCAACTTCCTAACGCTTCTGAAGAAAAGACAAGCCAAGACACCGCAATAAATCGAAAGGATGATTCCTTAAAAGAGATCGGATCTTTCCATGGAAGATCTGGTGGAGTAGTTCTTGAGCCTAATAACTATGGGATGAAAAGATCGGGACAGATGATGGGCGTCTTGGCGGGCCCTCTCAATTATGAGTGGTCTGTAGATGTGAAGTCAGGGCGCTACAGAGTAATAATTAAGCGGTTCTGGTTTTCTGACAGTGCTACAAGTTCATTTTTGGGAGGCTCTGACTATAAGGATTGGGTAAAATCAGATGGGACATGGAGGACCCGATCAGTTTTTAAAAATGGACTTGAGCTGCTAGATTCTTACTTTTTCGAAGCTTTTAACTTGACCAGCTATAAGTTGGATAAGGACAACGACTGGTAAAAATTCGTTTGTATGACTAGGACATTCCTGCCCTGTTTGCCCCTGCTCTTGTCGGGCTGATTGACTTGCCGAGGTCGCACGTCAGGAGTTCGATAAGACATTCCCCGGAAAACCCAATATAGTCCCAACAATATTACAAATAATCAATGTGGATGACGCGCATCAAGCTCTGATAAATCATTTAGTCACAGCTATTATTATTGATACCAACAAGGGGTGGCTCCAATTCACATGGTCTAATGCCGGTATTGTCTATAACTGGCCAATTGCCGGGGACGAAATGCCGGCGGCGGCGGCTGAGAAAGCTCGGGACATTTTCGTTAATGAAATGGGCTATGTTGAGGTTAAGCCGATCAGTGATCCAGACATGGGTACCGCAGCCTCGTCATCGTTTTCGCAGGAATTGACGGATGATATGCAGTTGAATATCCACATAAAGAGCGTGCCAGATGGCTCAGTTACGATATACGACTATTCCCATCTTCAACCCAATCAGGTAGTTTTGGCCGCAGACGGATGCTATGCACAGTTGGGCGTTGAGTTGGATGAATTCAACAGATCGTTGAGGATTTTACTGAAGAGCGCTCTCGGGTTTCTAAAAGGACAGGAGATAAATCTTAATCTGGAATACATTCCGTGATGTATTTGTGACAATTCGCCGATTCAAGTAAGTCAGGGAATGTTAAGCAAAATTCGAAGCTCGTGTTTAAGGCTGCACGACAAGCGGCGGCGAATAGAAAGGATTACTTTCCCAAGAGGAACAATTTGCTCCCCGTAAATCCCCCATCCGTTATGTGTACAGCATTAAGTCAAAAACCCAGCAGATGAAAAAACCGCAGCATCTCATATCAGCGGTCGCAGAGTACAAGGTCGGCCGAAAGATTGGGCAAGGAGGAGCAGGGTTCGTTTACGAAGTTCTCGACGGAGAAGGAAATCAATTAGCAGCAAAGCTGATCAAAACCAAAGGGGTTTCAACCGGTCGCAGGCGTCGATTTGAGAATGAACTGAATTTTGGACTTCAAAATGATCACAAAAACGTAATCACTATTTCTGATTACGGAACCAATGGTTCGGAAGACATATTTTTTATCATGCCTTTCTATGAACGCTCGCTAAGGCAGGCTCTCCCTGACATTTCCCCAGAAAGCGTCCCACAAATCGCAGCTCAGATATTGGATGGACTTGAGGCTGCGCATTTGAAAAATGTTATTCATCGAGATCTCAAACCCGAGAATATCCTTGTGGCTGGCACCGGAGTAGTTGTTTTAACCGATTTTGGAATTGCTCGCTTTACCGAAGACCTACTTCTGACTGCCGTTGAAACCAGTCACGGAGAAAGACTGGCCAACTTTCAGTATGCAGCGCCTGAACAGCGAATTCGAGGCGGAAAAATCACACAAGCGACGGATCTCTACGCATTTGGACTGATCTTGAATGAATTGTTTACTGGTGAATTAGCCGTTGGGCAGGGTTATACGAAGATTCAGGGGGTTAGCGAAGACCATTCCTACTTAGACAGTATTGTGGAACGCCTGCTCCAAAACGACCCATCCAATCGATATCAGACTGTGGAAGAGATCAAAAAAGACTTGGTTGGATTCCGAGATAAGTATGTGTCTTTACAAAGGCTGTCAGAATTAAAAAATGAAGTAGTTCCTGAGTTTAGTTCTGAAGATGAGTTGGTAGTCGACCCTCCCAGAATAATTGATGCTGACTGGGATCGAGGAACGCTTATCATCAAGTTTCAACATAGCCTGCCACAAGAATGGACACGTCATTTTGGAGGAGGAAACCACAGGTCATTCGTAGGACATGGACCAGAAACTGTAGGGTTTAACAAAGACACTGCTCGATTGCCCATCTCTGACAATAATGCGCCTCAAGCTCTGGAGTATTTCAAATCCTGGGTGGCCCAAACAAATGATTTGTATCGTCAGGCGGTTGCAGAATCAGCAAGAGTACGTGAGGCTAAATTCAAAAAAGCTCAAGAAGCTCGAATCGACGCGGAGCAAAGACGCTTAGATGTTAAATCCAAACTTCGCTTTTAAGCTGTACACATAACACGCTTATGGCCACCAATGTCAATAGGCCGTAGTTTTCTTGGCGGGCTAGTGAGCCCGCCAAACTCTTGATGTTTCAGCTCTTCATGTCTGCTCCCACTGCGAGAGTGTTCTGATTTTTGGTTCCAGCCAGCAGC
>JABMOI010000157.1 GCA_013204185.1 bacterium | reverse complement strand
TCAGAAAATCCGTACCGTTTCCCCCACTCTGTATCCGAAGCCTTGGACATTAGGTACTTGAGGACAGCAACCTGAGAGCCAATCGGGTCTTGTTTAAAATCCCGAACGGTTGCGAGCGGGCTTATGGCCGGAGGCCATCGCGATTCATTCGGTTTTGGAAAACGTAGCGGCATGAAAGTCTGACTTCTCGATTGATTTCGATTAAATGCTTGCCCTACCACATGGATCCGATGAATGATTGTTATCTTTTAGTATTCAATGGGCTGGTTGCTCGTTGATTTCGTCCTTCTTTTGCAACCGACGCAGATCTTCATGCCAAGTGGTTCAGAGCATATTGCCCAATCCCAGAATCGCTTCATTCTGCGTAGCAAGGGCCTAGTGCTTGACTGCCGCTCCCCTATAAAGGAAGGAGCGCACCTTATGGGGGTCTTGAATGTGACTCCCGATTCGTTTTCGGATGGTGGGTTGTATTTGGATGTTGCGCGCGCCGTGGCGCGCGCAACAGAAATGGCAGACGAGGGCGCACACCTTATTGATATAGGTGGAGCGTCATCAAGGCCGAAAGGGGCGGCCTACGGAGAAGGTGCCTCCCTCGTACCCAGTGAAGAAGAGCTTGATCGGGTCCTCCCCGTGGTTCGAGCCGTCGCAAAAGAGCTTCCAAACGTGTGGATTTCGGTCGACACGTTCCGTTCAGATGTGGCTGAAGCATGCCTGGATGCCGGAGCCCACCTCATTAACGACATTACTGCGCTGCGCTTTGACCCTTTACTCGCAACCGTTTGCGCGAAGCACAACGCGCCGCTAGCCCTGATGCATTCCGTGGGCCTCCCAGGCGAAATGCCTCACACATCGTCCACGGATACCCTCCTGAGAGACGTATTTGAGGACCTTCAAACGGCCATCGATAGCGCCCTTCAAGCGGGATGCAGCCAGCTCCTCGTTGACCCTGGTTTTGGTTTTGGTAAGAGCCTAAAGGGCAACCTTCAGCTTATTTCTAACTTGAAATCGTTTGCTCCTTTGGGCTGGCCCATGCTCGTTGGTGTATCAAGAAAGAATACTCTCGGGCAACTTATTGCTCGTGACGGGGTGGTCCCGCCTCCAGCGGAACGAATTATTCCGGGCCTGGCTCTTGCTGGGATCGCGGCTAGCCAAGGAGCTGCTATCGTGAGAACGCACGATGTCCTCGTAACAGCCCAGTATCTATCTAGCATCATGCAAACGAGACAAACCTTGGAACCATCCGTGCCGTATCATACGGTTTCTTCCGACTAATCCGCATGCCTAACTCGCCATACCACCATTAAGAAGTGACACTTTTTAATTGGGTCATACCGATTCGTGTCGTCGATCTGATTGAGATCGGCCTGGTAGCGTACGTCCTGTACAAATTATACCAGTTAATGCGGGGCACCATCGCGGTTCAAATCTTTGGGGGAATAATCGCCTTATACATTGTGCAGCTTCTGGTTACGGCTGCCGATATGACCATCCTCAAAGCCCTGTTCGGTTCGATTTCTGAGGTCTTTGCGCTAGCGGTTATCATCCTCTTTCAGCCAGAAATTAGGCGGCTCCTGCTCCTCTTGGGGCTCAACCCGCTGGTTCGACGATTTATGCGATCCTCGGCGCAACAGGAGCGAATAGAAGAAATTGTGCTAGCCGTGAACGATTTAAGCACGCGTAAAATCGGGGCCTTGATTGCGTTTGAGCGTTCTACTGGCCTTAGAAGCTACATCGAAACGGGTGCGTCGCTGCAAGCCCAAATTACGCGCGACCTACTCATCACCATTTTTTACTCTCAGAACCCGCTGCACGATGGGGCTGTCATTATTCGAGACGCCCGCATTGAAGCGGCTAGGTGCATTCTGCCTGTATCAACTAATATGAAATTGAGCACGAAGCTTGGACTACGTCATAGGGCAGCCGTTGGACTAACCGAATTGACCGATGCGTTTGTAATTGTAGTGTCTGAAGAAACGGGCAAAGTCAGTATTGCCAGCAACGGTGAGTTGAAAACAGACGTAAGTTTGAGCTTGCTGGACGAATACATCTTAGAGGCTCTGGCGCCCAGCCTTGCTACCGATGCCAGCCCCGTTCCACCCGCCGGCGTTTAACCTTTTTAATCCACCGAGACGCGTCCCATGATAGAAGATTGGAAGTTTGAGCGCAGGCGTGAGCGACTCGTGGAAGAACTCCGAGAGAAAGGCATTACGGACGAACGTGTGTTGGCGGCCATTCACAGGGTACCACGCCACCGATTTGTGGATCAGGCCCTGATTCAGCGAGCCTATAACGACGAAGCCCTCCCCATCGGATTGAAACAGACCATTTCGCAGCCCTACACGGTCGCTTTTCAATCGCAGACGTTGGCACCTAAAAAGGGCGAACGGATACTTGAAATCGGGACGGGAAGCGGTTACCAAGCATCTGTCCTGTTTGAAATGGGAGCTCAGGTTTTTTCCGTTGAGCGCATGCGAGGTTTGTACGAGCGCACAACGCCTCTCTTGCGTAGCCTTGGGTACAAGATCGTGACTCGGTTCGGGGATGGCATGCAAGGATGGGAATCCATGGGCCCGTATGACGGCATCATAGTCACGGCGGGAGCCCTAGAAATCCCGGAAGTCCTCCTTCATCAGCTTAAAAAGCCGGAAGGGATGAAGAGCGGGGGCCGCATGATTATTCCAGTGGGTCCTCGAAAGGGCCAAGTCATGACCTATGTGGTTCGAATCGGGGAGGATTCCTACGAATCGGTTGAGCTAGAGGAGTGCCGCTTCGTGCCGCTTTTGGGTAGCACCGAGGGCTAGGACTCAAATCAGGACGGTTTCCAGGACTTTGAGACGTGATCGACCCGGTCAACAATCCCAACGATGGTGGCATCCGTCGGAATGAGTTGGGGCTTGAAGGGAATGGTAGCTTCAGTGGACGAGACGTAAATCACGGTGTCCCCGGCTCCAGAATCCACGGTATCGAGCGCTACAATCTTGCCGCCCATTTCTTTTCCGCTGAAGGAGAGCGGCTGCACAAACAGCATCCGTTTCCCCTCGAGCGTCTCTGTTTTACGAGTGGCCCACACGCTGCCTATAACGCGTCCTAGGTTCACGGCTTATTTCCTTCTACGTCCATCTTATCGACAATGGCCACGATTACGGCGTCGATGGGTTTGTTCTTCGTCACTTCCGTCTGACGCGCACTCGATCCCTGAACGAACAACACGGTTTCTCCGACTCCCGCCCCAACGCTATCGACCGCAACGACATAACGGCTTTTTTCAGAGCCATCGGGATCCAGCTCGCGGACCAACTGCAACGTGAGGCCGCGCAGTTGTTCGTCCTTTCGAGTGGCCCACACCGTACCGATTACCTTTCCTAATATCATGGTTTTACTTTCAGAACGCGGGTCTAATCAGCGTGATGGTTCGAAACTAAGTCCGATTGAAGGGAAATCTACGTCGAAAAATGTAGCGACGGTAGCTGCATGGTCCGCAAACGTAGCTCGAATTCCTAGATTTTCAGCTCCTTCGCCTCCATAATACAAAAGAGGAACGAATTCTCGACTGTGATCTGACCCTGGTGTGGTGGGATCGTTTCCGTGATCGGCTGAAATTAGCAGCCTCGACCCTGGCGGCAGGGCTTCCAAAATGGAAGGCAGCGCCTGGTCGAATTCTTCCAGCGACTTCGCAAAACCTGACGGGTTGTTGCGATGGCCAAATTCTTGGTCGAAATCAATGAGGTTGGTCCAGATAAAGGTGGGCTCTCCGGACCCAGCAGCTGCGCGCATGCACGCAATGGTTTGAGCAATACCAATGGAGTTGGCCCCCGTCTTGTTCAACTCGTCGAACCCAACCACTCCAAAGAGGTCGGCCACCTTTCCAACAGAGACGGTCTTTACTCCGTTTGATTGAAGCGCTTCTTGAAGCGTTTTCTCGTGGGGTAACCTAGAAAAGTCCTTTCGTTTTGTAGATAAGCGGTTAAACTGCCCTAGTTCGCCACCAAATGGCCGCGCAATGACGCGTCCCACGCCATGCGGCCCAACGCAAATCTGATCTCGAGCAATCTTGCACCACGTATATAGTGTTTCGAGCGGCACTACATCGACATGGGCTGCAATCTGGAAAACGCTATCGGCGGAGGTGTAGAGAATGGGCAGGCCGGTCAGGAGATGCTCTTCGCCACATTCATCCATGATTACCGTGCCCGATTCAGGCCGGTTGCCAAGGACCCGTTCGACGCCAATTAGCGAACAGAATCGTGCAACCACATCTTCTGGAAAGCCCTCTGGATAGGTTGGGAGCGGCTCGTCCAGAATTATCCCAGCGAATTCCCAGTGGCCGGTCGTAGAATCTTTTCCAGAAGAGCGCTCGGCCATTTTTCCATAGCTCGCTTCCGGATGTGAAGCCGGCGAAATGCCTTGAAGCGAACGGATATTGCCAAGCCCTAACTGGGCTAAATGTGGAAGGTGAGGCCGCTCCAAATGGGCAACATGTCCAAGCGTATCGGACCCTTCGTCTCCATATGTAACAGCGTCGGGCGCTTCGCCTATCCCAACGCCGTCCAATATAATGGTGACGAACATCATGCTTTATTTGTTGATACGACCTGTGTTATTTGGCCTGAATGACGTGACCGGCCTTACTCGACGATAATACACTCGCCGGAACTAAAAGCTTCCTGCAGGGCGGCCGTTGCATCTGATCTAAGCTCGTCTGCGCTCTGGTGCCGGTCTTGCATAACCGCGACCCCCACGCTCACTCCACCCGGAAGCAGTGCGTCGTCTTTGGGGAATCCGTCCTGGATTCGACTGGCCCACGCTGCAATTCCTGTGTTCGCCCCGTGGTAAAAAATACCGTAGGTGAGCTCCCCGAACCGTTCAATTCGGGCATCTACTGCAACACTTTTTAAGCGACCGATAAACGCGCTTTCCAAATCAGCGACATCGCCGTCCGCTTTCTCGCCTTTATTTAAGTAAACCAAGGCTAAAGACAGGGGATAATGCTCGCTCCGTGAGCGCTCCATTTCTTCGGTGATAATCTCACGCCGCGGCTTGGGCGGCGAGGAGGCATCTAGATCTGCCAATCCGCCTTCAGCCTCCGTATCCAAAATGGTGGTTACAAGCCGGGCATACTGCTCGAGAAGAACGCGGACAGAAGCTGCTTCAAGGCCCACATCGTTCATGGTATCGACGAGTAGTATGAATAGGTCGTCGTATTTCTTTGGCACGACCGGCACCATAGCCACTTGCCGTACGTTAATTTGCTCGTGGTAGTAGCCAAGTTTGGCCTTCGGAAATCCGTTGGGACCCACGCGAGGATACACAACGGGTACGAGGGCGCGGTGGCCAGCTAAGATGGGTTCTTTTGCAGAGAAAGCTCCCCCATTTCTGGCGTACGAGTTTTGGCTGATCATCACTTCGACATGATAGCGAAGAGGCAAATCGGCTTGCCTGAGGAGACACACGGTGTAGGCATCAATCGATGCTCTAAGAGAACGAAGGGCCGGAATCAATACATCGGCGAAGGACTGATTCGATGCTTCCGAAACCATGATTCGAGGGCGAGGCACTTTGGTGCGCGGCTTTCCCACGACAGGAGAATCTGCGGACCCTACCGGCAACTCAATGGGATTGGCATGGAACTCATACGATTCGCCTACGGAATCGTCTTCTCCGCCAATCGCTTCATACTCTTCTTCTTCGGGCTTCGGAGCCCGGTTTGCCGGCTTAATATCTACGATGCCCAGCGAAGCCAGATCTTCCTCTGGGTGCTCCGGCGCCATCATAAACGTCTCGGGGACGTCTTTGTGGCGGCGTTTCATTCTGGATGTCATGAGAACACCAGCCGCAATCAAGAGCAGTGCAGCCACGCCGTAGAGCAAGGGGTAAGCAAGTACCACGGCGAGAGATAACGAAACAATCGCTAAAATGATAAACAGAACGCGAAGCATCCGGTGTTAAAAAAGAAAAGTGTGGGTTATTCAGCGCGAATATTCGCAAGCTATTGGCGCACATAGCAAAAGTCAATTATTCCACCCCTCGATTTAGACTCGCTTTGATACAAATCTCACTTTTTTATCTCAACCGAATGAACCGGATAGTACACAAACCGCGTTTTTAGCCCTTTTAAGCACTATTTTAAATTTTCATCGGGTTTGGCACGGCATTTGAAATACTTGCTGTGAACAATCGGAATCGGAGTATTGTGATGATAAAAAACTCCTCCTTGGTTCACGTTCACGATCTATTCGGTCGATTTTGATTGTCCTTGATACGGCGTCCGGTTGCCTCTCTGGAACGCCAAGATTAATCCCCCTTGAAGTGGTTCTTCGAGGGGGATTTTTTTTTCGTCACCGTGGCCGATAACAAATCAACGAAATAGATCCAATTTCGACGAGTTCAGTGCTTCAAAATGAGACTGGCACGGCTTTTGACAAACAATACTCGCATGCGCAAAACAGCGCAGAACATTACCAAAACATCTTTCATAATGCGACACAGCTTGAATCACATACAACTTGATACAGCCTCAACGAAAGGGTTCAAGCCTGTCGAAAGCACTATGCGTTCCACTTTCCTCTCCTTCAGGAATATGTTGAAAATAACATCATTCCTAGCTCTATTCACCCTTTTGATCGCAGCATCGCCTGTCGAATCAGAGTCTTCTATGTATGTCGCGCCGGTCGAGGCATGTAAGCTGGAAGGCGCTGCAATTGGTGTGAATGGCTCCAGCGTTATTGTAAATGGCGTGACCATCACATTCTCAAATTGGATCCCTAAAGTGGGATCGCCAGGAGAATACATTGGCTTCACCATTGACAAACCAGGATACATCTTTACGGTGAAAGCAGGTAATGAGCTCCTCTCTGGAATGGGAACGTCATGGTCTAACCCTCATGGAAATTCTGGCTCAAACGTCAATGCTATTTCCAACGTCAATTTCTGTATGAATGACGGGAATCCGAATGACGAAGCCTTGTGCTACCTAATCGCGGACAATGATGGATTTGGTAACAACAGCCCGGATGGTCTAACCAAAATCAATGAACTGTTTGTGGAGCAGTCTATTGGTTATACGGGAACGGACCATATTGAAGCGCTGACTCAGGATACGTCTACCGGCATCCTTTACGGTTCAGACGACAAACGTTTTGGTAGCCTGAACACGACTACTGGTGCCTTTACCTATATCGGTGATTTCGGATCTGGTAATGGATCTAAAGGAAATATCGACTTCTTGGATATCGACGGGCTCGCGTACGATCCCTTCACCCGTGAAATGTATGCTTCAGTTCGTCGTGATGGAAAGGACGATGTGCTGATCAAAGTTAACATTGCCACAGGCGCTGCCGTGCCAAACGCATTTGGCCCAGGCAACACATACGTAGTTGTTCAGAAAATTAACAACCTTGAGGACATTGACGATATCGCAATCTCAACGCGGAACGGCGTCATGTACGCCATTCAGAATGAAAATGGCAAAGACTCTCGCCTGATCACCATCGACAAAAATACAGGCGCAACGACGGATATTGGCGACCTAGATGTACCTAACGTAGAAGGTCTCGGTTTTCATCCGGATGGCCGTCTTCTTGGCGTGAATGGTGATTCATTCCGTTCGATGATGCAGATCCCAATCGATCCTTTTTCTGGCGTTACCGTCCCTATTGAAGGTTTGGGAATCAACGGCTGGAAAGACTACGAAGGAATCTCCTGCTTGACCGAAACGGATAACCGCATTGAAGGCACCGTGTTTGTCAAACCAGAACGGATTGACTTGATGCTGGACAAAACAGCATCTGTAACGGTTGGCACGACGTCTGATCAGATCGCATACACCGTTACTGTAACGAACGACAACACGAATCCTGTAGTTGGTCCAAACGCACCTAGCGGAACGGGGCTCGCCGGCGTAACGGTTAAGCTTTACCGCGACAACACCGTCATTGGCGTTTACGACAACAGTGACGACTTCCTAACCTCGACGGTCACCGGACCTGGCGGAACGTATTCCTTCCCGATTGCAGCCAACGGCAACTTTGTTGTTACCGTTGACCTCACAACCGTACCAAACAACGCGTACCTAGCTCCTGACAACGAAGAAGCAGTACAGTTTGTTGGATTTGGTGAAGTACTAAGCGGTCGCAACTTCTCGTTCTACACATTGACCAATGCAACGGGCGTTACTGTTTCAGACGTATTCCCAGCTGGCGCTACATTCGCTTCTGCTTCTGCAACGCAGGGCACGTACAGCAACGGGACGAAAGTTTGGACGCTTGGAACGCTTGCTCCAGGCGCATCTGCTACCCTAACACTCAACGCAACGACCACAGCAAGTGGCGCTCTCGTTAACTGTGCTGAGGTAAAAACAGCTTCTCCAACCGATATCGATTCAACTCCTGGAAACGGCACGAACAATGCCGAAGACGACCGCGACTGTGTTACAACGCAGCACGTTCGCCCAGAAGTTGATCTCAAATTGGAAAAAACAGCCGACAAAACAGGCGCAGCACTTGGCGATACCATTGTTTACACGCTAACGCTAACGAACGAAAGCGCTGGAACGGCTGAAAACGTGGTTGTCAAAGACAGCCTACCGTACGGCGTGAGCTTTGTTAGCTCTAACCCAGCTGCTACCTACAACGCAGTCGATCACTCTGTTACATGGAACGTGGCTTCGATCGCAGGTAGTGCAGTTAAAACGTTAGACATTACGGTTAAATTCGACGGCTTCTCCGGCACGATGCCAACAACCAATTGGTTGGCCGATGGCGAGTACGTGCTTCGTAACCATCCTGTGGTTGGCGACTCAACTCCTCCTCCATTCTTCGGTCTTCGCTTAGACAAACTGTTCGGAAACAAAACACCGATCACCTTCAACTTCGAGCACGCTCAGTCCGACATGCGGATGCGCCTCGAAAACGGCGGTGCAACGGTTGTTATTTACGGAACGACTTGGGGTGGTCACGACACAGGCGGCGCGTATGCAGACGCTGGTTTGTGGAACGTCTACTTCAAGTATGACAACAAAGCATCCGTAGTTGCAGGCGACGACGACATTTCCGTTCAAGGAGCAAACGTTGACCTGAGCGCTGGAACCATCATTCCTCAGTACACGACGGCAGACTTTACCTCCGGTCAGGTTATTAACCTGGCTGACAAAGCCGCAGGTGGATACAGCTTCCGTCTTGGAAACGAAGACGACGACCTAGGTCACAGGGGACACGACGGCATCAGTGGATGGGGATGGCTCAAGCACGATGGCGACGGCGTGTTGTCTAACAAATCATTCTCAGATTGGATTTTCACGGCGTACCCAATCCCTGGCCAGTTAGATAACTGTGCTCAGATAATGGCTTCGTCTAAAAACGACCCTGACTCAACGCCAGGAAACGCTCCAGCTTATGGCGCGGAAGACGACGATCCATGCTTCTCGATTCCTCGCGAAGAAGAAGATCCATCCGTTGATATTGAAGTCGTAAAAACGGCTTCAAACATGAATCCTGAAGTTGGTGATCAGATCACGTATACAATCTCAGTGACCAACAACGGCCCTGCGAATGCAACGAACCTGGAAATCACCGATGTGCTTCCTGCCAGTGCAACGTACGTTTCACACGCAGCAAGCGTTGGCTCTTACAACAATGGCACCGGCAAGTGGACGATTCCATCTCTAGCCGCTTCGACCACAAAAACGCTAACCATCACGGTTCAGATTACAGGTGCGGGCGCTGGTCTATCGAACGGAGTATACCGTTTGCACAACCACCCAGGCAACGATCTTCAGCCTCCTGGACATGGTTTGCGTCTAGACGAACTGTTTGGCGGCCTTCGTGGCATCACGTTTAACTTCGACCACCCGAACTCACAGGTCCTAATGACCATCTCGGGTACCACCGTTCACATTGAAGGTCAGGTATTTGGCGGCTACGACAGCGGCGCTGCGTACGATCCTGCACTATCTGGTCTGTGGGGTGTTGACTTCACGTATTCAACCGTTGTGACTCCATTCCCTGGAGACGACGACCTATACGTGCAGAATGCCAATGCTGAAACCAGCACGGGTACCATCATCCCTCAGTTCAGCACCACTCATTTCAATGCCGGCGATGTATTCAACCTCGGCGACAAATCTGACGGTGCGTATTCTTTCCGCCTGGGCGACGAAACGAACGACCTAGGCTACAACGGATTCGCTGGTATCAGTGGATGGGGATGGTTGAAACATGGCCAAAACGGCAGCTTGTCTCACGCTCCTATCTCAGATTGGATTTTCACAGCCGTACCTGTTCAAGGTTCGATTGTAAACTGTGCTGAACTCACTGCGCTGAACGAAAACGATTCAGACTCTACGCCAAACGACGGCACCGGAGACGATTACAGCTGTGTAACCGTCACACCTGGCGACCCAATGGTTGATCTATCGCTTGCAAAAAGTGTAGACAAAGCCACTGCGTCTGTGGGTGGTGTGATTCATTACACATTGAGCGTAACGAACGACGCTGCAGCTGGCATAGCGGCAACCAACGTGGTTGTAGTTGACACCCTTCCTGCTGGCGTAACGGTTCAGAGCACCAACCCAGCTGCAAACGTTGTGGTTAACAACGGTGCTGGCACGGTTACTTGGACTATTCCTGCGCTCACTCCTGGCCAGACATTGAACTTGGATATTCAAGCTCAGATCACGACGGCTGGTGCCAAAGTGAACTGCGCCCAGGTAATGTCTGCTACTCAAAGTGATGTGGATGATGTGTATGGGGATGGCACGGGCGAAGACTATGACTGCGCCGTTACCAACACCAACGATCCATTCATCGACCTATCTGTCAAGAAGACAGCATTCCCGATGAATCCAGGTTTGGGTGATGTGGTTGAGTACACTATTCGTGTTCGCAACGATGCAGGTGCATCTGCCACTGCATTTGGTATCTCAGTTGTAGATACGGTTCCTGCAGGGCTCTCTATTCAGAGCACTAACCCTGTTGCAAACGTATCGGTTAACAATGCGACTAACGTGGTAAGCTGGTTCGTACCAAGCTTGGCACCAGGCGCAGAGAAATTCTTGACTATCTATGCCAAAGTAAATCAGGCTGGAAACTGGAAAAACTGTGCTGAAGTCATGGCCGCAACTGGAACGGATACGGATTCCACCCCAGGCGATGGCAAAGGCGACGATCACAGCTGTGTTACAACGAGCACACCTGATCCAACCATTGATTTGTCCTTGGACAAAACAGTAAACAACGCAACACCAACCGTTGGCCAGACCGTTACCTACACGTTGGCTGTAACCAACGCCGTAGCCGCGACGGAAACCGCAACTGGTGTTGTTGTAACAGATCAGCTTCCTGCTGGCGTATCGATTGACCCAGGATTTAGCAATGCAAACGTTACTGTTTCGCCAAGCGGCCTCGTAACCTGGACGGTTGGTTCGGTTAACATCGGTTCATCGAAATCCCTCAATATCCCCGTAACGGTTAACATGAGCTCTGCACAGGTCAACTGCGCTCAGATCACCGCCGCCGATCAGGACGATATGGACTCCACGCCAAACAACGGCATTGGAAATGGCGAAGACGATCAGGACTGTGTTACTGTGACTCCTAATCTTGTCCCAAGCAACGTGATGTGCTATCTCGTTGCAGACAATGACGATCACACAGGAAGCCCAGACTTCTTGACCTACATCACTGCGGGTGGTACTGAAGTTTCTGTTGGCCTCACCGGCACGCAGCAGATCAACGCCATCGAGTATGTAGGCGCTACAGGCAAATTGTACGCTGCAGATGGCAATCGTTTTGGAACCATCAACCCAGCAACGGGCGTGTTCTCAGCCATTGGTTACTTCGGTAGCGGTCTGGGTTCACAAGGTGCTAAAGCGTTTGATAACGTAGACGGCCTTGCCCTAGACCCATACACTGGCGTCTTGTACGCAACCGTTCGTACGGGCAACGAAGACCTGCTCATTCAAGTGAACCTAGTAACGGGCGCAGCAGTCTCCAATGCGTTTGGCGCTGGACAGACCTACGTGGTGATTCCTGCTGTTGGCGGGTTCAATGATGTCGATGACATCGCGATTCAGCTTACAACTGGAAACATGTACGGCGTGATGAATGGCGTAAGTGGAAACACCAAGCTCATTAGCATCAACAAAACAACGGGCGCAAGCGCGCTAGCGGCTACACTCGATGTTGGAAACGTACGTGGCCTAGCGTTCCGTTCAAACGGACAACTCCTTGGTACACTTGGTTCTACAGACAAACAGACTCGTCAAATCAATACCTCAACAGGTATTACGACGCTCGTTGCTAACCTAGGCGTTGGCGGCAACTTCGACTACGAGTCTATTACCTGTAACACCAACGTGCCCAACCTGTTAAGCGGTACGGTTTTCTTGGACAACAACACAGATGCTTCTTTTGACGCCGGCGACATCGGTCAGAAAGACGTACTGGTTAAATTGTACAAAGACAACAACTCGAACGGCGTGGTAGACGGTCCAGATGCACTTGTTGGCTCAATGCTAACCAATGCAAATGGCGAATATGCCTTCTATGTTCTTTCAACAGGCAAATTTGTTGTGACCACCGACTTGGGTACCTACCCAGCTGGCGCTGTTCTCACAACGGATAATGTTGAAACGGCTAACTTCACGACCTACGGCGAAACCGACATCAACAACAACTTTGGCTTTAAAGTCACGGCTGTTCTACTCGGAACCATTGGCGATATCGTCTTCAATGACGCAAATGCTAACGGAGTCCAGGACGTCGGAGAAACCGGAATTGGTGGCATCTTGGTTCGCTTGTACAACGGCGCATGCCCTGCCGCTGGATCTCCAATTGCGACGCGGGTAACCAGCCCAACTGGAGCCTACTCGTTCACCAGCCTACCTGCCGGTACGTACTGCGTGGATGTAGTGGATTCAACGTTGCCAACGGGCTACGTTCACACAACGGCTAACGACCCAATGACGGTTGCGCTAGCCAACGGACAGACCTTCTCGTTTGCAGACTTTGGTTACTACTACAACGTTGCTGCAGCACAGGCTGACCTCGAGCTAACGAAAGAAGTTGACACATCGTCACCTGCGCTAAACGGAGTTGTTGAGTTCACCATCACGGTGCGCAACAACGGACCGGCCAACGCTACGAACTTGATTGTTCGCGATATCATCCCTGTAGGATTGGTATTCCAGGACTATACCTCAAGCCGTGGATCGTACGAAGCCAACAAACTTGGATTCTGGACGATTGGCGACCTAGCAGTTGGTCAGACGGAAGTGCTGAAAATCCGCACGAAAGTTGTGATCACCAACATGATCGAAAACATCGCTCAGGTTTCTACAGTGGATCAGGAAGATCCTGACTCGACTCCTGGCAACGGTGTGGCAACGGAAGACGACCAAGACAATGCTATTGTCGAAAGCCGTGGTCCTGGATCAGTTGGCGACATTATCCGCGCTGAATGTGCAGACATCGGAACGGTTAACGCCATGATCTACAGCTCATACGACAATCAAATCTATGCAGGTACGGAAGTCGGTAGCGTTCACATCTCGAATGATGACGGACAGAACTGGCCTTCATTCTTGCAGACGGACAACAGCGCGCCTATTCGCGACATCGTGGTCACGGCGCTGGGTACGGTCTATGCTGGATCGTTTGGCGACGGCGTGTACCGCTCAACCAACTCAGGCGACAGCTGGACCAATATTGGACCAGCAGCAGCCGATGTAAACGATCTGGACCTCAACGACAACAACGGATTCCTTTACGCAGCCGTTCACGGAAGCGTTCAGGTATTTGATGGCGCAACGTGGTCTACCGTTGGAGCGGGTTCAAACCCATTCGCTACGGAGCAGGTGCTTGCTGTTGTGTATGACGAAAACAACAATCGCGTGGTAGCTAGTTCAGCTGGTTCAGGCGTCTACAAATTCCAAGGCGGAATATGGACAGCTGTAAACACCGGTCTACCTATCGGAAAAGTAAACGAACTCTTCCGCGGCCCGAATGGCGAAATCCTAGCTGGAACGAACTCAAACGGTGTCTACCTCTTTGGCGGCGCCATGTGGATTCCATTCGGTACAGGATTGGATAAAGAGCCTATCGAAAGCCTCGGTTCAGGTCCAAATGGTGAACTGCTAGCTGGTGCTCGTGAATCGGGTGCCTACTTCTTCAACTTCATCACCAACACCTGGGTATCTATTGGTAACCTACCGATCTTTACGGTAGCCTCGATGACGGCTGGTCCAATGGGCGAAGTCTACGCTGGTGCTCCTGGCGAAGGGATCTACGTGATTAACGACACAAACTTCGACGGAATTCCTGATGTGGCTTACCAAGTAGCCAACTTCATGACGAGTGCTATTATCCAGGACATCGTAGTTGCTCCAAATGGCGACATGTGGGCCGCGACCTACGGTTACGGAATCTTGTACTCAAGTGACGGCGGTCGCTGCTGGACCCGGATGAACCGTGGATTGAACAACCTCTGGACGTTCGCCATTGAGCGCGCAACAGACGGTACCTTGTTCATTGGTATCTGGGCAGACGGTAAAGGCGGTATCTGGCGCTCGACGGACGACGGACGCAACTGGGAATTCCTAGCGCTACCAACGCGCCAGATCATTTCCTTGGCCATCGATCCGAACAACGAACAGATTATCTATGCTGGTGCCAACATTGCAGGCGAAGGCGCGCTCTTCCAGAGCACCGACGGTGGCGATACCTGGCACTCACAGGGTCAGTTTATCCAGCCTGTGTGGTCTGTGACCATTGATCCGGACGACTCAAACCATATCCTAGTGGGAACGCTGGGTGCTGGTATCCACGAATCGTTCGACTCTGGCTTCACGTTCAGCCAAATGGGCAGCCCAATCAACGGATTGGCTAACCCATACGTGTTCGACATGGCTTACGCACCGTTTGGTACGCCTTACGCTGGTCAGCTCTTTGCAGCAACCGACTCAGGCGTGTACCGTTACGATCAGTTCGCTGACGCATGGACCTTGTTTGGAATCGGAAGCGCAGACTTCCAGTTCCGTACGCTCGCCTTCTCAGGGACTTCCATTTACGGTGGTACCTGGAACGCAGGTGTGGTTGAATACGATGCCTTAACAGACGAATGGGGAGACTTTGGTCTTTCAGACATTCCAGTTATCGCGTTCGCTGTTCATCCTCAGACGCAGACCTTGATTATTGGAACCAGTGGTTCAGGTGTCTTCCTTTCAACAAACTTCCGGATTTCGACTGCGATTGAAGACGAGATTGTTGATAGCGTAGTGCCTACTTCCTTCAGCTTGGAAGCAAACTATCCAAACCCATTCAATCCTCAGACAACGATTCCTTTCAATGTCAAAGCTACTGGCCACGTCCGCATTGCGGTGTACGACATGCTAGGACGCGAGATTGGATTGTTGGTTGATGGTCAGTTGGCTGCGGGTACGCACAACGTAACATGGGAAGCTGGCGACCGTCCAAGTGGATCTTACCTCGTTCGCATGGACGCAGGTGGTCAGAGCTTCACACGGACCATGGTTCTGTTGAAATAGAGTAAGGTGGGGCGGGCCAGCGGCCCGCCCCACACCCGTTCACTCCTCCAGCTCACCCCGCGAGCCAGGCCTTTTAAAGCTCGCAACGATTCATCCGATACAAGATCTGAAACAACCTCTCAACGGTGATCCTGATGTTTGAAAACACACCACTACTAGGACCTAAGGGCCGCTACACTCCGACTAGCTTTGTGGTCGAAGCAGTCCACAACCGGAACAGCGCCGCGAAGCCCACACGTAGGCTTCGAAAAGCAACGAATTCTCCGAAAGTAGCCGCAAGATCTACTGCCGCGCCAAAGGCATCACGAACGCGGCGAGCAACACCAAAAAATACAGCTGCATAACGCAGCACCACAGCTTGGGAGAGGGTCGGTAAGCGGCGGTTGGATTTCATATCCAACCGCCGCTTCCATTTTAGGCTAGGTTTGAAAACGGTTCTGGCTTCGAACCAGCCAGTCTAAATCCGGGGCAATTCGATGGGCACAGATCCTGGCTCGGGGGCCTCGTTCAATTCCACCCAGAGTTCGCCGCGGGTGGACCGGACAACCACGCCTTCGGCATTGCGGCCTAAGATATAGTCCCGGGTTAAGGGCACTTTCCCAAACGGCGTATCCAAGATGTAGCGTGGAATGGCAAAGCCTGTTAATTTGCCTTGCAACTGCTCCATGATGTGCATGCCTACTTCAATTGGAGTTCGAAAATGTCCCGTCCCTCCAATAAGTTGAGCTTGATACAAATAGTATGGCCGAATACGCATGCGTACCAGACCCTGGCACAATTCGCGCATGGTTTCAACCGAGTCGTTAATGCCTTTTAGGAGAACCGTCTGGTTTCCAACGGGCACGCCGGCGCGCAACAACCGGTCAATGGCTATTCCGGCTTCAGGAGTCAGTTCTTTGGGATGATTGAAATGCGTATTCACCCACAGCGGATGGTGTTTAGACAACACCTCGCAGAGCTCAGGCGTAATCCGCTGCGGGAGCTTGACGGGCATCCGCGTTCCAATGCGAATAATATCGACGTGGTCGATGGCGCGAAGCTCGGTGAGTAGCCAATCGATGTTGGCATCGCCGAGCGTGAGTGGATCGCCCCCAGTGAGTAGAACATCGCGGATTTCGGGATGGGCAGCGATGTAGGCAATGCCTTCGCGCAGTTCATCCTTTCGCATCATGAACTCAGCTTCGCCCACCATGCGTTTCCTAAGGCAATACCGGCAGTAAATGGCGCATTGACTGGTCACACAAAAGGCTACTCGGTCCGGATAGTTATGGATCAGGTTTTTGACCGGCGAATGGGCTACTTCTTCCAATGGATCTTCGATCCCAGTGGAATCGAATTCCATTTCGTCCATGGCCGGGACCACCTGCCGGCGAATGGGGCACGCGGGATCGTTGGGGTCCATGAGCGAGGCGTAATGCGGCGTGATAGACCACTGAAAGACGCCCTTGGTGGCCTCAATGGCCTGGCTTTCGTCCGATGTAGGCTCTAATACTTGTCGTAACTCATCCTCGGACGTAATCCGATTGCGCATGTGCCACTTCCAATCGTTCCACTGCTCGGGGGTTGGCTTCAATTCGGTCTTGGGCTTCATGAATGGACCCTCGCGATGGCTTCGCTCAGTACGGTCGCCAAAAACTCCGAATAGGTCTGCCCTTGCAACTCAGCCATAATGGCAAACGTGCCATCGGGAGCAAACGTGGGCAAGGGGTTGATCTCTAAAAACCACTCCTGGCCCTCTTCATCCACCCGAAAATCGACCCGAGCGAAATCCTTGCACTCTAGCTTATGAAAAACGTCCAGGGCGGCCTGTTGCAGCCGGAATTCTAAGTCCGATGTTAACTCTCCCGGCAAAGCATAGGACCCAGTAACGGGCGGCAAGCCCTTTCTGTCTAGCACATGCAACCCAATCCCAGAAGCTGTTTCAACGGCGCGTTGAATAACGGGCAGGGCACGCGCCGGTGCGCTACCCACCACGGCAACCGTGAACTCACTGCCTTCTATAAACTCTTCCACAATCACATCTTGGCCGTACAGCTCGGTGAGCCGCGCAACTTGGGCTTCCAGTTCCTGGGCAGTATGGACCTTGTTTTCAGAAGACAATCCTTTGGCGGAGCCTTCGTAGCGGGGCTTTACGAACAGGGGAAAAGGGAGCTTTGGGCCGGGCAAGCCTTCGGCTGAGGACGCCACAATATAGTCCGGCGTTCTGACGCCAGCCGCGCGTGCCAAATCTTTAGTCCAAGCCTTGTCTAAGCTCAGCGACAGCGTAAGAGCATCCGAACCCACATAAGGAATACCCCGCATTTCAAGCAGCGTGGGCGCTTCGCCTTCGCGGTTGCGACCCCGCCCTCCTTCCGCAATATTTACCGCCAAGTCCACCTCCGGTATCTCCTTGCTCCCCAACAGGTTGCGGGCAGGACCTATGCGAATTGGCTCGTGCCCCAGCGCCTCGAGGGCTTCTTCCAACGCAACCACCGTTTCTTCCGGCTCGTTTTCAACGTCCGCGTCAAATGCCTCTCCCTCTACCCAGGGATAATCTTCAAAGAGGTCATAAATGAGCCCGACGCGCATAGCAGGAAACGGTTTGAATGCAGCTTAATACAGTCCCTGAAATTTGATCAAGGACTCGTCATACATAGTCTAGATGAGCATACCAGAATTCGGGCTCGACTGGCCTATTCTTCCGAAAACTCTATCCCTTCCAAATGCACATCCATTTGAGGGAAGGGAATGCCAATTCCGGCTTTATCCAAGGTGTCTTTGACGGCCTGAGTGACTTTTTCGCGCACGGCCCAATAGTCGGGGGTGTTTGCCCACACACGTACAGACCAATCAATTGATGACCCGCCGAGCTCCGTGAGCATGGCCACTGGTTCTGGAGTTTCTAAAACGCCCTCGATTCCAGCAACTGCTTCTAGAAGCACCTTGCGGGTCTCCCCGATGTTGGCTGAGTACTCGGTTCCTACGCTTACGTCAACGCGTCTCGTTTCGTGGAACGTGATGTTTTCGATCGCAGACCCATAAATGTCGCCGTTTGGAACGATCATGCGGCGGTTGTCTGCCGTGTCGAGTTGCGTGGTGAACATGCCAATTTCAGCTACTTTTGCCGTCACGCCACCTGCAGAAATTACGTCGCCCACTTTGAAGGGGCGAAACAGCAAGAGCATAACGCCCGAAGAGAAGTTGGTAAGCGTGCCTTGCAGCGCCAAGCCAATGGCTAAACCCGCCGCGCCGATTAACGCCACAAAACTCGTGGTTTCGATTCCAAAAATGCGGAGGCATCCTAGCAACGCCATCGAGAGAATCCCGTACTTGACCAAACTGCCCATGAAGCTGGCGATGGTTTGGTCCAGCTTATGTCCAACCGTTTTGGTTACCCGATTTCCAAACCACTTTGCAATGATCCAGGAAACAAATAGGAGTAAAATGGCCCCGATAATCCTTGGGACAACGACCATCAAAATGGCTTCTAATGCTGATTGCGCTTGGGTGGCATCCATAAAAATAAAAGGTCTGGGTTAACGATGGGTGATGCAGTATTTAGGCCGGCCTAAAAGGCCCCGCCGAACGGAAACACACGAATTACGAATATAGCGCCTCATTTCATAACGACTTTTTGTTTAAGAAGGGGCTTTTATCCGGTTTTGGACGCGTTTTGGCGCAGATCGAGCCAGCAAAGAACTCTCGATAAAACGCGGGTATTGAGGCTCATACCATCTAGGCCGTACATTCTCTCTCAAAAGAAGCCCACTAATCCATCACAGAAACCCAAATGAAACGCCTTTTCCTCCCCCTACTCGTAAGTTGTGTTGGCTTAATTGGATGCCAAAATTCGGCCACAGAACAAGCAGCGGAGCCTGGTTTTCCTTCTGGAACGCTTGTAGACATGTCCTACGCCTACAATTCTGATACGGTGTACTGGCCAACGGCCCCCGGTTTCTCGAAATCCACTGATTTTGAAGGCACAACGGAAGGAGGCTACTACTACTCAGCCTACACCGTTAGCACAGCAGAACATGGCGGAACGCACCTAGACGCGCCCGTTCACTTTTCGGAAGGGAAGCATTCGGCAGATCAAATTCCGCTCGAAAGCCTGATGGGAAGCGCCATTGTGATCGACGTGTCCGCGCAATCTGCGGCGAACCGCGACTATCTAATAACCACCGAGGATATTACACATTGGGAAGCTACTCACGGCGCCATTCCCGATGGATCTATCGTGCTCTTCAGAACTGGTTTTGGGCAATATTGGCCTGATCGCGAAGCCTACATGGGCACGGCCGAGCGCGGACCGGGCGCCGTAGCGCTGCTTCATTTCCCCGGAATTGACCCCGCCGCCGCAACCCTACTCGCCACCGAGCGCAACATCAAAGCCGTTGGCATTGACACCCCTAGCATTGACTACGGCCAGTCCACGCTGTTCGAAACACACCGGCACCTGTTTGGCGCCAACATTCCGGCGTTCGAAAACGTGGCCAATCTAGACAGGCTTCCCGAAACCGGAGCCTACGTGATTGCCCTTCCTATGAAAATTGAAGGGGGCAGCGGAGGCCCCCTTCGCATGGTTGGAATCGTGCCTAATTAGACGCTGACTGGCTCCGGCGCCGTAGCCGTAGCCGTAGCCGTAGCCGATGTACTGCCAATTGAGCGCGCTCTCCATAAATAGTAGATCACTGGAATCACAATCAGGGTCAAGATGGTGGAAGACACCATGCCGCCAATCATGGGGGCTGCAATGCGTCTCATCACTTCCGAACCCGTTCCAGTGCCCCACATAATGGGTAAAAGCCCGGCCATGATGGCCGTCACGGTCATCATTTTGGGGCGAACTCGCTCCACGGCTCCATGAACCACCGCGGCATACAAATCTGGTAGGCTGGTCATTTTGCCTGCTTTGATCCCATCTTTGTATGCGTGATCTAGGTAGATCAGCATAATGACCCCGGTTTCTGCGGCCACGCCCGCCAAGGCAATGAACCCAACGCCCACGGCTACGCTCAGGTGGTAGCCCAATGCGTAAATGAACCAAACTCCGCCGACGGCCGAAAAAGGAACAGACAGCAACACAATCAGGCTTTCCTGTATGTTTTTGAAGTTCATAAACAGCAACAGGAAGATCACCAAAACCGTGAACGGAAGAACCAACATGAGGCGCTCTTTTGCGCGCTCCATGTATTCATACTGGCCACTCCACGTCATGGAATACCCCGGCGGCAACGCAATTCGCTCGGAAATGAGTTCTTTTGCGTTGTTTACATACGTCCCGATATCGATGTCCCGAATATCGATATAGACCCATGACGTGCGCCGCGCATTTTCGCTTTTGATTACAGGAGGGCCCTTGGTGAACTCCATCTGCGCCACGTAACTGAGCGGGATTTGATTCCCCCGGGGCGTTGAAATCAAGACCCGTTCCAGTTCAACCAGGTTGTCACGTGTTTCACGGCTGTACCGAACGTTCACGGGGTAGCGCTCGAGGCCTTCTACCGTTTGAGTCACGTTCATTCCGCCAATCGCGGACATAATCACGTCTTGGATATCGCCAACGGTTAGGCCATACCGAGCGGCCTCCAACCGATCTATTTTCCAATCCAGAAAATTCCCACCCACAGGTTTGTCTGGGAAGGCGCTCAGCGTGCCTTCCAATCCTTCCAATGTGGCTGCCACTTCCGAGCTAAGACGAGCCAGTTCTTCCAGGTCCGGCCCCATTATTTTTATTCCCACGGGTGTCTTGATCCCCGTCGACAACATGTCTATTCGGGTCTTGATGGGCATGGTCCACGCATTCGTGAGACCTGGAAACTGAATGGCCGCATCCATTTCATCCATGAGTTTACTGACCGTCATGCCGGGCCGCCATTCGTTTTCTGGCCGCAACATAATGGTGGTTTCCATCATGGAAAGAGGCGCCGGGTCGGTAGCCGTGTCTGCCCTGCCCACCTTCCCAAATACATGGTGAACCTCGGGAAAGGTCATCAGAATCCGATCCGTCTGCTGGACCAATTCTCGCGCTTTTGTGATACTAATGCCGGGGTCCGTGGTGGGCATATACAGAATATCCCCCTCGTTGAGCACAGGCATAAACTCAGATCCAAGGCGCGAAAGAGGCCACGCCGTTGCCAACAAAACAATCATGGCAATGCCCAAGGTGGCCCATTTAAACTTCAGCGCCGCATGGATAAACGGCCGGTAGATGCGCTGAAAAAAGATGTTGACGGGGTTCTTTTTCTCCGGAATAATCTTGCCACGGATGAAGTACCCCATCAAAATTGGAATGACGGTAATGGCTAGAAGCGCCGCCGCTCCCATCGCATAGGTTTTGGTAAACGCTAGCGGCTTAAAGAGCCGTCCTTCCTGCGCTTGGAGCGTAAAGACGGGCAAAAAGGACAGCGTGACTATCATCAAGGAATAAAACAACGCCGGGCCCACCTCCTTGGAGGCATCAATTACAATTTGCCAGTGGTCCTTCTTCCCTCCATCCACTTCCAGATGTTTATGCATGTTCTCAATCATGACAATGGCCGCATCGACCATCGCTCCAATGGCAATCGCGATGCCGGCTAGAGACATGATGTTTGCATTCAAACCCTGTGCGTACATAATGATGAACGCAATCAGGATGCCCATAGGAAGCGAAAATATGGCAACGAATGCGCTTCTAAAATGAAGCAGAAACAGGATGGTGATGAGCGCCACAACGAGGCTTTCTTCAAGCAGCTTCGTTGTCAAGTTGTCGATAGCTCTGTGGATCAGAGTGGAGCGGTCGTATGCCGTTTTGATGGTTACACCTTCAGGAAGTCCTGCTTCTAGCTCTTTCAGCTTGGCTTTAACCCCCTCGATGGTGGCTAACGCGTTCTCGCCGTATCGCATGACAACGATGCCGCCCACCGCTTCGCCCTCGCCGTTCCACTCGACCAATCCACGCCGAAGCTCTGGTCCCAAATGGACATTGGCCACATTGCTTATCAGAATGGGCGTGCCGCTTTTATCGACTCCCAAGGGCACGTTTTCGATATCCTCAATGGACTTGATATACCCCAAACCTCGCACCATGAACTCGGTCTCGCCCATCTCAACCAAACGGCCCCCAACATCCGTGTTGGACCTCGTAAGTGCTTGTCTCACTTTGCTTAACGGGATATCGTAGGCGAGTAGCCTATTGGGATCTACCTCCACTTGGTACTGCTTAACATACCCCCCAATGGAGGCTACTTCGGCGACGCCTGGGACGCTGGTCAGTTCATATCGAAGAAACCAATCTTGGATGGACCTGAGCTGCTGTAAGTCGTATTTGTCCCCTCCGTCGAGCACATATTCGTACACCCAGCCCACGCCTGTAGCGTCGGGTCCAAGTGAAGGCGTAATGCCTGGGGGCATCCGGCTCGAAACGAAATTCAGGTATTCAAGCACCCGGCTCCTGGCCCAATACATGTCCGTTCCATCTTCAAAAATGATGTAGACAAAAGACAGGCCAAAAAACGAATACCCACGCACCGTTTTGGCGAACGGTACCGACAGCATGGCCGTGGTGAGCGGAAAGGTGACCTGATCTTCCACCACCTGCGGGGCTTGGCCGGGAAACTCGGTGAACAGGATTACCTGAACGTCCGATAAATCGGGAATAGCGTCGACCGGAGTGTGCTTGACCACCCAAATACCGAACACCGCCACTACAGCGGTTAGGGTAAGGACCAACAGCCGGTGCCGGACGGAGTATTCAATAATGCGTTCTAACATAAATGGGCCTCAAAGCGAATAGCTTTAATGGGGAGCAGAGCGGTCTAGTGGTCGTGGGCCGAAGTGCCCGTTTTAGAAGAATCAGCCTTAGTCGAGTCCGTCTTCATCGTGGACATGTCGTGTTCCACGGGCTTGGCTGGGTCCTTTATCTTCGCGGGATCCGTCCTGCCTGCCGGCGCTCCGTTCGTTGCTCCGTCCCCAGAATGGTCCATCTGGGAAACGTCTCCGGGAACGAGGTCGCTACTTGAATTCCGACTCGCCCTCATTTTTTGGATGGCTTCTTGCAAGCGGCTTTCCGAGTCAATCAGGAACTGAGCAGACGTCACCACTCGTTCACCTTCTTCAACACCTCGAATGATGTAGGCCAATCCGTTTCCTGGCCCGCCTTCGCCTCCTGTTTCAACTTCGCGCGGTTCAAACGCTCCGTCTTCCGCTGCCACAAACACTAAACTTCGAGCGCCCGACCGAAGAATGGCTTCTGTTGGCACCACCAGCACGTTTTTGAGCGTTGTCCCCTCAACTTGCACGTTGGCAAACATTCCTGGTTTGATTTCGCGTTGGGGGTTTCTAACCACAATCCGAACGTGGACATCCCTTGCTTGCTCGCGCAGGACGGGATAGATATAGGAAATGACGCCTGAGTACACTTTCCCTGGGAGGTAGCTGAGCTCGACTTCCACCGACTGCCCTTGTGATATCCAAGGAAGCTCGTAGTCGTAAAAACTAGCGTGAACCCACACGCTGCTCAGATCGGCAATCCGAAAGAGGTTCGAGCCTTTATTAACAAACCCACCTTCCGTGACATCTTTCTGCAAGACAACCCCTGAAACGGGAGATCGCAACGTAACCGTTTGCTCCGCTTTCCGCGTGTGACCCAAATGCATAATCACGTCTTCTGGAATCTCCCAGTTTATTAAGCGAATCCTGGAAGCTTCAACCAACCGCTCAGCGCCTTCACGCGTGGCCGCGCTCGCATCCTTGGGCAACCCATCGAGGTAGTCCATGGCCCGAATGTATTCCTCCTGAGTGGAGACAAATTCAGGAGAGTAAATCTCGAGCAAGGGATCCCCTTTGGAGACCGCTGCCCCGTCGTAGGAAACGTGCAGTTTTTGTATCCAGCCGGATATGCGCGCATTGACCACGAACACGTTTTCATCGTTCACCATGACCTCGCCAACGGTCCGAATCGAGCGATTCAGATCCATTCGGTGGACCAGGCCATAGCGCACGCCCATTTGCTGGGAAACCGCATCGCTAATTTGAACCGTACCTGCTGGTCGCGCAGTTGACGTCGAAGAAGGCCCTTGGTCATCGGCATAAACCGGAATCAGATCCATCCCCATTTTGGATTGCCCCGGACCATCATACGTTTCGGTTGGGTCCATGGGAGCCCGCCAGTACAAGATTTCGCCTTCGCCGGAGTCTTCTGTCTGGCTGGCAGTCATGTCTTCGTGCGTGCCGCGTGAGCCAATCCAATACCCAATTGAAGAGGCGGTCACAAGCAGAACAGCTGCAATTACGTAGTGAGAAGTTTTCATTGTGTACGCCTTAGAAATAGGTTGAAACGATTGCGCTCAATTCGCCTGATATTCGGCTGAGAATGAGGTTTCCAGCTTCCACGCGGGCCCAGATGTCCACGCGCTCTTTTTCAAGTTGAAAGCGAGAACGCTCAGCATCTAAAAGGTCTAACAGATCTCCTTTTCCGTTCGAGTACGCCGAAATGGAAGTAGAGATGAGCGCCTCGGCGGCGGGTAAAAGAGAAGACTCTAAGTGCCGTAGAGACCGAAGGTCGGAATTGGTCCGAGCCGTTTGATTGGCATAGACGGTTTCGATGGAATGCACAACCGAAAGCCGCTCGGCTTCGATTGCAGAACGCTGAAGCTCAGCCTCCTGCTTTTTGGCCTTGTTGGCAGACTGGCCAAGTGGAATCCGAACCGCCATGCCTAGCGCGAGGGCGTCTCTCCCATCGGATGAAGCCGGCATGTCGGATTTGACGATGCCAATCCAGTTGATGCTCACTCCGAAGTCGGGACGATTATAAAAGTCGAGAAGTTTGCTTCGAACCGCTGCCATGGCCTCTTTTTTCTCAAGTGCCTTGACCTCATCTCGGCTAGAGGCGTCCATCGGGGTTCGTTCCGTCGTGGTCGTGGAGGCCAGCTCAGATCGCACTGCAATTCGAACCGGCTGTTGAACCACTTTCTCCACTCGATACCGTGTGGTCTCTTGCTCACGGCTCAGGTCGATAAGCGTTTGGACCAACCTGGACTGCTCCATTTGAAGCTTGAGCACCGCGGAGGGATCGCCCGCTCCGCCCTCGTATTTTCGAAGGGCGATGCCTTCGTACTCAGCCAATCGCTCTGAAAACGCGGTCACGACGTTCTTTGTGGCCTCAATTCGGTGGTGTTCGTTTACGGCCAGTTGCGCCTCCAAAAGGGCTTCGACGGCATAAATCTGCACCATATCCTGACCTAATTCTGCTTCGAGATCAGCCATTTCCTCCATCAGGCGCAGTTTCCCTGGATAGGGAATCATTTGCTCCGCCCGAATTTGAACCACTTGTTTTCCCCTCGCGGTATAAACCGGCATGGGCTGCCCCGTGATCATCAAGGTGGGGTCCGGAAACGCTCCAACATAGCCTGAACGGCTTGACGCTGCGTCAGCGCTTTGGAGCAGTGATTCGAGTGATCGATTGTTATGGATCACCGCTTCAATTACATCACGTGGATGCGCAATGGAGACGGTATCGGGTCGTGCCGGGAAAGAGCTGGCTGCCGATGCCTTGAGTGGGCTAGATACGTGTGGGCTAGCTAAGAGTGGGCTAGCTGTGAGGGTACCGGCAATGAGCGCGGTCCACAGGAGGGTTCGAAAACAGAGCATATTCTGATCGAATAAGGTGGAAATGAGCGAATCGAATGTGAGGCCAAGTTCTTTGGGCACCAAACGAATGAATCACAACGCGCCCTGAACTTGAATTCAGGACGGTCTCATTTTACAACCTTAAGACAGAATGTAGTTCGGGAAGGGAGAAAGACGGGGCTGCCGGATTAAAAGCAGGCACCGGATCCGGAGGCGGTTCAAAACGGACAAACTGAATGCGTGACGACGCCGGGTAGAAATTGATTTGAACAATTAAAACGCCCGGAGCAGCAGGGACGCTTGGCATAAAACAGCTGCCGCACATATCGAAGGGAGAATCCTGGGACGGGCCGCTACCATCAACAAAACAAGCCGGACAATGGCCGTTCATGCAGTCATTTACCGGTTCTGATACGGATTCGGTATGCATGGAATGGGATGAAGCTTCAGGTGCAACGGTTGCGTGGTCATGCACAGAAACAGCGGCCGATGGGCTCGCCGTCATCATCGCGGCATGATGTGCATGCTCGGCGTGTGCACCTTTGGGTACGAATCCCAAGGCTAATACCAATCCCGCTATGAGGTAAAATTGCTTCACACCGTCAATCTAGAGACTAAAGGTCTACAAACAAACAAAATTGGCGTCCTCGGCTAGTGCAGGGACACGTTTCTTAGAAATCTTCTTACGGCGTTTTCAGATCCTATCCATCCAAGCAAAATGCCCGAGGCCAGCATGGCCATCGAAAACAAGAACATGGACATCGTACTAGGATCTCCTATCTGTGGCACATAGGCCGCCACGGCAAACTGGACAACCCAGATAATGAAGATGGCCAATAATGAGGCGATTAGGCCTTGAATGATGCCTTCAACAATGAAAGGCTGCCGCACGAATGAATCGGTGGCCCCCACAAGTTTCATGGTTCGAATCATGAGCCGCCGGGCGTAAATGGCCAAGCGGATGGTATTTGCCACTAGAAAAATGGAGGCTAACAACACCAAGAGGCCAATGGCCACGCCAACAAAACTCAACATGCGCAGGTTGCCCTGAACTTTTGCCAACAAGGGTCTATTGAAAACGACCTCATCCACTCGATTCCACGAAGCAAACTCAGCTACCAACAAGTTTAAACTGTCGGAATTAACATACGCTGGTTTGACCCGGACTTTGATGGAAGCGGGAAGGAATGCGTCCTCAAAAAAGACGACGGCTTCATCACCGAACTCTTGCTTAAAAATCTCCTGTGCCTGCGCCTTACTAACGTATTCGGCTTCAGCCACGCCTGGTGTTGCTTTTGCTCGCTCAAACAGGGCTGTTGCGACGTCGTCAGTCGTGTCGACTAGAAACAGCTCCACTTCTCCTACACGCTGTTTTAGCCATTCCGATACTGAATTGGCTTGAAACATCATGATGGCAATCAGCCCAACCAACACAAGCGCCACCGTCATAGCGCTCGTGGCTGCAACCGATGAAAAGGTCGCTCGCCGAAATCCTGAAAAGCCTTCTTTGATGGCGTAGGGGAGCATGAATGAATCAATCTTGGGGTTTGGCCGACGAGTTAAGTCACCTTAACCATTTGCGCAGGTTGAGGTTGCAATTCGCAGCGTGCGAGCTCGACCTACCTGCTAGCCGATGGAGGCGGCCACATCTACTACCTAAAAACGGTGATCACGAACTGTTGTGTATGCGCTCCGATGCGAACGGCTGCCACGTAGGGTCCCGGGCTTAGATTCGAGACGGAGACCGTAACGCTGTTCGTTCCGGGCTCTATGCGCTGACGCAAAACTTCGCGCCCCCAGACGTCAAATAGTATAAGATTTCCTCCCAAAAAGGATTCGAACGAAATCTGAAGAAGGTCTGTAGCTGGATTGGGCCAAACTTGAATAGTGAGGGGTGTAGTCATTGGCGTTTCATCAACAGGATTTGCGCGCGGCAAAACAAACCCACGTGCTCGAAAGACTTCGTAGAGATCGGTTTTAAACTCGCCGCCGAACAACTCCCATTCGGCATCGACCATGTCTTTCGTAGCCTCGACAAACCCTCCAACTAAAGAATGGCGGCGTAGCGCCTCGAGGGCGAGTACGTCTACAACTTCCGGCCCAACGCGCTTCCGAAGGTCCCAAAGCGTTGCAGCCCATATCATTCCCCACACGTAGCGATCAACATAGTTGTTGAAGGTTGCCTTGCACTTGAGGTCACTTGTATGGAAGCGCAAGCAAAACCCATATTCCAGATT
>JABMOI010000156.1 GCA_013204185.1 bacterium | reverse complement strand
TGCCGCTCCTGCAGCTCCTGCTGCGGCGGCCTCAGGTTCGATGATAGATGTGATGATGCCTAAAATGGGCGAAAGCATCATGGAAGGCACGGTGCTGGTCTGGCACAAGAAGCCAGGAGATGCCATCGAATTAGATGAGACCTTACTTGAGATTGCCACAGATAAAGTGGATACCGAGGTTCCTTCCCCATCGGCCGGATTTGTGCACGAAATTTTGATTGCTGAAGGCGAGACGGTAGACGTAGGAACTAAGATTGCCGTTATTGCAACGTCTGTGGATGCAGCCGCTGCTGCGCCTGCCCCCGCAAGCGCGCCGGCAGCCCTTCAAGCAGCAGCACCCGCTCCGTTTGTTGCTACTCCATTAGCTGAATCGAGCGGAGATGGCGCACCCATTCCTCGGACAGGTCCCGGTGGGGAGTTTTACTCTCCTTTGGTACGAGCCATTGCCGAGAAGGAACGCGTTTCCCTTTCTGAATTGGCTTCGATGTCTGGTTCTGGTCGAGATGGAAGAGTGACGAAAGCAGATGTAGTTGCCTATCTATCTAGTCGAGGATCGCAGCCCGTTGCAGGACAGGCAGTTGCAGCGCCAGCCGCTCCTCGTCCCGCTGCTTCATTCGAACCAACACCTGTTGTAGCCGGATCGAATGGCAGAACTGAGATCATCAAAATGGACCGCATGCGTCAGATCATTTCTGAGCATATGGTTCGTTCGAAGTCTACATCGGCACACGTTACCTCGTTTGCAGAAATCGATGTGACGAACCTCGTAAAACTACGGGAAGCCAACAAGAATACCTTCCAAGCAAAGGAAGGTATTAAGCTTACCTACACGCCGTTCTTCGTTTTTGCTGCTGTTGAAGCGCTTAAAGATCACCCGATTCTGAACTCTTCTGTGGTTGGAAACGAAATCCATGTTCGTAAGGATTATCACATTGGAATTGCAGTCGCCATCGGAAAAACAGGCCTCGTAGCACCTGTGATTCGCGACGCTGGTCAAAAAAATGTGAACGGAATGGCACATGCAGCTGCAGACCTAGCTGAGCGTGCTCGCAGTAAACAACTTCTACCTGACGACCTGCATGGCGGGACATTCACCGTAACGAATGTAGGCTCTCTTGGATCGATCATGGGGACTCCGATCATCAACCAGCCTCAAGTTGGTATTTTGGCAACTGGCGCCATCAAAAAGCGTGCTGTTGTCATTGAAGACGAGCGAAATGGGGATACCATCGGTATTCGTAGCATGATGTACGTTTCCTTGTCTTACGATCATCGAATCGTGGACGGTGCAATGGCGTCTTCCTTCCTACGGAAATACGTCGAAGTAATGGAATCCTTCGGTCCAGGCGGAGAAGTTTAGGTTTCCTTAATGTCCGTTATTGACATTATCACGAATAGGTGCGTCCTTTGGTACTGCTTGCATCGTATTCGGCTGGATACAAGTGGGCTTTTTAACCAAAATGGACCCTCCACATGGTCTCACCGTCCTCCTTACTTGTAGGCAAACAACTGAATCAAACCAGTTTGGAACTGACAAGTGCGCAGCTAACATCACTTATCCAGGAGTTCCTGCGAGACTATCTAAAGGACAAAAGTGCCGAAACAGTGGGTACCTATAGGAGGTCACTCAACGAATTTGAGCGCTGGTTCAATACGCCGAAGACATCTTTTTCTTTCTTGCCGGAAGAAATTGAGGCCTATAAACTCTATCTAATGGAGGATAAAGGGCTTCATCAAGTATCTGTTTCAACGTATTTAACAGCCGTTCGGAGACTTTGTCAGTTCATGGTTGATTCCGGGTTACTCCCAGAAAACCCAGCAAAGCAAGTAAAAGGCAACCGAAGGCCCAGCACTCATTCTAGGCGCATTCTTACTCAGACGGACGTCGAAACGTTGATAAATACGCTTCCTGCGGCCACTGAGATTGATAAACGAGATCGGGCCATCATCTTCACGATGTTATTTGCCGGGCTCAGCGAAATCGAAATTATTCGAGCAGATGTTAGGGACTTAGAGCAGACCCTGATGGGGTGGTATTTGCGGATTCAAGGCAAAGGACACACCCTAAAAGATCAACAGGTACCCATAGACCCGCCCGTGATGGACGCAGTCAGGCTGTATCTCGACACCAGGGGGCGAATTCGACCGGAAGATCCGCTGTTTGTATCCCACGGCCACCGATCGGACGGTAAGCGTCTAAATACGCGCTCCGTTCGTAGCCGAATTAATACCCATTTGGAAAATGCAGGAGTAAAGCGAGACGGCATCACGCCTCATAGCCTGACCCACACAGCTGCCCTATTGTGGCTAAATGACGGGATGCAGGTTGAAGACGTTAAGCAACGTATGCGCCACGGAACGCTAGACACAACTATGATCTACTTTAGAAAACAAGATCGACTTAACGATTAAGCATAGCCTATGACCACTCGCGAAATTAAGCTTGTTAAAAAAGCATCCTTCAATCCTGACGTAAGGAAGTACTGGCTGTTAAACGGCATAGTGATCTGCACCGTCACGCTCATAGGCATTCCGTTGATCCCTATTTGGTATCTGTTTGGAATGTGGATTACGGGGCGTTATTTGGCTCGATTAGAATGTATACTCACAGAAAAAACGCTAATCGTCCGCAAAGGGATTTGGACAAGAACAGAAAAGACGGTGCCGCTGGATAAAATTACTGATCTAGGGATGATCCAAGGGCCTATTATGCGTGTTTGGAATATTCAGGCTGTGTCGGTTGAAACGGCAGGTCAAAGTGGACAAGGCGCTTTGATTCGGTTGTATGGCATTGAAAATGCGGAAGAATTTAGAGATGCTGTATTGGCGCAGAGAGATGTGTTGATGGAGCAAAAAGCACCTTCGGAGGCCGTTGAAACGGGTGCGCCGTCGAGTGACAAAGCCGTGGCGCTGCTAACAGAAATAAGAGATTTGCTTCAGTCGAATCGCACATAACCAGGGCGCTTGGCGGCGCCTCTTCGTTAAAGCGAACTCGCAACAGAGAATCGGTGCAAGGCGCCCAGCGAAGACCAAGAATTGAACGAATAGTCGAATCTGACTTTCGCGATCACAATCCCAACCCCTGTGCTAAACCCAGCCATGTCCAGACGGGTTTTGACTTTTAAGTCCTGATGTTTGCGATGATCGTATCCAAACCGAACTTGAAAGGCAGAACTGAACTGGAATTCGCCGGCAAGACGGATATGATTGAGCAGGGAGGATACCGCCTTGTTCGAAGGGTCTCCACCGTCTAGCTTGTGAAGCCGATACGCTGTCACGGATACCAAGAGCGGCAAGTGAGCCAGCTTCTGCGTAAACCCAAGGCGCACATCGAGTGGGAGGGAGTCAGAACGGCTACCAATTGAGCTGAATACAAGTCCTACGTTGTGTGCCGATGCACTAAATGTGGACAGGGACCCAGGCTTAGAAAAAACGATTCCACCGTCCAAGGAAGCCGCTGTTGACGCATTAGAAGCGATGGAAGATCGCAGCAGGTTCACCCCAACACCGACCCTCCAATTCGTTCTCCACGTCCGGGCCCCACCAACGGTTAGCGCCACGTCCGACGCTCCAAACGTCCCGATTTTCGCTCCCCGATCGTCTGTTTCGTCAAACGAACCAAAGGATAGGTACCTGACACCAACGGCAAACGTCCCCAGCGAATCGACGTTGCAAGCGTAGGAGAGCCAGCCCGCATTCATATCAGAAAGATGGTTGAGGTACGAAAAGGAAAGGCTTTTGTGAGCCGAGGGGCTTAATAAGGCGGGATTTGAAAAAAGTGCTGTAGAGCTAGATTCTAGTAACGCGCTCGAGGCGCCGCCCAACGCAGCTGTGCGCGCAGATGCGTCCAATTGAAGCACCGGAAATCCTGAAGACTCAATTTGAGCTTGAGCCGGCGCACCCACGAACAAAAACACAACCATTGCCAATGCAAAAGAGTGGCGGACGGGGGTGCGTAATAAAGCCGAAACCAATAGCTTCAATTGATAATCTCAATTTTTAGTCGATTCAAGAACCAATGCGCCGCTTTCAACCGGCAGACGCATCCCATGTTCTCTAGCCCCGTAGGCTAGAACATATATAAAAATGCGAACGATTCGAGAATACCAATTAATTTGGGAACGATGCCCCGATAGAGGGCGTGTGATCCCGTTAAGATTTATATCCGTGATTGGATGAGGTCTCGGTGAGAATTATCGCACCTTATTGATGTTTAATCATTGTTATTTGAGGCTCGCTGCTTCTAATACACCCGAATATGCTCAACGTACTCAAACGGATTTTCGGTGATAACCGAGAACGTTCTTTAAATAAGCTTTGGCCGATAGTTGATCAAATCAACGCTCAATACGAATTGCTCGCCTCTCTTACAGACGAGCAGTTGCAGGCCAAAACTGGGGAATTCAAACAACGTATCCAAGATGCCCTAGCTGGTATCGAGAAGGATCGAGATGATATCCTGAAGCAGCTAAAAGAACGTTTGATTGCGGACGACGGCGGTGAAGAGCGCGTGATGTCGACCAATGAGCGCTTAGATCTGTACGATGAGCTCGACGATCTGGAAAAAGAATGGTACTCCACGTTAGAGGACATTCTGAACGAAATTCTACCAGAAGCATTCGCCGTCGCAAAAGATGCGTGTAGACGCATGTCCGGACGAGAATGGGAAGCTGGTGGTCAGACCGTTCGATGGGATATGGTCCCTTATGATGTTCAGATGCTGGGTGGCGTGGCCATTCACCAAGGAAACATCGCTGAAATGAAGACGGGAGAAGGTAAGACGTTGGTGGCCATTGCCCCCGTTTACCTGAACGCCCTTGCTGGAAAAGGTGTGCACCTTATCACTGTGAACCCCTACCTAGCGCAGCGTGATGCGGAATGGATGGGCCCAGTCTACGGTTTTCTTGGCATGAAGGTCGATGTAATCGACAAATACGAACCGCACACTGAAGGCCGGAAAAATGCTTATTTGGCGGACATCACCTACGGAACGAACAACGAATTTGGCTTTGACTATCTAAGGGACAATTCCTTTGTGAATGACCCTGAGCACCTCCAACAGCGGGACCACCATTTCTCGATCGTGGATGAGGTCGACTCTGTATTGATTGACGAAGCGCGTACGCCGCTTATTATTTCAGGACCCGTGCCCCAGTCCGATGAAACTCAATTTGAAGAGTTTAAAGGAAACGTCGAACGCATGGTCTTTTCTCAGCAAAAGTTAGTCGCAGGCTATGTGGCTGATGCCGAACGGCTGCTCGAGGAGCGGGATAAAGCGATTGAAGCGGGCGACAATAAGACGGCGTCCAAATGTGAATCGGACGCAGGTCTGTGCCTCTTACGAGCTTATCGCGGGTTTCCTCGCAGCAAAAGGCTACGAAAATTGCTTCAGGAGTCAGGTGTAGAACAACTCCGTCAAAAAACGGAATATTTGTACCTCCAGGACAACGGCAAAAACATGCCTATCGTGGATGCAGAGTTACATTTTGCTTACGATGAAAAGCAGCGCTCGATCGAAATGAGCGAGCAAGGGCGAAATCAAATTGGGAGGGCTGCCGGAACGGACGAAGGAATGTTTGTTCTTCCTGACCTTGGTGAGCTGGTAGCAACGCTTGAAAAAGAAGAAAAAGTTCGAACCATCGAAATCGAAGAAGCTCTGGCAGCGGACAGCAGCCTAGATGAAGACAAAAGGGCGCACAAGCTTGAGAATGACATCCGTGTACTCAAAAACGAGCTCGCGGAACGGAAAAGAAACTTCTACACGGAATATGCGGCCGCCGCAGCACGGCTGCATGCCATTGAGCAACTTCTAAAAGCCTATATCCTGTTTGAAAAGGATACTGAATACATTGTTCAGGACGGCAAGATTATGATTGTTGACGAGCATACAGGACGAGTGCTCGGTGGTCGTCGATATTCCGACGGACTGCACCAGGCGATTGAAGCCAAAGAGGGTGTTAAAATCCAAGCAGCAACCCAGACATATGCTACGATCACATTGCAGAACTACTTCCGCATGTATCACAAGTTGGCAGGGATGACGGGTACGGCGGAAACAGAGTCGGAAGAATTCCACAAGATCTACGACATGGAGGTCATTGTAGTACCGACAAATAGGCCGATTACGCGTAAAGATCTCGACGATTTGGTGTTTAGGACCAAGCGGGAAAAATTGAGCGCCGTAATCGATAAAATTCGGGAGTACAATGAAAAAGGACAGCCGGTCCTCGTGGGTACAACGAGCGTCGAATCCTCTGAAACCTATTCTCGCATGCTCACCAGGGCAGGTATTAAGCATAACGTCTTGAATGCCAAGCGCGATCGTGCCAAGACCGAGGCCCTCATTGTGTCTGAAGCCGGTCAAAAAGGGGCGGTAACCATTGCTACCAACATGGCTGGGCGTGGTACGGACATTAAGTTAGGTGCAGGTGTGACGGAAGTGGGTGGCCTGGCCATTATTGGTACAGAGCGCCACGAAGGAAGGCGAATTGACTTGCAGCTTCGAGGTCGAAGCGGACGTCAGGGCGACCCAGGAGAAAGCCAGTTTTATGTCTCTCTCGACGATAACTTGATGCGCCTCTTTAGCTCCGACCGTGTGGCTAAGGTCATGGACCGCCTCAATTTGGAGGATGGCGCTGTGATCACGCACCCGTGGGTGAACAAAAGTATTGAGCGGGCCCAAGGAAAGGTTGAGCAAAACAACTTTGCCATTCGTAAACGTCAGCTCGAATACGATGACGTGCTCAATGCTCAACGTCACGTAATCTATGATAGGCGCAACCACGCGCTCAAGGGCGAGCGCTTAGCTGGAGACATTGAAGACCAATTGCGCCAAATCCTCGATCGCTTGGTGAAACAGTACCACGGTGATGGAGAAATTGAATTGCTGCGGGAGGATCTACTCCGTTTGTTGGCCTTAGATTTCAATATGGACCTCGAAACGTTCCACAGACTGGGCGACGATGGGGTAGCAGACCGCGTTTATGACGACGCAGTTGAAATGTATGAGCGCAAGCGAAACGCTCTTGCCAAGCCATTTTGTGATTCTATGAAGCAAGTCGCCGCGAGCGACAACGAAAACAAACCTGAAAAAGTGTTTGTTGACTTCACGGACGGGCGCAAAGTGATGCGAGCCGTGGTTAAAATTGAAGATGCCATTTCTTCAGAAGGTCAGGAAGTGAATGATGCGCTTGAACGCGTTGCGTCACTTTCTCTGATCGATGCGCATTGGACCGAACACCTTCGTAACCTCGATGAGGTAAAAGAGGGGATTGGCCTCAGAGCATATGGTCAACGAGATCCGCTGATTGAATACAAAATGGAGGCGTACAAACTGTTCGCCGAAATGATGGAGAAAATCAACGAAGAAGTCGTTTCGTTTGTGTTTAGAAGCGGTCCTCTTGTGAATCAACAACGGGAAGCAGCGCGCGTAAGTGCTCCACGGAGGCTGGACCCACGCAAAGCAAAAACGACTCATGATGCGCCGTCTTCATCGTTTGGGGTAGGTGGAAATGCCAATCAGGCGAACGAAAAAGATCCTACTGCTAAAGCTTCACCGGTTATAGCGGACGATAAAGTGGGTCGAAATGATAACTGCCCTTGCGGTAGTGGAAAAAAATACAAACATTGCCACGGCAAACTTTGACCCAAACCTGCATTGCTTCAACGCCTCTACATCCGGGATTTTGCGCTCATCGAAGAGCTTGAAGTCGATTTTAATTCCGGCTTAAACATCGTCACGGGTGAAACAGGTGCAGGGAAATCCATCGTGGTTGGCGCCCTGAAGCTTATGCTAGGGGATCGGGCCTCGATGGATATTGTCCGACCCGGAGGCAAGAAAGCCATTGTTGAGGGAATATTTGAATCTCCCACGCACGAGGCATTTAAGACGGTACTGAAAGAGAACGGCATAGACATTCAGGACTCCCTGATTCTGCGCCGCGAAGTTAGTTCGTCTCAAAGTCGCGCCTTTATCAACGACTCTCCAGCAACGCTTAGTGTCTTGAAAGAAGTCGCGTCTGAATTAGTCGATTTGCATGGGCAGCACGAGCATCAATCACTGCTTCGAACAGAAACGCATCTCGACCTCGTTGACGGATTTGGTGGCTTAGAAGGACTCGTTCGCTCCTACGAGGATGCCTATCGGGAAGCACGAAATATTGGCTCCAAACGAGACCAAATTGCGAGTAGAGAACGTGAGCTTCAACAAGAGCGAGATCTGCTAGAGTATCAAATATCGGATATCGATTCCATTGCCCCGGGAGCCGATGAAGAAGAAGAGCTTGAAGCCGAACGGCGAAAGTTGGCCAACGCGGAGCGCCTCTTTGAGGCAACGTCTAGCCTTTTTGACTTACTGTACAATTCAGAGTCGGCCATTGGGGACCTTCTTGTACGAGCGCGCAACGAACTTCAGGATTTGACCCGAATTGATGGCGGGTTTGAAGCCATTCGGGCAGAAATAGCCTCAGCTCAAATTTCCGTTTCTGAAGCTGCCTCATTTTTGCAGGATTACAACTCTCGAATCGAGTTCAATCCGGAGCGACTAGAAGCAATACGCGAGCGGCTCATCGATTTTGACCGATTGAAACGCAAATACGGAGGCACGATTGCATCCGTGCTTGCTCATAGAGCGGATATTGCTGAGCGGTATGAGCTGGCTTCGGACTTCGAAGGCGTGCTCAAAAAATTGAATCAAGAATTTGCCAGTGCGTGTGAACAGCTATCGGATGTCGCGCTCCGGCTTTCTTCCAAACGAAGATCGGTAGCTGCTCAGATTGAGGCCGCTATCGTCAAAGAATTGGCGACGTTAGGCATGCCAAATAGCCGGTTTTCAGTTCAACTGACTCGAAAAGAAGACCCGTCGGGCTGGGTTACCAATGGAGGGGAGCGGCTTGCTGCTGGGCCTAGAGGAATTGATTCCGGCGCGTTTTATGTCTCAACGAACCCAGGCGTTGAACCCATGCCCATGACCAAAGTGGCTTCAGGTGGTGAAGTATCGAGGATTATGCTTGCTCTAAAGTCTATTCTGGCAAAAAGTGAGCGCATGCCAATCCTGATATTCGACGAGATCGACACGGGAATTTCTGGAGCCATTGCCCAACGCGTTGGCGACTGTATGTTAGAGCTCGGACGGTATCATCAGATTATAGCTATTACGCACCTTCCTCAAGTAGCGGCGGCTGGCGAAACCCACTTCAAGGTCAAGAAGTGGACCGAAGCAGGAGAGACGAAGACATCCATGGTTCAATTGTCTGAAACTGAACGCAGAGTTGAAGTTGCTTCCTTGTTGAGCGGATCCGAAGTTACAGAAGCATCTCTAAGAAGTGCGCGCGAGCTACTTGAGAGCCGCCCAACAACCACACCATTATAATTTTATGAGCTCGAATCGATCACTTATTCAATTCGGAACCGATGGGTGGAGAGCTGTTATCGGAGATGGGTACACGCTCGACAACGTCGAACGGGTAGCGCGGGCTACGGGCGAGTGGTTGTTAGATGAGTATGGCGACGCTCCATCGGTTGTTATTGGATACGATACGCGGTTTAGGGGCAAGGACTTTGCATTGCACACGGCTGTTGTGTTGTCCTCCATGGGAATTCGAGCAGTGTGTGCGGACAGTTTTGCTCCAACACCCGCAATTAGTTGGGCAACAACACATTATGGGCACTGTGCAGGTATCGTTATTACTGCGAGTCACAATCCGCCAGAATACAACGGGTTCAAAATAAAAGGTCATTTCGGTGGCTCTGCGCTTCCTGAAATGATCGCGGATGTCGAATCTAGAATTCGGCCGTTTGTGGCTGTTGACTACCCAGGCCTGGACGTTCAGGTGAAGCAGGGTCTCATTGAGTTCCAACCGATCAAAGACGAATATATTGCTCACTTGCGCACCATTGTAGACTTGGATCTTATCCGCCAATCTGGAATTACGATTATACACGATGCGATGTATGGCGCTGGGCAGGGTATTCTTTCCGAGCTACTCGGCGCGGATCGAGTGATTGAACGCAGAAGCAGTATCAATCCAGGATTTGACGGCATTCCTCCAGAGCCCATTGAGCGAAATCTGAATTTGCTGCGTTCCGATATTGTAGGTAATGGGGCAGACGCCGCTATTGCCAACGACGGAGATGCAGATAGAATTGGCATGGCAGACGAGCATGGAGACTACGTCGATTCGCACAGGCTTCTGGCGCTTCTAGTGGACTACTTGCACACGGATAAAGGGTTGTCTGGAAAAGTGGTAAAGACCTTTTCAACCACCGACATGCTCGATAAAATGTGTGCGGCGCTCGGAATTGAGATAGAAACCACGGCTATCGGCTTTAAATACATCGGCGACAAAATTCTGAAATCAGATGTTATGGTCGGTGGCGAGGAATCTGGAGGGATGGCAATCAAAGGTCATATCCCGGAACGAGACGGTATTTTTATTGGCCTCGTTATTTTAGAAATGATGGCTAGTAGAGGAAAGCAGCTCTCATCGCTCGTTGCAGATTTGCATGAAAGTTACGGATACCATGGATACTACCGGATCGATGCCCACACCAGTGCCGACAAGAAAGATGACACCCTCGTTTTGCTGAAACAAGGTGGCGGACTCAAGTCCATTGCTGGTTTGGCGGTAAACTCCCTTGAAAGTATCGATGGGTATAAACACCGGATGGAAAACGCCTGGTTGCTTATACGTCCTTCTGGCACAGAGCCCGTGCTTCGAGTATATGCAGAGGCAGAGTCAGATGAGCTGGCTGAAGCGCTCGTGCGCGATGCCCTGGCTCAACTGGGGGTTTAACTCACACGAGGGGCGGCAACTCGATCAGGGTAGGGTTTAAGACAGCGGCTAATTCGGACATCATCATGGCCGTAGCTCCCCATATTTCGTACCCTTCAAAGGCGAAGTAAGGTATTTGGCGCTCGGCGCCTGCAAGCTCTCGGCTCACGACTTCCCGTTTTTCTGGCAGTATTAATTCGTGCGCACGCACGCCGAACATGGCTGCTACTTCGTCAGACGTGCGTTTCATGTCGGGCCTGTAGTCAATCACACCAACGTAGGGATAGACACAAAAATTGGACGGCGGAATGTAGAGGGGAGTCAGTTTCCCCAGGACATCCACGTGACTCGTTGGAATAAATACCTCTTCCTCGGTCTCTCTCAACGCTGTTTGCTCTAGCTCTTCGCCGTGTTCGCGGCGCCCGCCAGGAAATGCAACCTGACCGGCGTGCTTGTTCATGATTTCAGGCCTAACGGTAAGAAGCAGCTTCGGCCTACCTTTTGAACACGGATAAAACAGGGCCAATACAGCGGCTTCTCGGCAGCTTCTGGCATCTACCGAAGCCATTTCGGGTTGCCGCCGTGCCAAGGGAGCCATCTGAAACTGAGCTTGCTGCCCCGGAAGGGGCTGAGACAATTGCGTGGCGAGCAAATCTCTGAAGTCTGAAAATGAAAGTGTGTCGATCATGGCACCGTTATGTGCCTTTCAGACAATTAGGTTCCTCAGTTGTTACCAAAGGAATAGTCGGAGTACAAACTTTCATGCTCCAACTTAGCTGTCACGGTTCGAAGGCGTCTTTGCATGGTAAAACTTCCTTTAATGGTGCGCCATGCAGGGACATCAATACCCTCAATCCGTTTGTAGCTAGTTTCAACGACCAAACGCCGCCCACCAGGCATGTTGAATTCGGCGGAAGACATGACCAGCCTGCCGCTGGCTCCGTCAAACCAAAGAGAAGTCCGCTCCATTGGACCTCCTCCCGGCCGTCCTGCACCTGGTCTTCCTTCTCCTGGGCGCCCACGATCACCTAGATTGGGCCGTACACCATCGCGAGGAGGCGGAGGAGGTCGTCTTGCATCTCCCGGACGTGGCCTACCCAAAGGTGGTCTTCCATCGTCCTGTAGATTGGGCCTACCTTGATCGTCTCCCGAAACGAAAGTGTATCTCTCTAACTGCTCGCCGTCCACTGTATCGGGAAAAGGTCCCCCCACAGGCCTCATTTGGCCGATTGACAGGACTGGAGTTAAAAACCCGTACAACAGCGGCCCTATTTCCGGACTCATCATGGATGTAAGACCTTGCTGCACGCGGCGACTTCCTGATGTGTCTAACGAATCGCCATTCAACACAAACGTCAAGATTTCAGGTCTTTCAGTAGGCCGAAGTGGATCTCCAGAAAATTTGAGCGTCGCCATTGCCTCGCGACTTCCATTTCCTGTTTCTACAGAATGATGTATGGAAGCTCGAACCTCGAAGGAGGTGTACTCCGAAAGGGCCGATCGTTGATTTTGAAACCAAGTACGAACTTGGTTTCTACCTTGTTGTTGAGCTAGAGCCGAACCCGCTAGGTTTAGCATCAAAAAGCCCAACAGGGCTAGTTTGCTGTAACGCATAAAAATGTCCCGTTGTAACTGAAGTGTCAGGCGGAATGTGTTTTAGTGAAAAGCGGGTTTGTGAGAAGCGGGTTTGTGTGATTGAAGTATACCGAGCAAACAGTACAGAGTTGTCACAAAATTGTGTAATCTACTTGTCGGAAGGATGAACATGGGTTCTTACAACTATATTAGCCGGCGTAAACTCATTCGAAATACTCATGGCACACATTCCAGACATACTTGTCGTAGAAGACGACACCGAACTAAGAGACCTTGTTGAGCGAAGACTCCGTGATACCGGGTATGAAGTACGAACTGCTGCCACCGGAACCGAGGCGCTTACGCGTGTCGCGGAAAAGACCCCCGATGTCATCCTATTAGACATCATGTTGCCCGAACTCGATGGGCTAGAGGTCTGTAGACGATTACGCGCAACCCACCCGCTACTTTACATCATTATGCTTACAGCGCGTTCTGAGGAGATGGATCGGGTGGTAGGACTAGAAGTTGGCGCGGACGACTACGTGACAAAACCCTTTGGCCTGAGTGAACTAGTCGCCCGCGTACGATCCGCGCTGCGTCGACTGAGGCTCACGGAGGAGCAAGGAGAGCAGCCCACAGAACAAAAGGAAATTATCGAAGTGGGCCACTTGTATGTCGATGTGCCCAAACGAGTTGTGACCGTCGACCAAAAGCCCATCGTGCTCACGGTGCTTGAGTTTGACTTGTTAGTTTTTCTTTCTAGGCAATTGGATCAACCCTTTACACGTCTCCAGCTATTGGATCACGTGTGGGATATTCAATACGAAGGCTACGATCGCACGGTGGACTCGCACGTTCAACGGCTGCGGGCTAAAATTGAACGAGACCCAGCCAATCCAGATTTTATCAAAACCGTTTGGGGAGTTGGATATAAATTTCAATCTCCTTCGAACGACGCCCAGAAATGACGCAGAAATGACGCAGAAATGACCCGGAAAAGCCATACCGAGAAAAGTGGAAGCGTTTTTTGGCGCGTGGCGGCTGTGCTTATCGCCGTTCAAATTGTCACGGGAGTGTTAGCTGTGGGGTTTACTGCATGGTATGCTCGAGATCAGCAGCTGTCCTTAGCTAGCGTGGCGCTCACCGCTCGGATGGACGCAGTTTCTGAAGAGGTAGAGCGCAGGGCAGCAGGATCGGACGTGTCATTTTCCGACTTTTCGGACGAATTACGACTTGATTTGACCTATCGTTTTCCTGATCCGCTGCTCTTTCTGGACATCGAGGGCAACGTCGTAGAGACCTTTCGGCCCGCAAAAGATGCGTTTGATCCGGCTTTTATCGACTCCTCCATAGTCCCCTTCGTACCAGACATTTTAGATCTGGAAAACACGTTTTCGACTGTTATAGTCGATGTCTCGGATGATATCATACAAGGCGGATTTGCTTCGGCTCCGCTGTTTGATTCCGGTGGTTTTCCCGTCGGTATTCTGCTCGTGCAGCCACTGACGCAATCCCTAGAATACGAGCTTGCAGAGACTCAGCGAGCCTTTCGGAGCGCCCTTCGGTTAATCGCGTTGTTTTCTGTCCTTATTGCATTGGCTCTAGGTGCGTTCTTGACCTGGTGGCTTGTGCGGCCTTTGCAACGGATGGCAGCCGATGTAAGCAGTATTGGAGAAGGATCCTATCATATTCGGCTTCCAGAAAGTGGGAATGACGAGTTTTCCAGCCTTTCGGGCGCTATAAACGCCATGACCGAGCGCGTTCAGCTTAGCATTGATTCGCTCCGGGAAGCAGATAGGGTGAGAAGGGAATTGGTGGCCAACGTGGGGCACGACCTCAGAACGCCGTTGGCCGCGGTCACGGCGCATTTGGAAGAAGCTGAGCGGCTTCGGGGCGAGGGCCGGGTAGGCGAAGCGGACCAAGCCATTGTGAGCGCTCGCAGGCAAGGCAAGGTGCTGGGCGCGTTGGTAAACGATTTGTTTGAGCTCAGTCGCCTGGAGAGTAGTGTACCACGTCTTCATTTCGAGCCGGTTCTCATCCCCGAGATTATTTCGGATGCGTTGTCCTCGAACAAAAGGGCGGCTCTCAATCAGGAAGTTGGTCTTGTAGTTGATCTAGCAGATAATCTCCCAGTTGTCGAAGCAGATGGCTCGCGCATCTTACGATTGTTGAACAATCTGATCTCAAATGCCATTCGATACGCTCCCGCTAAATCGCAAGTGACTATTTCGGCGGTGGTTGAGGACGGCCACCTCGAAATCCGTGTTGAAGACAAAGGGGATGGAATTGAGCAAGAAGCCTTAGCGCAGCTCTTTGATCGATATTATCGGGGCACGCACGCTAGGACGCGATCCGAGCCAAATGAATACGATGGGACGGGCCTCGGGTTAGCGATTTCAAAAGCAATTGCAGAGGCGCACGGCGGCACGCTTACCGCTTCGAGTATTAGGGGGGAAGGGACGGTGTTTACGACTCGGCTGCCTTTAGCGCATTGATTAGGCTATAAAACAGGTGTGGCGGGGGG
>JABMOI010000155.1 GCA_013204185.1 bacterium | reverse complement strand
GCTGGGTACAAACCCGTCGTTGAAATTCAGTTCGGAGACTACATTTGGCCAGCTATGCAGGCCTTACGCAACCAGGTAGCATCGTACCGCTACCGCTCGAACAATGATTGGGGCTGCCCGATGGTTATTCGCGTCCCCGTGGGAGGCTACATTCATGGTGGCTTATGCCACTCACAGAATATTGAAGCGTTCTTCGCTCATATGCCTGGGTTCCAGATTGCGATGCCTTCAAACGCCGCGGATGCCAAAGGCCTTTTGAAAGCTGCCATTCGCATGGAAGACCCTGTGCTGTTTATGGAGCACAAGGCGTTGTATAGATCTGCTGCTGCGCGAAGCCCCGAGCCCGACGAGAACTATTTATTGCCATTTGGCAAGGCCCGTGTCGTGCGCGAAGGTTCAGATTTGACCATCATTACGTACGGAATGATGGTTCACAAATCGACAAACGCAGCCCGTGTATTAGAAAAAGAGGGCATATCGGTCGAAATTATTGACCTGAGAACGCTACTACCGGTAGACATGGACACCGTGTTTGCGTCCGTTTCTAAAACGAACAAAGCACTTGTGGTCCACGAGGACCATGAATTCCTTGGATACGGAGCCGAACTTGCTGCTCAGATTAGCGACAGGTCGTTTTACGAATTGGATGCGCCCGTTAAGCGACTTGCCGGTAGGTTTGCGCCTATCGCGTTTGCAGATTCGCTTGAGCGCGCCCTACTGCCGGACGACGACGACGTAGTCCAAGCAGCGCGGTCATTGGCCCAACTGTAACAGCGCGGTCGCTGCCCGGTCGCTGCCTGGTCGCTGCCTGGTCGCTGCCTGGTCGCCTAAATGCGTTCTAGCGCTTGCTTAAGGTCTGCGATCAGGTCCGACACATCTTCAATACCTACCGACAGTCGAATCAACGTGTCACTAAGACCCGCTGCATGACGCTCGGCTGCAGGAATGGAACCGTGAGTCATTGAGGCTGGATGGTTCATCAAGCTCTCCACGCCGCCCAGGCTTTCGGCTAACGTGAACACATGCGTGTTCGACATAACCGTGGTGGCATCTTCCATGTCTTCGTTTTTAAGTACAAACGATACCATGCCCCCGAAGCCATCCATTTGACGTTTTGCTAACTCGTGGCCTTCAAAGCTCGGGAGGCCCGGGTAATACACTTTCCCGACTTTAGGATGCGCTTCCAGAAATTCAGCAACGGCCTGGGCATTGGAGCAATGGCGCTCAATCCGAATCTGAAGCGTCTTCGTTCCACGCAATGTGAGAAAGCAATCCATGGGGCCCGGAACCGCGCCGGACGACTTAACCAGAAACCGGAGCTTCTCATTCCACTCCTCATTGTTTGTGCAGACCGCGCCACCAATTACGTCGCTGTGGCCTCCTAAATACTTCGTCGTGGAATGCACAACAAGGTCTGCTCCCCACTCCAAAGGTCTCTGAAGGATCGGAGAGGCGAAGGTATTGTCTACAGCAGCTGTGGCGCCAGCCGCATGAGCTATATCGCACAAGGCTTTGATATCTACCACACGGACCATTGGGTTGGTCGGTGTTTCAATCCAAACCAATTTGGTATTCGGCTTCATTGCCGCCTTGACTCCTGCTAAATCTGACATGTCTACAAAGTCAGATTCAATGCCAAATGGGCCAAATACCTGCCTCATGAGGCGGTACGTGCCTCCATACAGGTCATTTGATGCGAGAATGTGGTCCCCAGGACGCAAACAGCGCACAACGGCATCTGTCGCGGCTACCCCTGATGAAAAACAAATTCCATGCTTTGCAGACTCCAAAGCCGCAAGGTTGCCTTCCAAAGCTGTGCGGGTTGGGTTCGTGACGCGAGCATATTCGTGTCCTTGATGCACTCCAGGAGCCGATTGTGCATAGGTTGAAGTCTGGTAAATCGGGGTCATTACAGCGCCCGTCGTTGGATCTGGCGACTGACCAGCGTGAACGGCTTTTGTGCCTAAACCTGCTTTTGCTACATCTGCTGACTTCATAGAACCTGGGGTATCCGTTTATTTTCGAATCGAACTAGAACAAGACTAAACTAAACAATTCGGGGTCGGGCTGCTTGCAGCCCGACCCCGAATCCTACTGGTTAGTCACACAACTAAGGCTTGTGACCAATGGACTCAACTCTAATTGTTTGAGTCTGCATATCCTGCACATTCAGCGATGCTCTGTGCTTTGGCAACTTCATTTACCTGTACATACGACTGGTAAAGAGCGCGGCAAACACCTTCAGCATCTTCTCCTGCGCCTTCAAAAAGCACTTTAGCTTTTTCCAGCGGAGCGACAGCGGCACCGAAATACTCTTTGCGTTTTTCAACCAAAGCGTCGATTTCGTCTTCGCGTTTCTGAATTTCAGCACGGCTCAGTCCATCACGGTCCGCGCGAAGTTTGTCATCAAGATCAGAAATCTGAGCGTTAACGTCTACAGCCATGTTGATGTAAGCGGCGCCTAAATTGTAGTGAGCACTGCTATAATCTGCATCCAATGCGATGGCAGCTTCGAGCTGAGCAATGGCTTCATCGTAGCGCTCAACAGAGACCAACAACGAACCGTAGTTATAACGGAACAGTTTATTTTCAGGATCACGATCTACAGCATCTTTGTAGCGCTCAAGCGCTTTGTCGGTCTGACCCGTCGTTTGATAAGCATTTAGCAATTCCGTCTGGATGTCGATGTTTTCAGGGTACATCGTACTAGCTTTTTCAAGCAACGCAATTCCTTCTTCCGGACGATCGGATGTCTGATAGAGACCAGCTAGGAAGCGGTACGTATCAGGCTCGATATCTCCTGCTTCAATTGCTTTTTCGAACGGTACAAGAGCATTTTCAGGCTGATTTGCGTTCAAGTAAGCATAAGCTTCATTCACGTAAGCGGCCGAAGAGTCAGGAAAAATGTCCCCTGAAGTATTGAAATACTTGGCGGCAACAACAAACTCGGTTTCGTCAGCTTTACCGCGATTAAATGCCTGAACGCCACGAGTAAACTCGTTTGCGTAAGCAAATCGCATGCTGTTTGTAACCGATTCTTCCAATAATGGATCGGCTGCCTTGGCTGCCTCAAATGCGACAATCATTTCATGAATCATGGCAATGTGCTCATCTTGATCCATGGTGGCGAACGCCTTTTCAGATAAAACGCGACCTTTAAGCTCAAGAGCTTCTGAGTTGGCGGGATCTTTATCGAGGGCGGTGTTCAGATTTTGAAGTGCTCGATCGTAATCTTGGTTACGAAGATCAAGCTTCGCGCCTTCTACGTTGGGGTCGCTTGAGCAACCATCGGCGCCTGCGAGCAAAAATACGCCTAAAAGAAGGCTTAGGAGAATCGGAAATCTCTTCATGACTACCATGTTTGGTATCGTTCTATCGTCCAGTGAATTGCGTCTATTGAAGACTCTACATTGAACCCCGAACGGTGGGCAGAGTTCTATAAAGTGGATGATATTATCATCCTTACAACAGGCGCGGGTCTACCAGTTACGGACTTTCCCAAGCTATCCACTTCAAAAAGTGAAGCGCACAGGCACAGTTTAAACCGGTTATTGAATGTAATATTACAATGAGCTTCATACAAGCATTAATCAAGAGTTCTTAGTCTAGACCTGAAGCAAGCCAACAAGTTGCTTACCGCCAAAAATCTACCTCACTTATGGTTCAGTTGTCTGCGTCTTTTCCATCCTTTTCAAGCGTAAAAACGCTCGTGAATGGCCTTTTTGACTATGCTGGTCTCTTTCCGCCTGCTTCGTTGCCGCTTCCTGATGCTTTTTCCGAATACCTAGGCCACCGAGGTGAGCCCGATGCGTGGATGGTAGGGCCTTTTGTGATCCCTGTTCAAAAACTGAGCGATGTAGCCATCTTGCTTCAAAATGAACAATTGGCAAGCCCCGTTCTATTTGACGTACTCCCTCGGGCTGCAACGTCGGTAAGTCTACTGCGAGAAAGTCTGGCCGACGACTTAGCGACTTGTAACCAATTCCTAGAGGCCACCGAGGGCAAAGCTGAAATTACATCTTTTGAGTTCAGATTTCCTGAAGGCATTTTTTCAGATTCGGGATTGGGCATTCAAGCGGTAACTGCAGTTTCTGATCTATTTGAAGAGGCTGGGTTTGGAAACGCCTCTGTATTTGGAGAACTCGTCAAAGGGGCATCATTTGAATCTGAAATAGCCCCCTACTTCCTTTCCCTATCCAGCTCGCCCGGCCGCCTGAAAATATTAGGTAAGATCAGATGTGGAGGAATGGCCCAATCGGATTTCCCAACGACAGCGGAGATTGCCTCTTACATACATTTTGCTGCCCAGCTTGGCTACCCATTTAAAGCCACAGCTGGCCTTCATCACCCCATCCGACACTTCAATTCAGGCCAGTCTGTCTGGATGCACGGCTTCATTAACGTATTGTTCGCTACGACCATGGCGCAGGTCCATTCGCTGAATCCGGCGGAAATTCAGCAAATACTGGAAGACGAGGAGCAGCAATCCTTTATCTTTGACCCAACCGGAATTGCTTGGCGGACGCTCAAAGCGACTAATACTGACTTTATTGGAGTTCGCCGCAACCTGGCGCTCTCAATAGGTAGTTGTAGTTTCAATGAGCCTCGTGCCGACCTTTTTGAGCTCGGATTGCTCAAAGCCTCCGTCTAATTACTCGTTTGTAGACTTCTCGATTTATGAAATCCTTTATTGACGTTCCCGCTGGAAGTGACTTTCCAATCCAAAACCTTCCCTACGGAGTTTTTATTCCCAACGGAAGCGATCGAGCTCGCCCAGGGACCGCCATTGGCGATTGGGTTCTCGATTTGAATGAGATGGAGAAATCGGGGCTACTACGGACGTCTTTTTTTTCTGGCTCAACGCTGAACCCGTTTATGGCGGCTGGTCGCTCCGCCTGGACAATGGTCAGGAAAACACTGCAACACATTTTGAGCGCAGAGTGCCCTGATCTACGGGACGATATGGACCTCAGGTCGTTGGCCCTTTTTCCGCGGGATGCTGTCTCGATGGTTTTGCCGGCTCAAATTGGCGACTATACCGATTTTTACTCCTCTAGAGAGCACGCGACGAACGTTGGCTCCCTGTTCCGAGACCCTGACAATGCGTTGTTGCCCAACTGGTTACACCTACCGGTAGGCTATCACGGGCGGGCCAGCTCCATTGTACCAAGCGGCACAGAGATCAAGCGCCCCTTTGGTCAAACGAAGGCAGACAATGCCGATCCTGTTTATGGGTCATCTAGATTGCTCGATTTCGAACTTGAAGTCGGCTTCTTTACTGGTCCTGCCACGGAATTAGGTGAGCGCATTACGGTAGAGAACGCTGCCGATCACATTTTTGGATTTGTCTTGGTGAACGACTGGAGTGCTAGGGACATTCAGAAGTGGGAGTATGTGCCGCTAGGCCCTTTCCTAGGCAAGAACTTCGCCACTTCGATTTCGCCCTGGATCGTGACGTTGGACGCCTTGGAACCGTTTCGTTGTGCAGGACCCGCCCAAGATCCAAAACCGCTCCCTTACTTGGAAACCAAGGGTGATTTTTCCTTTGATATCGACTTACAGGTGGCCATCCGCGCAGATCAAGCTCCTCAAGAAGACGTCGTGTGCCGGTCAAACTTCAAGTATTTGTATTGGAATATTTGCCAGCAGCTGGCCCATCACACATCGGGCGGATGTAATATCAATCCGGGAGACCTGATGGCTTCCGGTACTATTTCTGGGCCTGAAAAGGGTAGCTTTGGTTCCATGCTAGAAATAACATGGCGAGGCACCAATCCAGTTAAGATGTCGGATGGTACGGAGCGCAAGTTCATTGCCGATGGCGACACCGTCGTGATGCGCGGCGCTGCAGAAAAGGACGGACTAAGGATTGGTTTTGGCGAAGTAGTGGGCCGCATCTTACCAGCGAGCTAGCTACTCCCAGGTCCAGGTGTCGCAATTGTGTTGGTCAAGTCGTTTCTTATAGAAAGGTCCAAGCCATTCATCCGAAACGCACCATGCCTGCTATTCTTTCCAAATTGGGTAGTCCATTTAAACGCGGTACTCTCAGCAGCCTCATATTGGGGGCTTTGGCCCTCGCTTTTTGGATCTGGTTTTACTTCGAGATGGACACAAAGCCCGTATGGTCCTTGGCGATAATTGCCGGCGCGTTGTTTGGCTTCGGTCGCAGCGTGTTTCTTTATCGTAAGCTGAACGCCCAACATGGAATTGAGCTAATTGACGATAAAGCCTAGGCATCCATGACCAAAAACCCAGACTCAGCCAAGCGAAAAGCCTCTATGAATTGGGGCTGGAAGGAAGGAATAGAAGCATTCCGCAGTGCACCTCTTCCCATCCGGGTGCTTTTTTGGTTCGCCGCTATTCTCTCTGTTGTGAATATATATGTGATGTTTAGTTCGAAGGAAATGGCAATGTCATATACCAACATAGCCGGTCCATTTGCTTTGTACTTCACTATGTTTCTGGCTCAAGCATACGGCATCTTTGCGGTCGGAAAAGGTACTCGTGCCAGGTGGTATGTTGGCGGCCTTGTGGTAATTCAATTGGGTCTTTATCTGGCTTTGAATTTGGTGAACTCAGTAAACTTTATTTATTTAGCCGCACCGTGGTGGCCTTTGCAAGTGATTCTTTTCATTGCAGTGTTTATTGGTCCCCTTTACCTACCCAGCGTCACATCGTATTTCAGGCTGGTAGATGAAAAGCTAGAACGCGCCAAAGCTGAAAAACTGGAGCGTTACGCACAACTGCGAAAATAGTAAGTCGACATTGGCACTTTGTCAGGCCCATCTCGTGCTTTGGCAGAGATCCTTCCTGCCCCTGACGAACTGTCGGCGACACATTTTCCTGTTCCCTTTCCGTGTCTGAAAACTTGTCATTGGACCCTGACGGATGGTCAGATTTAAGCCGTTCTAAGCGTATTGGCACGCACCTTGCAACTAATTGGTCGAACATAAATTGGTGGCAGTGGCTTTTTTAGGCCGTTTTAGTCCACCGAACAGTTTGACTGAAATAAAACAAGGTGACTTAAATGACTAAAGTAGTACGATTCTCTCCGCGCGCCGACCTTTCACGGATGCAAAGCGATTTCGACCACATCTTTTCCAATCTATTCCCAACCTTTGGCACGGAATCGGATAACAACGAACCCGTTTCTTGGAACCCTCGCATCGATGTCGTTGAAACGCCAGACGCCTATGAATTGGCTGTCGACGTTCCTGGAGTGAACAAAGACGAAATCCAGATCAACCTACACGAAGGGGTTCTTTCTATCTCAGGAGAACGTGTGGCCCGTGAAGTAGGCGAATCTGACAATGTGGTTCGCATGGAGCGCCACACCGGCCGCTTCTACCGTTCCTTCTCGCTACCAAACAAAATCAACTCGAAGAAAATCGAAGCTCGCTTTGACAACGGCGTGCTGATTGTGACGGTACCGAAACTGGAAGAAACCAAGCCTCAGAAAATCAAAATCTCGTAAGCTGAGGCTTGCGGGGTAACCGGAATATTGCTCATCGGAAGACGATTTTTCGGAAGACGGTCTCTCGGAAGACGATAAGGTGTGGCGGGGGG
>JABMOI010000154.1 GCA_013204185.1 bacterium | reverse complement strand
TCTCTAAGCTGAAGTGTCAGGCCCGTTATCCTGCTTTCTAACTCGATACTATTGGGCTCATCCAGCAATCGAAGCGCCTCCCCCATGGCAAAAATACATGGAAAAGGAGGATGACCCATTTCGTGACCTATGCCGCTTGGAAGCATGTCCAACCTGAAATTTTCCAAATCATAGGCCTGTTTGGCGCTTCTCCACCCCACCAAAGGAGGAATGCGGGTTTGTGGCCACCTATTTCCGGTAGCCAGCACGGCATTTCCATACCCAGCCGTTGCCCACTTGTAGCCGCTGAATACTAGTACGTCAATACGGTCTCGTATCATGTCAATTCCGAATGCACCGATCGATTGGGTTGCATCAACAACAAATAATGCACCCAACTCTTGGCAAACCTTACCAATGGCCTGCAAATCGGCCCTAAATCCATTTGCAAACTGCACCGAGCTCAATACAAATACATCCTTGGATGATTGGGACAAGGACGTTTTGACCATATCAGCATCTACATACCCGCTCGCAGGCGTGTCCAAGAAGGTAACGGTGTGTCCGGCTCGCAAAAAAGGAGTCGTACATGAAGGAAACTCAGGTTTGATGGCCAGCACTTCAATGTTTGAATCAAAACTCCGGGCAACAATGTTGAGGCCCAAAGAGGCGTTCTGGAGGAATGCGACTGAAATTGAATCAGCTCCGATAAAATTGGCTACATCAACTCGGTCCCGATCGGCGCGGGCAAGCCAGGTATTCCAACAAATATCCCCTTGCTCAACCGACTCATTGAAATACTGGGTAGCGGCCGCAGCTACTTGACGTGACATGACACCCCCACCAGCCGTGTTTAGATAGGCCTTACCCTCCAAGGCCGGATATTTCGCTCTAAATTGTGTCCAGTCTGTCATTTTCTTTTTCGATAGGGAAATGGATATTACTCACAAGGTAATTTTGACCATTGACACACCTTTTTCTACAGTCATTCGTTTATCCCTTGCAAAGGCTTTAAATATGTCTCAATTTCAGGTAAACCATTAGCTTCTCAAAATTCGTATATGAATCGCCCGTCATTCCTTCTTATCGCATTTCTCGTACTCGGCCTCGTAGGTTGTCGTGACTTTTCGGTTGAGTCGGATAAGGAAGTGTCTCAGCGTCCTGGGCACCGCGAGTTTACGGTTACCACAACAAATCCATTTGAGATGGCGCTCGGAGATATTGTGTACCTAGAGGGTACCAACCTCTCATTTGAGTTTGCCCTGCTTCTTTCCGACAGCCGATGCCCAGCCAATGTGCAGTGTATCCAGGCTGGCGATGCCGAAGTGCTATTTCAAGTTACCGACGGCGGCGATGGAGGCTTCCAGTTGGTTGCCCAAATTCCTGGCTTGGTTCAAGCCCCCTATGAAGCAAACAATGTAATTCAGGTTCAGCATCTTCGCTTTCAGCTCTTGAGCCTGACTCCATATCCTGTTGATGGAGGCCCTGTAGTTACGGATGCCGATTATCGCGCAACCGTGAGCCTAACACCTGTCTTTGGTTAGTGGGCGTTGACATTTTCTTGTCTTCACGCAACGTTTAGAGCCTGATTCACGCTTTTTTCCCTTCTGTGGTCGAATCCGAGGCGCTCATAGCTCGTATTTTGTAGCTCTTACATTGTTTTCAAACCCACATTACGAGAAGTCACATGGCTGTTGAGCGTACACTTGCCATTTTGAAGCCCGATTGCGTCCGCAAAAATTTGATCGGAGAAGTAATCCGTCGCATGCAGGATGCCGGTTTCAAAGTTTGCGCCTTAAAAATGATCAATTTGTCGAATGAAGAAGCCGGTGGCTTTTATGCGGTTCACCGCGAGCGCCCGTTCTTTGGCGAACTAGTTGACTTCATGTCCTCTGGACCGTGCGTTCCAATCGTGTTAGAAAAAGAGAATGCTGTTGCAGATTTTCGTACTCTAATTGGCGCAACGGATCCAGCTGAAGCAGAAGCAGGTACGATCCGACACGATTATGCTGACAATAAAGGTCAAAATATTGTTCATGGATCCGATTCAGTTGAAAATGGCAGACTCGAAGCGAATTACTACTTCCCTGAAGTACAAATCGTTAGTAACCTCAGCTAAGCGAGCAATGGTTTCGTTTCAGCGTCTGATTGGCGTAGGCAGCCTTGTTGTTGCCTTGCTGGCTACTGGATGTTCAGATATGAGTGGTGGGGCGGACCCGCAGGTCCGCCCCACTTCTGTTTTATCCGGGGCCCAAATGCTGTCTAAAACCGGCTTTGAGAGCATAAAAGGAAAGCATGTTGGCCTGATTGTAAACCACACGTCCAGGGTTGGGAACGATCACCTCATCGACGTTTTGTCTGCATCTGAAGAGGTCAACCTTGTTGCTCTTTTTGGTCCAGAACACGGTATTCGTGGAGATGAGGATGCTGGAGCCAAAATAGAAGATGGGATAGACGACGCAACCGGCGTCCCTGTCTTTAGCTTGTATGGCGCTAACCGTAGGCCAACACCGGAAATGCTAGCAGGGGTCGATGCGCTCGTGTTCGATATCCAAGATGTTGGCGCGCGCTTTTACACGTTTATCTCCACCATGGGGTTGTCCATGCAATCGGCCGCCGAAGCGGGCATCCCCTTTATCGTGCTAGACCGCCCCAACCCGTTGGGTGGCATGGAAATAGAAGGGTTTGTACTGGACACCACCTACACGTCCTTTGTGGGACAATACCCAATTCCGGTGCGCTATGGATTGACCATGGGAGAATTGGCGCTCATGATCAAAGGCGAAAAGTGGATTCCGGGAATTGAGAACTTGGATTTGCAGGTGGTCAAGATGTCTGGTTGGTCGAGGGACATGTTGTGGCCCGACACGAAACTAGACTGGATTCCGACGAGTCCAAACCTGCCTACGTTTGAGTCTGCACTCATGTACCCTGGGACCTGCTATTTTGAAGCCACTACGGCGAGCGAAGGTCGAGGCACGGATCTCCCCTTTCTAACCGTTGGTGCGCCGTGGATGAATGCTGCGAGTGTTGCAGCGCCCGAAATCGACGGAATGCGGCTGATTCCAGGAAAAGTGACTCCAATCGAGATGCCAGGAAAGTCTTCAAACCCAAAATGGAAGGACGCTGAAATCAATAGCATTTCCATTGAGATTACCGACCTAAGGGCACTTCGTCCCGTCTCAGCAGGCCTCGAGCTCATTGCGCGGATGTACAGCGCAGCGCCCTCTGACATTCAAGCCAGCCTATTCAACGAAAGGTGGATGACCCTCTTGGGCGGCACAGACCAGCTAACGGAGCGGCTCAAAGAAGGGTTGTCGGCAAACGACTTCCAGGAACTTTGGAAGGAAGAACTCGCGCGGTTCGACACACTTCGAAAACCTTATTTGCTCTACCGCTGAGCAACGTTCCGAGTCCAGTACGTCACAGACTGAATCAGCACAAGGCCTAGGCTGCCGTTTCTTCAGCAACTTCCTTTGACGGGCGCCAAAGAATGGCATAAATAATTTCTAAGTAGCCGGCTAGAAGGAGCAGTGGGGCAACATAGAGGGAAATAAATCCATCTACTTCATTTTCCATGCGCATTATAACATACCCAGCCACGATCATAACCAATCCCAGGACGAGCAGCAGGTAGTTACGTTTAGTAAATACCATGACGCCACCACGTTTTCCTTGGCGTTGGCGAGATTTTGTAGTCCGTTGGGAGGCAGAATTCTTCTTGGCCGCCATAAGAGCAATATTCTAGGTCATGAAAAGCGAGCAGTCTCCGAACCCCAATTCCTAACCCATGTTCCAAATTGAAGAATCCTATTGAATCTGCTCAATCTGAAAAATGCGATTTTTCCTCGATGAGGTTGTTCGTAGATTACGATTCTGACCAATCGAACTATGCCCACATTTTTTAGAACTGTTTTTCTCGGCTTTGGCGTCTTCCTCTTGCAGTGGCTCATTCTTGGGCGACTGACATTATGGGGTGCCTATCCCGATGCAGTGCTGCTTTTCGTGGCGTGGCTGGGGGTTAGAAAAGGTCGGCAATGGGGGGCTGTTGGTGGCTTTATTCTTGGCTTTATGCTCGATGTGGTCTACGACACATGGGGCATGCACATGTTATTGAAAACGCTAATTGGCTTTTTGTTGGGCCTTTTTCCAAGTTCGGAGCGCGAGAGCCTTCTAATTTTGCCGCGTCAAGCGTTATTAGGCAGTCTTGTGATTGCACTCGTGCATAACGGCATCTTCGTCACGATGTTAGCCCTTCAAGCTGGAGCACGTAATTCGTTTCTTGTGACCGGTCTCTGGATTGGATCGGCTTTGTATACAGCGTTTTTAGGCACGTTCGCCTCCATGATGTCCTCAAGGTGACCTCTCGAACGTGCTAGTCGCCGTATGAATCTACTGTGGAACAGGCTCCCACAGCCCCGCCATGTTTGCGCGATCCCGTTTTGTTAGCGTATTTTCGTGTTCTGTCCAAAAGTGGACGGCCCAACAAAATAAATTGGGGCTATAGCTCAGCTGGTAGAGCGCTTGAATGGCATTCAAGAGGTCAGCGGTTCGACTCCGCTTAGCTCCACACTTACACGGCATCACGCCAAAAAGCTCGATCCAACACGTTGGATCGAGCTTTTTTTATATCCCTTTGTTTATGCTGCCCGGCCCTGCCTTTTAGGAATGCACCCTAACTTGGCAACTGAAGCTGCGGCGCTATCAACCTATTCGTGCCTGAGGCTTTTCATGGGATCGGAGGTTGCTGCTTTGATGCTCTGGTAGCTAACCGTAGTAATGGCCAGAAGCAATGCTAATATTCCAGCCACGCCAAATATCCACCATTGCATCTCAATCCGATAGGCGAAATTGTTCAGCCACCCATTCATTACGATCCAAGAAATAGGAACGGCAATCACAATGGCCACTAACACAAGTCGTGTTAATTCTGAAATCATGAGGACAAAGATTTCCCTCACCGATGCGCCCAAGGCTTTCCGGATGCCAATCTCTTTAGTTCGTTGCTCGGCCGAATAAGACGCTAATCCTAACAGCCCTAAACATGCTATTAACACAGCCAATATTGAAAACGTAAGCACCACGCTTCCTATTTGCTTGTCACTCCTGTACAAGGCGTCAAACTCTGCATCTAGAAAGCGATACTCAAACGGTCTACCCGGAGCTACCCTAGTCCAGACTTCCTCGATTTCGGCCAATACCGCCTGCGACTTCTCATCCGACACTTTGAGCATGATAAAACCAAATTGACTGGGCTCAATAAACAGGGCCTGTGCTTCTATTTCTTGATGGAGAGATTGATAATGATAGTCCTCATACACTCCCACAATTTCGCCGATTCTGTTGCCCATCAAGTTAATTTTCCTACCCACCGCGTTCTCAGGCTCCCAAGACAATTCCCGCACCAATTGATGGTTAACGAGGTATTGATAGGTACCATTTTCGGGCACATATTCCGGAGTTTTAGGAAAATCTGAACCCGCAATGATTTGCAGCCCAAGGGTTTCCACGACATCTTGATCCGTTGGAATGCCCGAAACGCTTACGGCATCTTCTGCACTTTCGATTGTTAGACCCGTTTCCTCTGTTTTCATCCCATATCCTGACAATTGATATCCAGGTATGCTATGAATGGCCGAGACACTTTGGACACTCCCCAAGACAGAAAAAGCATCCTTAATTGTTTGGTATGATGGTCTCAACTCCCTATCCGCTATGGATAAGACCACAACATTGTCCTTTTCGAACCCGAGGCTCCGTTTCTGAATATGGTCCAATTGAAACTGGACCGTTAACATGCCGACCAACAGAAAAACGGTGACTGAAAATTGAAAAACGACCAGAGCTCGACGAAATCCAAAACTACCAGAGCCAGTTCGTGATGAGCCTTTCAATACCTCAACGGGCTGAAACGATGAAAGAACAAGAGCCGGATATGCGCCAGCCACGAATCCAATTAAAAGACAAACTCCCAACAGAGCAGGAACGGTGCTCCAATCAGAAAACAGTGAAAAACTTACATCTTTGCCACTTATGGCATTGAAAGAAGGGACCAGAGCATACACCAAAACCAGCGCCACAATCATAGCTACAGCCACCAATAACAAAGATTCGCCAAAGAACTGCCTTGCTAACTGGAACCTGTGAGCTCCTGATATTTTGCGGATCCCAACTTCCCGCGCGCGCCGCATGGCGCGCGCCGTAGCAAGGTTGGTATAGTTTGCACAAGCCACCAGCAAAATCAGCAAACCGATGGCCGAGAACATGTATACATATACCCTTCTGCCTTCAAAAATGAGCCGAATATCGGTAACTCGCTGCAATTTGAACTGAAAAGTAGCTGGGATGGAGGACCAGGCTGCGGTCTTGGCTTGAGCAACTAGGTCATCAATTTTGTTTTGAACAGTGGGAAGGTTTTTCGAATCGTTTAGTCTCAAATACGTATAGAAATTGGACGACCCCCATTCTTCCCTCGAGGCCCAGCTTGTCGAGACAAAGGATGCCAGCATGTCAAAATGAATATGAGAGGTTGAAGGCAAATCTTTGACCACCAATGTCACTTCGAACTCATTTCCTCCCCCGGTCTCAATGACCTGCCCAATAGGATTGTCTGAACCGAAATATTTTGTTGCTGCAGATTCTGTCAGCATGATGGTTCCAGGCCTAACCAAGGCTCCTTTCATTTCCCCGAGCAACGGCTCAAACGTAAAGACATTAAAAACAGAGGAATCGGCATAAAAAAAGCCCGATTCCTGGAAGCTGGTGTCTCCGCGCCGAACAGCGACTGGCGTATACATACCCAACGGATAGATCCGCGTCCAACTCGTAATTTCTGGAATTTCCCTCCCAAGACCTGGCCCCAAGGCTGTAGGCGTAACCGTTTGCCGATCGCCTAGAAGAACCCTAACTATTTGATCGGCTTGTTCATTATGGCGGTCATATTGAAGTTCGTCTTGGACGAACATTCCAATGAAAAGAACGCAGGCCAAACCCGCGGCGAGGCCAAGCAAGTTGATGGCCGTGTAGCCTTTATTGCGCCATAAATTCCTGATGGCAATGCGGACGTAATTTGAAAACATTTGTAGCTCCCAGGTTATTTCCTGTAAAAACCGTTTGCCCAAAAACACTTTTTCCCAGTACACTTTTCGATATTCAGTCTCAAGTCCGATCAGGTCCCCCATTTGGGTAAGCGCAGAACGGTAGGCCTCCTCTTCCGATTGACCGTTTGAAATGCCAAATTGCACCACATCGCGAATGTGACGTTCGAGTTCTTCGATGTCGTCTTTTCGGAATGAGCGGTTGAGCTCGAGGGACCTTTTCCAGGTGGATATGGCAGTTTCAAGATTAAACATCATCCAATGGCCAATTCTGGGCCCCAAAGTTTCATCAAAATAGAGTGGACGCCAATCCATTCGGATTTATCTGTTTCCAATACCGACGCACCTTTCACCGTGATGCGATAGTACTTCCGACGCGGCCCTGATTCGGATGGTCGCCAAATGGACGAAATTAAACCCTTCGCCTCTAGCCGATGCATTAGAGGATAGAGCGTACCTGCGGTCCAAATTAGCTTTCCTTCTGATAAATCAAGCGCGCGTTGCATGATTTCATATCCGTACGCCTCGCCACGCGAAAGAATGGAGAGGACAATTGGCTGGAGCGATGCGGCGATGAGTTGTTTTGAAAACATGGAATAAAACCAGGGTTGCTTGGACTGTGCCTACGTGGCGACCATCCGGCATAGTTCCGGAGAGGTGTCCGCCAACACTTGCTATATCGTACTGCAATATAGATTGGTTGTTACACTCTCATTCGACATTAGAAGTGCGGAGTCAGGAAATGGGATGAAAACCTGCTTATTTCCTCTCCTGAACTTGCAATGTGCTTTGAATAGATGGTATCCTAGATCTATGGCCAATCCTGAACATATACTTATTTTGGATGAGGGCGTCGACGCGTGGAATTCGTGGCGCGACGAACAGCCCGATCTAGTACCCGATTTAAGTGGCATTGACTTAACAGGCAGATTTCTTCAAGGCATTAATTTTGCAGGAGTCAACCTAAAAGCTGCGTTTCTTTCGGTATGCGAATTGGATAGCGCGGTGCTAGACGGTGCGGACCTTAGTGGGACAAGCTTGACCGGAGCAGACTTGAATGTGGTCTCGGCGATCAAAACCAACTTTGAAGGAGCGGATTTGAGTTTTGCTAATCTGAGTTTCGCGAAACTTGACGAATCCGTTTTTGATGGGTGCCGGCTATCCGAAGCAATCTTGTTTAATTGCAAGATTCGAAACGCTTCGTTCAAGGAAGCCAGAATGAGAGATACGATCTTGACTGGGTCAGACTTTACTGGGTCTAATTTTGAAGGGGCCCGCCTAAAGAATCTGATATCTGACGGGGCCGTCTTGCCCATGGGAATGCCAAAACCCGAGCGAACTGCGAGGTAGTCAAGGCCGACCCCTCTTAGGACCCAAACGTATAGGTATACTTAAGCAAAACCGTTCGAACACTCGACACAGGTAAAGCCAATGCCTCCCGTTGCCGATCTGTATTCAGGTTCTCGGTATACACCAACCACAGGTCGCTGCCCTCAGCAAAGTTGTACCGGAAGCGCACATTAGAAGCGACAATGTTAGCCGCAGTATTGTACTGCACAAATGAGTTCAAGGAAATCTTCGTATTAAACCCAATCTGAGCTTTGATTCCAATCAGCTGAATATTTGCCTTTTGATTCCGTTCCGGAAACTCCAAATGGGTGTATGAAATGCTTCCGGCGAGCTCTACAAACCGATTCACATTCCAGGTTGGGCTGTATTCCGCTTGCGCGCGCCACCCATCGTAAAACGTACCAAGGGTCGAGGAAAAACTGCCTCGAAAAAGATTCCCCCCTGCTACACTATACCGAGTTTGCCATTCAACAAAATTGTATTTGCCCACAGGAACGGTAAGATCTTCTGGAAAGGATAACTCATCCGTGATATCCTCAACCATCAGATTTAAACTGGTTCTGGCCGAAGCGCTGGACTTAAAATCAAAATCCCAGCTTCCTCCAGCTCGAACGCTTTCCACCGATCCATCGTCATTTCGCAGGTACACATTTGCATAAATAGACCCGTCATGTTGCCTAAGAGCTGCTGCTTCAGGAGAAAGCCAGCCGTATTGAAAGTCGATATTCGCGCTGGTATAGGCATTCCTGGAGACAAATCCAGATCCAGGAGTGTAGTCCGCTCCTGCAAAAGTAAAACCACTTTTAAAGGAGAGTCCAATGTCCGTTCTTCGGGCATATTCGGTTGAAAATAAACCGGTTTGCAGCACGTTAAAACCGCGATCATCCAGAATATCGTCCTCAAACGTTTGCGCCCACTTTAGATCGAAATAATCGTTTGGACCCACCTTGAATATTCCATCCAACCCGTAAGCCATATTGTAGGAGCCATCATCTCCTAGCCTCGATGTAAAAATCCCACCAGCATAGGACTGATCGTTCACCACTTGGCGGCGCATTCTCACCACGCCAAAGTTTTCGGCTGGCGAAATGTCCGAAGACTCGGTTTGCATGTCTATGACTCCGACATCCCACACTCCGATCCTGCCCACCATGCGTCCCCCGCCTAAAATGCGAACTGTACCTTCGTCATTGATCCCGATATTCCGGCTGTGAAACAAGCGGTCTCTGCGTCCTGTGGAAAATTCAAACAGACTGCTCCTCTCTTGAAAAAACTGCCTCTTTTCAGGGAAGAAAAGTGAAAACCTTGTTAGGTTGACTTGCTGATCGTCTGCCTCGACTTGAGCAAAATCAGTATTGAATGTAGCGTCTAGGGTCAGATTGTTGGTCACCGCATATTTCAAATCCAGCCCAACCTGTTTGTTGAATTCCGAACCCGACTCGTACGCCGTCTCCGCATCGTTTAAACGATTGAATGCCGAGCGCCCTCCCGATAAGTAGGGAGTTATATACAACGGTTTTTGACTCTGAACGCCTTCCAGTTGAATGGTGCGAGCTTGCGACGGCTTGGCGAAGCCCATTCCCCAATTGGGAGGAATGGCTGGGGAAATGTGCCGTTCACCTTTTCGAGCGATGTACCTGTAGGCAATCATCCCCATTTCGACTTGGTCGTTTTTAACCTGAAACCCGAGACTGGAATATGGAATTCGTATTTCTGCGAACCAGCCATCTTCGTTCCGCGTCGTTTCAACATCCCAAAAGGTGTTCCAGGATGAGTTTACAGCTCCCCCTCCAAACGAAGAGCCTCCCCCGGATCCGTTGGCATCACTAGACACACTGTAATCAAGACGAACACCGTTTGGAGTGGTGTAAAACCACAACGCGTTTTCGTTGTCATTGTAGGTGTCCAGCACGATGGCGAACGTATCGTCCCCCGAATACCGGTCCCTGTACATCGTGTTGGCCCTAATGCTACGTGGATCTGAATCGTACATCCGGCCAGCGACGTAAAGGAAATTGTCGTCGTAGGCTACTCGAATTTCCGTTTTCTCGGTCATTGTGCCGCCGGAAATCGGCTCATACATAGTCATTGCCAGAGGTTCTACCTCCTGCCAAGCCGCTTCGTCACTCATTCCGTCCAGTAGGATTGGACCAGTTAGCCGGTGGAGCTTAATGACATCTTGCGCTTGGACTGGCGGCATCTGCAGCGCCAAAAGGCCAAAGCAGAGAAGACGGAATAATGTTTTCAAATCTACTAACGCTCGAGAGAAGCGAATGAATACTAGTAAAGGGCGATCGAAGAATCTATTTGACGAGACCACGCAGCAATGCCACCATCTAAGTTATAAACGCGCTCTAAACCCTGATTTTGCAACCACTGTACGACCATTGCAGAGCGGGCACCGGATCGGCACATCACAACAATATCTCGATCCATAAATGCTTTCACTTCATCCAGTCGAGCAGGCAATTCTTCCATTGGAATAAGCGTTCCTCCAATATCAGCAATAGTCAATTCTTCAGGCTGCCTGACGTCAAGGAGAAGAAAGTCTTCCTCCTTGGATTGTTTATCACGCAGTTCAACCACTGAAATGGAGGGTATTGTAGGCCCAAAAAACATAGTATCTACTTTAGATGGAGGGTAATTGTCTTCGAATTCGGCTACTTCAGCCTGAACGCCGCCGCAAAAAAGCTCGTAATCAATCAGTTTATCCAGCGTTGGACGTTCGCCGCAAACTATACATTCCGGATCTGCGGGGAATTTCAGTGTCTTAAATGACATGTCCATCGCATCGACCAACAATAACTTGCCAACCAATGGCTCGCCAAGTCCTGCAAGCCATTTAACAGCTTCGGTTGCCTGAAGCGTTCCTAAAAGACCCGGCAAAACGCCAAGTACGCCCCCCTCTGCGCAGGAGGGAACGCTTCCGGGTGGCGGCGGCTCAGGGAAAACACAGCGATAGCACGGACCGTTCTCGGTGCAAAACACTGAAACCTGTCCATCATATCGATAAATGGACGCATACACGTTCGGCGTACGTGTAAGGACGCAGGCATCATTGACCAAATATCGGGTGGCGAAATTGTCCGTTCCGTCTAGGACCAAATCATACTTAGAGATGATTTCAATAGCGTTTTCGCTAGTCAGACGAACCGGATGTGAAACAATCGAAACCGCTGGATTCAGTCGTTCTAGGTTGCGCACAGCAGCTTCAACCTTCATATGACCCACGTCGCCAGCGTTATAGAGTACCTGCCGGTGCAGATTATTTGTTTCTACCACGTCGAAATCGACGATACCGATGGTGCCAACTCCGGACGCTGTCAAATACAACAGTGAGGGGCTTCCAAGGCCTCCTGCGCCCACTACCAGCACCTTGGCCTGCTTCAACCGTTCCTGCCCTTCCTCACCGAATTCAGGTAGAAGAAGATGCCGACTGTATCTAGATTTTTCTCCTGGAGTGAGCACTTGGGGCAAGGTTGGTTGATGCTGAGGGGGAGCCGTGTCCCTTCGAATTCAAACCCGCTTGGCTAAGCGTATCGTTTTCCCGATACACAGGCTTGAAATGAGAGGCTCTTCTACTGTCCATCGTTTGTTTGGTCCCAAATAGAAACAACAATGACCTCGATGTGCATCATTGGCATGTCGAGCGCCAGCTTAGTTGCGACCGAACTTCTGGTGCGAAGAACCAACTATTGCGTAAGGGTCCCATAGGCACCTTTTGTGGCAAATGATCCCGAAGGGGTCCCGTTGAAGGGTAAGACAGAATCTGCAGTGCCGTTAATCATGAGCATATTGACGGGGTTTGGTGGCCTGTCATTTTCAGATGATACATTCAGTCTCTTGCTAAATCGAGGCAAAGTCGTTTGCCTCGATTTATTTGACATTTTACCGCATCCATCTCAATTAGATTTTTATTCGACCCAATTACTCCCGATTTTGGAATCACAGTTTTTCAAAGGTCTATGCGCTACCGATTCCTCTTTTTAAGTCTTTTAATTGCTTCAATTTCCGCTTTTTCGCCCGCAGCGGCTCAGTTGCAGCGGAATCGCATATTCATTGAAGGTCAGCTACGAAACTCAGCTTACACGGGAGACCGTCGCGATGGGGGCATTTTTGACATCCCGGACCTTCTAAGCAGTTCCGGTCCCAGCGGAAGTATTGGACTCGGTTATCAGGTTTGGGACTCTGTAGATTTGGTAGGAGAACTATCTGTTAGCACCTACTATGGTATCACCAACACAAAGTTGGGATTCAGTTTCATAGATCCAAGTGAATCTAGTATTCGCCACAAGGCTATTTCGGGCACTGCCCGGATTCGCATGCTGCGTTTTGGTTCGTTCCAGCCTTTTTTGATTGGTGGTTTCGCCATCACGGTTGGAAATATTAATTCAAAAAGGACCACGGGGTACGGCCCTGTTGCCGGAATGGGTATTGGTCGGCAGTTCGGACGAATCCATGTTTTTGCAACCGCCGTTCAACACTACGTATTTCCGAACCAAGCCGTTGACCTTGCTGGCGTTGGAAGATCTCCTGATGTGTTGTCGTCTCTGAACTTTGGACTTCAATATCGATTCCGAAAGAAGGACCCAAAAATAAATCAGGTACGGATTTCGGGGCCTCATACCTTGGATCAGAATGCAGAGGGTGTGTTTCAGGCTGCCACTGACTTGGACCCAATCGAATATTCCGTTCGTTGGGATTTTGGAGACGGCACCAGTTCTACGGGGCACTCAGTCCGTCACGCATATCGAGAGGAAGGCTCTTATGTGGTCAGCGCCTTTATATCCAATGAGCGCGGAAGTTCAACGTCCTCTCTACCGGTCACTGTAGTGGCGGTTTACGACCGGGTCTCGCTGTTGTCCATGACCGTCACGCCTGGATCTGTGTATCCTGAGATGCCTGTCACGTTTTCCCCCGTATTGAGAGGGAATGACATTGCCTGTTCTTGGGATTTTGGTGACGGCTCGACGGCATCAGATTGCGAAACAAATCATATTTACTATCAGCCCGGAAAATACAAGGTCACGTTTAGCGCCTCCAACCCCAGCCACTCGGCACATTCCACACAGACGGTAACGGTGTTAGCAGATGCGTGCAACGAATTACCCGACCTTACGGCCGTCTTCTTTCAAGCACGGTCCTCAGAATTGTCTCTCGAAATGCGGCAAATATTGCGTGACAATTTGGCAACGGCTGGGGCGTGCACCGAGCGAGTGATTCGAATCGTGGGGTACGCCCTCGATAACGAGCGGAGACCCCTCGAACTGGCTGGCGATCGCGCCGCGGGCGTCTTTCAGTATTACCGCAACTTGGGTATCCCAGCGAATAGAATTCAGGTGGCACAGCCTGTGATCAGGAAATCGGCTACGATTGACGGTTTGCCATGGAGCCATCGTAGTGTGACCTCGGCCTTAGTCAAAGCCGGGCTGTAAACACCGCCGTTACGCCGCTGGGAAACGCTGACGAGCGTCTAGCGCTAGCTCAAACGCCCGGACCCAATCATTTGCTTTGCATAGACGCATCCTTGAAATGCGAACTCGTGCCGTAGAAATCCATTCCTCATGATGTTCGTGATGCGAATTTGCAGTTAGCACAATTTCATTGGTTGCCATCCTGCCCGCAGATAACCTCCCAAAGTTTGAAAACCATGTGGGTCGGTCACACATTAGGGCATACACCGATT
>JABMOI010000153.1 GCA_013204185.1 bacterium | reverse complement strand
GCTCTGATATCCTTCACCCCAGCCAAAACCGCGTTCATCGTTACAAAATGAGACCTCGTGGACCCTGCGATAATACGCGCAAGCGTAGTCTTCCCCGTGCCAGGAGGTCCATATAAGATGAGGGAAGTAATGCGATCTGCTTCAATCGAGCGCCGAAGCAAGCGCCCGGGCCCTAAAATGTGCTCTTGCCCAATGTACTCGTCGATAGTTCGAGGGCGCATTCGATCAGCCAAAGGGGCTCTCGATGATCGCAAGGTGCCCGCCGCCGCGTCAAAAAGGTTCTCCGTCATTCCTACTGGCCAAGTTTATTCATTTCGTTGCGGACTCCTTCAGCAAACAAAGTCGCTCCACCTTGCGACGGATGCCTAACGTACACCTGCTCAAAACCCAATATTCCTAAGGCCTTTTCCGCCTTGCGACCCACAGCCAAGATAGATTCAGGGGACATCACATCGACCACTTCTTTCAATAAAGGCAAAAACCGATTGATCTCAGATTGACGGGGCGTCCGGATTGAGTGGGGTTTACCCGGATAGTGTGGATGAAAAGGAACTGTATTCCACGTAAAAATGGAGGCATGAAAGGGCTCGAGCGTCTTCCAATATATAGAAGCGCTGTATTCTTTGTGAGGCTCCGAAGCCGAAGAACTTTGCCGCCCATGAACAGGGAAATCGGGATCCAACAACTGTTGTTCGCTCGTTATGGGAACGCCCGAAAAGCGGCATCCCCAAGGTCCTGGCGCTTCTGCCAGCAACAAAATGCGCGGCGCACGATCTCGATCACAAATGTACGACGCTAAATTGTTCTGCCGGATCAGGTTAGCATCTGGGAGGTCGAGTTCAGGATCTACAGTTGAGTAGGGGTTGAACAGGTCCAGCGAAGACGGCTGGCTAAACAAAATCTTCGCAATCAAAGCATTGAGTTCAGTCAGCATATGGGGTGTAATTGTTTAGGAGGAAGTGCGTGCCGATTGAAATTAGGAGATCACTAACGCGTGTCCAACTCCAACTTCAAACGTTGGCGAATTTTCGTTGCAGAATATAAATGGATGGGTCTATCCGGAATTGGGTGCGTTGAACTCATCCATATTGTTGCCCCTTCCCACAGAAAGTCATGGAACCAGCTAAGCTATCTATCAACGACCACCAGGTTGAATTCCCAATTACCGTCGGAACTGAAGATGAAGTAGGATTCGACATCCTCAAACTTCGCAGCTCTACGAAGGCCATAACGCTGGATCCTGGGTTTGCAAACACCGGCTCATGTGAAAGCACGATCACGTACATCGACGGTGAAAAAGGCATCTTGCGCTACCGTGGATATACCATTGAAGATCTAGCAACCCACTCCACTTTTGTGGATGTCGCGTATTTGCTGATCAATGGCGAACTGCCAACGCGCGAGGAATTCGACAAGTACAACGAATCGTTGACGCATCATAGTCTTCTACATGAGGACATGAAAAAGTTTTTCGAAGGATATCCTCCGAATGCTCCGCCAATGAGCGTGTTGTCTACCATTGTTTCATCGCTGAGTGCATACTACCCAGGCTCAGAAAACGGCGAAGACTTCAACATCAACATTGTTCGTCTTCTTGCCAAGCTGAAAACGATTGCAGCCTTTTCGTACAAAAAGTCTATTGGACAGCCGTACATCTACCCACGCAACGACATGGGTTACGCTGCGGACTTTTTGCACATGATGTTTGCCGTGCCTTCGGAAGAGTACGAACCAAACGACTTGCTGGTCAAAACGCTTGATATGCTTTTGATCTTGCACGCAGACCACGAACAAAATTGCTCGACCTCAACCGTTCGAATGGTTGGTAGCTCAGGTGCAGACTTGTTCACGTCCATTTCTGCTGGAATCTCGGCGCTTTCTGGCCCCCTGCATGGCGGCGCGAACACGGCCGTTATTGAAATGCTCGAAATGATTCAACGAGACGGCAGCGACTTTGCCAAATACGTTGAAAAAGCCAAAGACAAAAACGACCCGTTCCGCCTCATGGGCTTCGGTCACCGTGTCTACAAGAACTTCGACCCACGAGCCAAAGTCATCAAGAAAATTGCTGACG
>JABMOI010000152.1 GCA_013204185.1 bacterium | reverse complement strand
TAGAAAAAGGACGGATCCTGAACCCAAAACGGCTGCTCCATTTTCTTCTCAACCGACGCTGAGGGAAGCAAAATGAGACCATCGGGCAACAGCTCCATGAGCTGCAACCGCCTGGTTTCAGCTGGAGTTTCTAAATCTTGGCCCATGGCCGCCCGGGCTGGCAGCAATAGCACCAGTACACACAAAAAAGCACCCGTCCGAGGAGAGAGCCAAACCTGTCTAAAAACGTTCAAAAGGATGGGACGGAAGTCGATTAGGCGCATATTCCAATTCATTCTCGCGGCTACTGGTCCAGTTGTAGAGAATATTCTAAGTCGTCTTCGACAAAATACAAGGACCACGTTTTTTCAGATGGGAATTGCTGGATTTGGACAATATTTTTTTGGTCTTCGAACGTCTCGATCAGCAATTTATTGACTATATCTAGTTTTTGGATGGGAGCAGCAGCGTCGTATTGTATCAATACCCACCACATTTTCTCGGCGCCTTCTAGCTCTTCTCCGCTGCCAATAAGTGCTCCCTTAAGGGCTTCGTTTCCATCGCTAATGGTAAACCTAGTGTTGAAATAAGCCAGAAACAAGGAATCTTGTTTCTGGCTTACATCCATCGAATAGGTAGGATTTTGAGTAATGTTGGCTAGCGACTTGTCAAGATCATCTTTGAAAAACCTGACTCGCGCAACCGCTGTGGTGCCTTCGACAGCAATCCGGCTGTAGGTCACGTGGAATTTATGTGCCGGTGGGAAGGCAGTAACCACGGAAAGAAGTATGGCGAAAAGAAGAGGCATGGGCGTTCCTATTTAATAGGAAGAATTACGCCCATGCCTTCTGTTTGTGCCTATAAAAATGCGCGGACTTTAACCTAAAAGCCGCCTCCAGATTCACTTTTTTCGGACTCTACTTTTGGAGCGTTCCAAATATTATCCTCTGGGTCGATGTCAGCAAAAACACCATTCGGATCCAGTTCTACTTTTATCACTTTCTTGTGCGAGAAGAAGCCCTTTGTGAACGTCAATTCGTTGCTTCTCCAAACGTCTGCAGGCATCGACATAAAGGTATCGGAGCCGTCTTCATAGGTTACTTTGAGCTGAATTGGCATGATTTGCTGACCTTCATTGTCAATTTTCACTCGGTAATAGTAGGCGCCTTGCTCCGACGATCCGACCAAGGAATCTGCCGCCTGTTCGGAAACGGCCGACAACGCTTGATCATTGGCATACGTTGAGTAAAACCAGCTTCTCCAGAACCAATTCAAGTTTTCACCGGATGCTTCTTCCATTGATCGGAAGAAATCAGTTGGCTGCGGATGTTTGAATGCCCAGCGTTTTGAGTATTCCTGAAAAGCGATATCAAACATTTCAGGGCCTAAAATCTGTTCTCGAAGCATCACGAGTCCAGCTGCAGGTTTGGCGTAACCGTTGTTGCCAAAGTTGTTTTGGATGATATCGGATTCCGTCATGATGGGCACCTGATTGGGGTCTTTCATGTACGGTACAATGAAGGGAGCGGGGCCGCGACGGGAAGGGTACGTGCCGTCGGTGGTCTGCTGCCAAATGTCGGTTCCATTGAATTTATCAGCATAACGCTGCTCTGCATAGTACTGTAGGAACGTGTTAAGCCCTTCGTCCATCCACGTCCACTTGCGTTCATCAGAGGCAATAATCATGGGCACCCAGTTGTGACCTACTTCATGGATGGTCACACCAATTAAGGAACGTTCCAAGCCATCATTGTACGTTCCATCCGGTGCTGGACGGGCCCCGCAAAATGCGATCATTGGGTATTCCATCCCAAAAACAGGACCATGAATGTTGGACGCTTTTGGATAGGGATATCTCAATGACATTTTGCCATAAGACTCTAGCGTGACAATGGTCGCCCTGGTAGAAACCTTGTCCCACAACGGGATAGCAACTCTTGGGTAGAGTGAGTGGACCTTGACGATCTGGCCGCCATCACCATAATCGAAGCCGGCTGCATCCCATACGTAGGTTTTGGACGACACCCAGGCAAAATCACGAACATCCTTTGCCACGTAGTGCCAGGTTAGGTTTCCCGAGGTCGTGGGCCTGCTGGACGGCGTCAATACTTCATCAGGAGAGACAATGAATGTTGGAGTTTCGTTTGTGTAAGCCTTAGTAAGACGTTTTTGCTGTTCGTCAGTTAGTACGTCTTCTGGATTCTGCAATTCTCCCGTTGCTTCAACAATATGATTGTAGGGCACGGTCATGGAAACGTCGTAGTTACCAAAGTTTAGATAGAACTCGCCGCTGCCGAAAAATTGCTCGGTTTGCCATCCATTCACGTCGTCGTAGACTGACATACGTGGAAACCACTGGGCCATTTCATACAACCAACCGTCGCTGACTTTTTCTTTAGCGCCGCGTCCATTGTTTGGAATGCGGTACTTCCAGTCAATATCGAATTGCATGGTTGCGCCAGGCTCGAGAGCTTCTTGAAGGTTCACTCTCATGATGGTGTCACGGATGAAATATTTGGCATCAGCCAATTTTCCATTACTAGAAACCAACTGAACGCGGGAAATATCGTACCCGCCGTCAAACTGCCCAACGCCTACAAACTGACGGAATGCGGGGCTAATTCGCTCGGGAAGTGCGCCGGCCACGGAGTAGGATCTACTGTGCTCAAGTGAAACCACATTTTGATCGAGTTGCACCCACAAGAAGGTGAGTCGGTCTGGGGAATTGTTATGATACGTGATGCGCTCAGAACCCGTTATGGCATGTTCAAGCGTGTCGAGAGAGGCCTTAATCACGTAGTCTGCCCGTTGTTGCCAATATGCTGGTCCGGGAGCACCCCCTGCATTCCTCATGGCAGTTGGGTCGGGCCAATCTTCAATGGGTCTAAACATCGAATGGTTTTTGGCTTTGATATCGCCATCGATATTTCGCCAGTTTTGCCCTAAGCTCTTGTGGGGCAACAGACTGCCTATCAGAAAGACAGTGAACAGGAGGCGAACAAAAACATGTTTCATGGTGCAGCGCCGGATTTGTTTACAGTAATCCATCACTTCGCAGCAGCCGTCCTGGCGAGCCAAGACTAAATCATGGTAAGGGCCCACACTGCAATCACAGCAGATAGCAACGCGGCCCCATTTCTCTGGGTATGAGAAGTGTCTTTGCCTAGTTGTCGCAACACCATGTTGGTTCCAACCAGTAGAAAGGCACCAATAGATAATGTAATGACAAGTATTACAAGTTGACCTAGTTCTAATCCAACATTGAATGAAAACAGCGGCACAACAATGCTGGATTCACCTCCTAAAATGGCTCTGAGGTAGTAAGAGAACCCCAGTCCATGGATCAGACCAAAAAAAAGCGCTAGGCCATATTTGATTTTCCAATCGCGTTGGAGTGCGGCAGAAGGGTCTTTTGATAATCGTTCAAAAACATTTAGTGCTGCCGTAATAACAATGGTTATCGGGATTAACGTTTCGATAAGCGATTCGTTGAAGACGAGCAGGCCGAGAGTGGCCAGAGCCAAGGTGATTGAATGGCCGATGGTAAACGCGGTAACCAACGCGAGTATGTGTTTCCATTCCTTTAACGAATAGACGGCAGCCAAAGCAATCACAAAAAGAATATGATCGTACGCCGCGAAGTCTAGGATGTGTTCGAGTCCTAAACGAAGGTAGAGGCCGAATTCGGAAGTGCCCATATCGCGTATTACTTCAACAAAATGACTTGTTTCATTTCTATGGAAGACCCAATGTCAATCAGGAAAATGTAATTTCCAGAGGCCAGTTTTTGTCCTGCATCGTTTCTGCCATCCCAAACATACTGGTGCTCTCCGGGGTCTTGAAAAACAGCAGGATACGACCGGTGCATCCGACCGGTTGGATCAATGACCCTCAGACTCACGCGAGCTGGCACGTCCAACGAATATCTTAACGTGGTAGATTCAGAGAACGGATTTGGGAATGATGTTTCTAATTCGAATGTCTTAGGTAACTCAGTTTTTTCACTGTAAGTCGCCTGGGCTCCGAAGCCAGAAAGCTCATACAACCTAGCGCCCACCCCGTATGCCAACGTGTCGTTAACCATAATAAAGCGGTTCATCGCTCCATCCAGTTGCCCGTCAGGGTTTTGAGAACTTTGGTGAACCAGCTGCTCCCACGTATTACCACCGTCGAGCGTCACCGAGGTAACGCCTCGCCCGGAAGCCCAGCCAATTTCAGGGGAAATAAACCCGATTCCTTGCAATCCTAGATTGCTTTTGGAGCCTCTAACGGCGAGTTCGTGCCAAGTTTTTCCGCCGTCCGTTGTTTTTAGGACTTTGGCGTCATTGGAATTTGGATTGCTCCGGTATTCAACTGAAACGTATCCAAT
>JABMOI010000151.1 GCA_013204185.1 bacterium | reverse complement strand
CTTCTACGATGTCCTGCTTGCACGTTTCAATGAGCGTACCTACACTCTTCATGCAGCTGCACCTTGACCTAAAAGTGTTAACCATGTACCCGGTCTAAAGTGTCAACTATGTCCCCGACCCCTACATATTGGTTGAATGAACCAAGGCGGCAAGGCATAGAAATAGACGTGACCTCGCTCGTACCCGAATTGCCGACCATTGAAGGCTCTGCCTCCGAACTACGAGATGTGTTCGTTAATCTGATTTTGAATGCCGTTCATGCTTTGCCCACGGGTGGTGACGTAACCTTCACCGGAAAACACAGTTCGGACTGGGTTGAGGTGTCTATTGCCGACACCGGAACGGGGATGTCTGCAGAAGTCCAACGGCAGGTATTTGATCCCCTCTTCTCTACCAAGGGCGAACGTGGTACAGGAATGGGACTTGCCGTTGCGGCAGGAATTCTTCGAGAGCACGGTGGCACCATTACGGTCCATTCTGAACTAGGCAAAGGAACACGCTTTACGCTGGGTTTCCCCACTGTAATGAGTGATAACGAGGTATCCGCGGTTGATCTACCATCGGTCCAGGCGCCTTCCTCGCGCCGCTTTTTGGTTGTTGACGACGAGGATATGGTTCGAAACATCATATCGAAATTGCTTTCAGTGCGTGGCCACTCTGTTGTTGCTGCTGCTTCGGGAAGCGAAGCTCTTCACTTATTCCAGTCTCAGTCCTTCGATTTTGTAATTACCGATCAAGGGATGCCGGAAATGAGTGGCCGCGAATTGGCTTATCAAATCCGAAAGTTGAGTCCCAGCGTTCCCATTGTGTTGTTAACTGGCGATACAGATCTGCGAACTGATGCCAGCATCATTAATCGGGTTATGACAAAACCGTTTAAAATTAATGACCTTGAACTAGCGATGGCTGAACTATCCTGACGGATCATCCCTTTTGCAGACAAGTTGTCAGTTTGCCTTCTTTGGCTTGGTTTTTGAACCTAGCCTGGACAGACTCGGAACTCGATCCAACTATTAATTACATGCTTCAGGATTTGGAATTTTTACTAGACGACGACTTAGAACAGAGCATACCCCTGCCAACGGCAGATGAAGAGAAGGAAATGAGCTTGTCCGACGTACCGGACGTGCTTCCAATCTTGACCCTGCGTAACACGGTTCTTTTTCCAGGCGTGGTGCTTCCCATCACGGTTGGTCGTGACACGTCCTTAAAGTTGGTCAAAGACTCCTTTGGTGACGACAAATTGATTGGGGTGGTCGCTCAGAAGAGTTCAGACACGGAAAATCCGTCGCCAGCCGACCTGTACCAATTCGGAACGGTCGCCAGCATTTTGAAACTGATCAAAATGCCCGATGGCAGTAAATCGATCGTTATCCAAGGGAAACGTCGCTTTAAGGTAAGCTCATTTGTTCAGGAAGAGCCTTATTTCACTGCGCGCGTCGAGGCCATAGTCGAAGACTTAAGTGGAGCCGATATCGAGGTTCAGGCGAGAATGCGTTCCATCAAGGAATTGGCCATTCAGATCGTAAACCTGTCTCCCAACCTTCCGAGCGAAGCAGCTTACGCGATTCAAAATATTGACTCGCCAACTTTTCTTATCCACTTTATTGCCTCCAATTTGCAAATTGAAGTGGCTGAAAAGCAGCGCCTGTTGGAGACCTTGCCTCTAATTGAGCGTGCAGAGTTGGTCATGGACCATTTGAACCAAGAGCTTCAAGTGCTCCAGCTATCCGAAGAGATTCGCTCTCGTGTAAAGACGGACGTGGACCAGCAGCAGCGGGAATACCTTCTGCGCCAACAGCTTAAGGCCATTCAGGAAGAGCTTGGTGAAGCCGAGAGCTCCGTAAATGAAGTCCGCGACCTGCGCGCACGGGCTGAGAAAAAGCTTCTTCCAGAGCATGTGAGAGCAGTTCTGAACAAAGAGCTCGAAAAGCTAGGAAGATCTAATCCTGCCTCTCCCGACTATGCCGTTACACGCAATTATGTCGATTGGATTTTGGACACGCCGTGGCTGGACTACTCCAAAGACAAATTGGATATAAAGCGCGCGGGTAAAATTCTGAATGAAGATCACTACGGTTTAGAAGCTGTAAAGCAGCGCATTCTGGAATATCTGGCTGTTTTGAAGCTAAAAGGCGACATGAAGGCGCCTATTCTTTGCTTCCATGGGCCTCCAGGGGTTGGAAAAACGAGCTTAGGTAAAAGTATTGCTCGAACGCTAGACAGAGAATTTGTCAGAATGTCTCTTGGGGGCGTTCGAGATGAAGCCGAAATCCGCGGCCACCGCCGAACGTATGTAGGCGCCATGCCGGGCCGGATTATCCAAGGCATGAAAAAAGCCGGGACAGCGAACCCCGTTTTCATGCTTGATGAAGTAGACAAGCTCGGTTCAGATTTCAGAGGCGATCCGTCTTCGGCGCTCTTGGAAGTTCTCGATCCAGAACAGAACAATGCCTTTAACGATCATTATTTGGAAGTGGACTACGACCTTTCAAATGTGCTTTTCATTGCCACAGCTAACTACTTAGATCAGATTCCAGCTCCCTTGCGTGATCGCATGGAAATGATCGAGATCAATGGCTATACGCAGGAAGAAAAATTGGCAATTGCCAAACAATACCTTGTTCCTCGTCAGGTTGAGCGGAATGGACTGAAAAAAGACCAGTTTACAATATCCAACCCCGCACTTAAGCTCGTCATTGATGGGTACACGCGTGAATCTGGCGTTCGCCAGTTGGAACGAACGGTTGGATCTGTTGCGCGCGGCGTCGCGAAATGCGTGGCTATGGAAGAAATCGAGTCCGCCAAGATTGAAGTGGGCGATATCGAAACGTATCTGAAAGCCCGCAAGTACTATTCAGACATTGCCGAAAGAACGGAAGTGCCTGGCGTAGCCACTGGTTTGGCTTGGACACCTGTGGGCGGGGATATCTTATTTATTGAGGTTTCTGTGTCCAGAGGATCCGGACGCATGATCTTGACCGGCCAATTAGGCGATGTAATGAAAGAATCTGCTCAAGCGGCTCTTTCGTACGTTAAAGCCAATGCATCAGAATGGGGCATTCCGTCAGCAGCGTTTAGACATTGGGATCTGCACGTTCACGTTCCTGCTGGAGCCATCCCAAAAGATGGACCTTCTGCGGGGGTTGCGATGCTGTCTGCTCTCATTTCCATCTACACCCAGCGACGTGTAAAACACAACGTGGCCATGACGGGTGAAATCACACTTAGGGGACTCGTTTTGCCTGTTGGCGGAATTAAGGAAAAGGTTTTAGCTGCAAAACGGGCTGGAATCAAGTCAGTCATTCTGCCCGATAAAAACAGGAAAGATATTGAGGAAATCAAAGCTTCTTCGCTTAGAGGTCTTAGTGTCACCTATGTGAAGCGGATGGAAGATGTGATCGAGTTAGCGCTTCAAAAAAAGGTCTTACATGATCCTCAGAAGTTCTTCGCACTCACAGACGCTGAGAAAGCAACTGATTCAAAGGGTACCAATGGCATGGCTTCAAGCCCTGTGATTGTATAGCGCGCTGGCGTTGCGACTGGGCCGGCAATTGCGGGGCCGCCAAGACCTGTGATCGCGCATACACGTGCTAGTCTGGGCCTTGGGAGGTTTTTGTCCGATCCTCTTTACGAGTTGAATCTGACGGAAACTCTTCTAAGATGACAGCATCTTGGGATGAATCAGAAAGCCCGTCGGAAAAAGCTTTTTCAGCTTCGTCCCAAATAGACTGAAGCGTTGAGACGGTGTAGCCAACGACTTGCTCGGCTGCTTTGAATGCCGAACCAGTTAAGAATACTAGCTTTCCCACTGGATTTAGTCGCTCAAACTCAACCAGTTTGTTGTTTTCGTCTGACGAATCCATAGTGCTATAGGAGCCAAATAAAGCTGCTCAAATTATTCCTTGGTATCAGACTTAGGCTTGGCTGTTTTTGCCGATTTTGCTTTAGGCTTGGCCGTTTTCGCTTTTGCTGAACTGGATTTTGTCGTTTTGGATTTGGGAGATGCATCCGCAGCTTTTTTCTTTCCTGATGGCTTGGCCGCACCCTCTTCTCCCGCTGCCTGAGCTTCGCGAGCCGCGTTAAAGGCCTCGGAAAAGGCACCGCCGAACATATCAGAGAATGCTACAACGGCTTCCTGTACTCCGTCAGCCACAGCCTTAGCAGTCGACTCCAGTAAGAAGCATGCTTTTTCTTCCATTCCCAGTTCGTCAAAAGCTGAACGAGTTGAGGAATAGGCTTCACTTCTAGATTTGCTTTCCGTGGACATGGTTTTTCTTAATTCAACATGAAAAGATAAAATTGATTAGACGGAGTTCACGAGCCGATGTTGCGACTTAGCACCCAGCTTTAAAGCCTACTTCCCAAAGAAGCAGAGCCTCTAAAACAAATGCGGGGGGCAGTCCCATTGGACTGCCCCCCGCTGAAGCTCTTTATTGCTTCGGCGTGCGGTCTTGCTTTACTTCTTAGCTAGATTTGCTTGAGCAGCAGCCAAGCGAGCAATAGGCACACGGAAAGGCGAGCATGAAACGTAGTCCATGCCAACCTCTGAACAGAAATGAACCGAGCGAGGATCACCACCGTGTTCTCCGCAGATTCCAACTTTCAGGCCTGGGCGCCCACGGCGTCCGCCTTCAGTTCCGAAACGAACCAACTGACCAACTCCTTCGATGTCTAGAGACTGGAATGGGTCGTCGGCAAGAATCTTTTTGTCCACGTATTCAGGCAAAAACGTGCCGGCATCGTCGCGACTATATCCAAACGTCATTTGGGTTAAGTCGTTGGTACCAAAGGAGAAGAACTCTGCTTCTTTCGCAATTTTCTCAGCTGTCAAAGCCGCGCGTGGAATCTCAATCATGGTTCCGATCAGATATTCAACACGTGCTCCTTTTTCTGAAAACACTTGCTCTGCCGTCTTTTTAATGATGGCTTTTTGATGAGCAAATTCTTCTACCGTTCCGATTAATGGAACCATGATTTCAGGAAATACTTTGACTCCTTTCTGAGTCAACTCGACGGCCGCTTCAATAATAGCTCGGGTCTGCATTTCAGTGATCTCAGGGTACGTGATACCTAGACGGCATCCACGGTGGCCCAACATCGGGTTGAATTCAGAAAGTGCTTCGACTTTAGCCTGAACTTCAGAGAGCGAAACCCCCATTTTGTCGGCCATATCCTGCATGTCTTCTTTGCTGTGAGGCAAAAACTCATGCAATGGTGGATCAAGCAGACGCACCGTGACTGGTTTGCCGGCCATCGCTTCAAAGATTCCCGTGAAGTCGTCTTTCTGGAATGGAAGCAGTTTAGCTAGCGCCTTGACCCTCGAATCTTTGTCTTTCGAAAGGATCATTTCACGAACCCGGTCGATCCGCTCACCTTCAAAAAACATATGTTCGGTACGGCACAGACCAATTCCTTCTGCACCAAACTCGATTGCTTTGTGAGAATCGGCTGGTGTATCGGCGTTTGTCCGAACTCCCATGACCCGAAACTGGTCTACCCAGCTCATAAACTTCGCGAACTCTCCAGTTAACTCAGGGTCAATAAGAGCCTGAGCACCCAGAATAACTTCACCCGTTGAGCCGTTTAGAGAAACCCAGTCCCCTTCTTTAACGGTAACCTTGCCATTGGTGAAGGTTTTTGCAGCATAGTTGATCACAACTTCGCTGCAGCCTGCGACACAAGGCTTGCCCCATCCACGTGCCACAACGGCAGCATGTGAGGTCATTCCACCGCGCGAAGTCAAGATACCTTGCGCTGCGTCCATTCCTCCCACATCCTCAGGGCTGGTTTCAATGCGGACCAAGATTACTTTTTTACCAGCAGCGTGGGATTCCTCTGCATGCTCTGCCGAAAACACAACCTGTCCAACGGCTGCTCCGGGAGAAGCCGGTAAGCCTTTGGCAATAACATCTTTGCTATACGCAGTGACGTCTTCAAAACGAGGATGCAACAACTGGTCTAAATGCCCAGGTTCTACTAAGTCGCGCACTGCGGCTTCTATAGTTACCATTTCCTCTTCTACCAAGTCCACTGCGATTTTGACAGCAGCTGCTCCTGTTCGTTTACCATTTCTAGTCTGAAGAATGAACAAGTTTCCTTCCTGAACAGTGAACTCAATGTCCTGCATGTTGCGGTAGTGACGCTCAAGCGTCTGAGTCACTTTAACTAAGCGTTCGTAGGCTTCTGGAAACTCTGAAGCCATTTGAGAAATGTCCTCAGGCGTTCTAATTCCTGCGACCACGTCTTCTCCCTGTGCATTGACCAAGAACTCGCCGTATAGCTTATTCTCACCCGTAGAAGGGTTTCTGGTAAAGAGAACGCCCGTTCCACTATCTGAGCCCATGTTTCCGTAGACCATGGCTTGAACGTTTACTGCCGTACCAATCAGACCAGAAATTTTATTGATGGTCCTGTATTTTTTGGCACGATCTCCGTCCCAAGAGCCAAATACGGCGTTTACAGATAGACGAAGCTGTTCAAATGGATCTGATGGAAATTCAAATCCTGCATGTTTTTTGAAGATCGCTTTGTAACGGTCAACGAGGACTTTCAGATCGTCTCCGGTAAGGTCAACGTCACTCTGAACGCCACGCTCTTTTTTCAGGCCTTCAATGGCTTCTTCAAAGTATTCGTGGTGAACTCCCATTACTACATCGCCAAACATGTCGATGAAGCGACGGTATGCGTCGTACGCAAATCTAGGGTTCCCTGTTTTGGCAGCGAGGCCTTCTACAGCGGCGTCGTTGAGTCCCAAGTTCAATACCGTATCCATCATACCTGGCATCGAAACGGCCGCACCGCTTCGTACGGATACCAGTAGCGGATTTGAAGAATCTCCAAAACCGGCGCCCATCTGAGCGGCCACGTGCGCAATACCATCGCGAACTTGGTCTTCCAATCCTTCAGGCCATTGGCCCTGGTGTTCACTGTAAAACTTACAGCTATCTGTACTAATGGTGAATCCTGGCGGGACCGGTAAGCCGATAGAGCACATTTCTGCCAAGTTGGCGCCTTTGCCCCCTAAGTGGGCTTTCATCGACCTATCGCCGTCAGAAATGCTATCGCCAAATTTGAAAACCAATTTGTTCATGGTGTTCGTCTACTTTAAGTAAGAGAAGGGTTTATTCAGTCAGGATCTACCTTCAAATCGAAGGTGTTTCCAGCGGACTGCTAACGTCTTTAGCACGGGTTCAATGACCCAGTCCCACGCGGTTTTATTTTGCGCGAATCCCAGTTAAGATACGAAAGAAGCATTTTAGCATCGCGAATCCGTGAGCAAAGAAATCATTAATCAGAGTTGACACGAGGCATTAGATTGCTCGTTCGACAAATTCAATTTTGGACCTACAGCTGCCGCAATACGCCCTTACCAATTCGTGCCAGATGCCCCCTGTTCGGAACGCAAATCTAAACCGAGCGTGTGAGGGGTCATAAAATTTGTTGTCCCAACGCTCTTTTGAGCCCTCTACTGCTAGCTACATGAAGCGACTCGTCGTCGTAGAATCACCGACAAAAGCCCGTACTATTCGCAAGTATCTTCCCGATTCTTATACCGTGGAAGCCAGCATGGGGCACGTGCGCGACCTCCCTCCTTCCGCCTCTCAGATTCCTGAGAAGTATAAAAAATCTGGTTGGTCACGGCTCGGAGTCAACGTAGAAGAGGACTTTTCGCCGTTGTACATCGTTCCAACGGATAAAAAGAAGGTCGTCAAGCTATTGAAAGATGCGTTGAAAGACGCCGACGAATTGTACATCGCGACGGACGAAGACCGCGAAGGAGAATCGATTGGCTGGCATCTTTTAGAGGTTTTAAAACCAAAAGTGCCGGTCCGGCGCATGGTGTTTCACGAGATCACAAAGTCTGCCATTTTAGAGGCTCTCGAAAACACGCGCGAAATGGATACGAATCTCGTTGAGGCGCAAGAAACAAGACGAGTGCTCGACAGGCTTGTAGGCTACTCCATCTCTCCGCTTCTTTGGAAGAAAATTGCTCCGAAATTGTCTGCCGGACGAGTTCAAAGCGTTGCTGTTCGCCTTCTAGTCATGCGCGAAACCCAGCGCATCCTGTTTATTCCAGCAAGTTATTGGGGCTTAGGGGCTTACGTGGGTGCTTCAGGGGCCATTTTCGAGGCTAACTTGTCCCAAACTAATGGGTTGAGACTGGCAACCGGGAAAGATTTTGATGATAACACGGGTCGCCTTAATGAAGGGACCGTTGACGGCAAAGATTGTATTGTTCTGAGCGAGCCAAAAGCAAGGTCGCTTGAAAAAGCGTTGCCTCTATCCAAGTGGATCGTTCAAAGTGTCGACGAGAAAACGGTAAAGAGCAATCCTTATCCTCCGTTTATCACATCTACACTCCAACAAGAGGCTAGTCGAAAACTGCGTTTGTCGGCCAGGGAGACAATGCGGGTTGCTCAGAAACTCTATGAACAGGGTTTCATCACGTACATGCGTACGGACTCTACAAACCTTTCCGCTGAAGCTGTAACCGCGGCCAGAACGGCTATTGAAACGCGTTACGGAAAAGAGTATTTGAGCGATGGCGCTAGGCAATTTGCAAACAAGGTGAGGAACGCACAGGAGGCTCACGAAGCCATCCGACCTGCCGGAACCGAAATGAAAACAGCCTCTGAGCTCCGCCTTTCCGGCGAGGAAGCTTCGCTGTACGACTTGATTTGGAAGCGAACCGTGGCGTCCCAGATGGCTGAGGCGCGGATTAGTCGAAAATCCGTCATCATAGGAGCCGGCGACGGCGAGAACGCTTCAATTTTCAGGGCTAGTGGTCAGACAGTATTGTTTCAAGGATTTTTCAGGGCCTACGTCGAAGGATCGGATGATCCCGATGCTGCTCTAGAGGATAGAGAGCAACCTCTTCCCGACCTTAAAAAGGGAGACGTAGTAAAGCTTGAAAGCCTAGAAGCCAAAGGCCACGCGACCAAACCCCCTGCACGCTTCACCGACGCGTCGCTCATTAAGGTGTTAGAGCAAGAGGGAATTGGCCGCCCAAGTACTTACGCATCCATTATCGATACCATCGTTCGTCGCGGTTACGTGAGAAGGGATAGGAGCCAACTCATCCCAACTTTTACAGCCTTTGCTACAAATAACTTGCTTGAAAGCCAGTTCACCTCGCTAATTGATACTGGTTTTACAGCGGAAATGGAGCAGGTGCTAGACGATATTGCAGACGGCAAAGCCAAGGCTCTCCCCTATCTGAAAAGCTTTTTTAACGGAAAGGACGGACTCGAAGCGAAGATTGCCGAAGGCCTAGACAAAATCGACGCACGTGAGGTTTCAGGAATCATTTTCGAGAAGTGGAACCCATATGTAGTCCGCGTTGGCAAATATGGCCCTTATGTCGAGTTAGAAAAAGAAGGGGAAGATCGAAAAGTAGCCTCTATTCCTTTTAATACATCGCCAGGTGATCTTGAAGCAGCAGATTTGCAAGGCTTCTTGGATGAAAAAGACCGGGGTGACGACATTCTTGGAATCCATCCAGATTTGGAGATGCCGGTTTTTGTCAAAAAGGGACCTTATGGTCACTACGTGCAGCTTGGAGATGACGAGCAGGAAGGGAAACCAAAACGTATTTCTATTCCCAAGACCATCGATCCTGCTGACGTCGACTTCAAGGTAGCCGTGAAGCTACTTGAATTACCTCGAGAGCTGGGAAATCATCCGGAATCTGGAAAGGTTATCAAAACCAACATTGGACGCTTCGGTCCATATGTTCAACACGCTTCCGTATTTGCCTCGCTTACGAAGGACGACGACGTGTTGACAATCGGTTTTGATCGAGCCATGGAGTTATTGCTCAAGAAAGAAGCAAAAAGCAAACCGCTGCGGACTATTGGTGAGCATCCGGAATCCGGTGAACTAATCGAAGTTTGGGATGGCCGGTACGGCCCCTACGTCAAGCACCAAAGGGTGAATGCGTCCTTACCAAAGGACATGAGTATTGAATCGGTCACGCTAGAAGAAGCCATTTTTCTACTCAGCGAAAGAGCCACTAAAAAGAAGGCTCCAAAAGCCAAGGCAAAGGCCAAACCAAAGGCTAAAAAAGCCGCCACAACGGCTAAAAAGAAGCCTGCAGCTAAAAAGAAACCGGCAGCAAAACCTAAAGCTCCTCCGAAGAATAAATAGCTATCGCCCCACGTCTAGTTTCCCAAGTCTAGCTGCAGCAAGCATGTTGATGTAGCTTTCGTAGCGCTCAACGGCCAGTTCGTCGGCCTCCACTAATTCCTTGATTTTGCAGTGGGGCTCGTGATCGTGCGTACAATTTGGGAAGCGACAGTCGTGCATGTGGTCCCTAAATTCCACGAAATAATGAGATAATTCCTCGGGCGGGATCGAGTATAGTCCAAACTCTCGTAGGCCTGGAGTGTCTCCAATAAAACCGCCATTCGGAATCCGAATCAGTTCGGCATAGGTGGTGGTGTGTTTCCCTTTTTGAGTGCTTTCACTTATGGCCCCTGTTTTTAGATCGGAATCTGGTACGATCGCGTTTAAAAGAGACGACTTCCCTACTCCAGACGGCCCAATAAATACGTGAATCCCCTTTTCTAATTGGGCTAACAAATCGGTAGTACCGCCGTCAACCTTAGTGCTTGTAAAGACTACCGGGTAGCCTAGGCTCTCGTAAAGCTCAGCAAAAAACATGACGACTTCTTCAGCCGCTTCGTCCATTAAGTCTGCTTTATTAAAGATGATACCGGCTGGAACGTGCAAGTATTCCGCCATCACAATCACGCGATCAATAAAGCCAGGATTGATTCGGGGGTTGCGAATGCTTTGAACAATCCAAGCTTTGTCCACATTTGCGACAATAACGTGCTCTTTACTCTGCCGTCTACCTGCCGCTCGCCTGCTCAGTTTGTTATGCCGCTCGAGCCGCTCGACAATGATTCCGGTTTTGTCTTCATTTAGATCGAATAGAACACGATCCCCAATAACCACCGGATTCGTGGCCGCTTCGTCGGCCAATCTGAACTTACCCCTAATCGTGCACGAATAGGTACCGGAATCCGAGAGTACTTCGTACCAACTGCCGGTTGATCGGAGAATGATTCCTTCCAAACTATGAGTTGGATTTAGATCGAACGGATACTGGCTCAACATCCAGCACTTCGTCGTCCTGGTTAAGTCTAGAAGACGGGTCGTGAGCAGCCAACTGAGGCGTAGTCGAATTAAGCTTTGCTACTTCAAGTTCTAGATCTTCTATTTTGCCACTCACACCAGTAAGAGCTTGTTCAACTGCTCGTCTCATCATGCCTTCCAGCTCACTCGTGGTCAAACTACCCGACTCGGAAGACTGGCTTTTTGACTGGGATTTTCCTTTCCGATGGTTCAAGATCATCTTTGTCATTGAAAGGATAAATACTCCCATCATCAAGAAGGTTAACAGGATGAGCATCTCTTCAGGCATAACGGGTCTCGCTTGGGTTCAGAGGAAAACGTGGATATCAGCTGTGTGATTCTGTTTTGACACGCTCATGAGTCTGAGCCTGAATGCTTTCCCCAATCAACATTTTTTCGGAAGTCGCCAGCAATTGAGCAGACTCCAATTCGTCAATACGAGCTACCAGTGGTTCAATAGCCTGATTCACACGATCATCCATCATGTGCTCAAGTTCAGACAACATCACGCTTGATCCACTCTCAACGGGTGGAAGAGCACGATTCCCTTGTCTATGACCGAGGATCATCTTCATCAGAAGTAGAAATGAACCAAAAATGATGGCAACTATGGCAACTGGCATAATCTGGATGGAATAAATGAATCAAATGAGGGCTCGGCAAAGCCGATATACGATCTAAGGTACGAACGGTAACCAAACAGGTTACGCCCCTGGGGCCTACAAATCGTTGCCGCGTGGAGTAAATGACTGAATTCCGGTCAATTCCCTTCCCAAAATCAATCCATGGATGTCGTAGGTGCCTTCGTATGTGTTTACGCTCTCGAGGTTCACCATGTGATGAATCACGCGAAACTCACCGGTAATACCATTTCCGCCCAACATGTCGCGTGCGATGCGAGCTATTTCGAGCGCTTTACCACAGTTGTTTCGTTTCGCCAACGAAATCATTGAAGGTGTTGCTTGTCCCGCATCTTTCAACTGGCCAAGTCGCCAAGAAAGAAGCTGCATTTGCGTAATATCCGTTACCATGTTCGCCAGTTTAGTCTGGACTAATTGCATGGCGCCCAATGGATAGCCAAACTGCTTTCGTTCCATAACGTATTGGCGCGCACGACGAAAGCAATCTTCAGCTGCGCCGAGCGCTCCCCAAACAATGCCGTAACGTGCATTATTTAGGCAAGAAAATGGTCCTCTTAGGCCGGTCACTTCTGGAAACATGTTTCCTTCGGGCACAAACACATCTTCCATCACGATTTCGCCCGTGACAGAAGCCCTGAGGGACATTTTGTTATGCGTTATAGGAGCAGAAAGCCCTTTCATGCCTTTATCTAGCACAAACCCTCGAATAACACCTGCATCGGAGGACTTCTCTTTCGCTTTGGCCCACACCACAAATACGTCTGCCATCGGCGAATTGGTAATCCACATTTTGGCGCCGTTTAACACCCAGCCCCCTTCGGTTCGGAGCGCAGTTGTTGTCATAGAGCCAGGATCTGAACCATGATCTGGCTCGGTAAGTCCAAAACAACCAATCAATTCAGCAGTAGCCAACTTGGGAAGGTATTTAGCCTTCATCTCAGGGGTGCCGAACGCATTAATAGGATGCATTACCAGCGAGGATTGAACCGATGCGAACGAGCGGTAACCGGAGTCCACTCGTTCCAATTCGCGAGCAATCAAGCCATATGCCGTATAACTGACTCCAGCGCCACCGTATTCTTCCGGAATAGTAGAACCCAATAGACCCAATTCACCTAGTTCCCGAGGAATCTCAGCGTGAAAAACTTCGTGCTGGTTTCCTTCGAGCGCTCTTGGCTCCAACTGAGTCTGAGCATACTCACGCGCAGACTCCATGATGAGACGCTCTTCCTCACCAAGAAGGGATTCAAATTGAAAGGCATCGGCTGGATTAAAAAACGGCTTAGACATAGATTTAGTACATTTAGTGACGGCCGGGGTATTCGTAGAGGCAAGATACTGTGCACAATTTCTAGAGTCACAAGCGCTGCTGAATACCGTGTGAACTTGACGTGTTTTCCACACGATAGCTGTACATTTCGCGACCTATTTCAAGAAGAATGATGTCGATGAAGGTCACAATTATCGGGACAGGTCTAATGGGAGGATCCATGGGGCTCGCAGTGCGGGCAGCAGATCCTACCATCGAAGTGATTGGAGTTGACTCAGAGTCAACGCTGGAAGCGGCTCGCTCAAGAGGCGCCATATCTGATGGGACTACCGACTTACGTATTGCCGTCGCACATGCAGACGTAATCCTGATTTCTACGCCACCGGAGCCGTCCTTGGCCATTCTTGAGCAAATTAAAGGGCATGTTAAGCCGGGGGCCGTTGTCAGCGACATGAGCTCTGTAAAAACGCCCATTGTGGCTCTAGCAAACCAGCTTTTCGGTGACGACGTGCTCTTTGTTGGCGGGCATCCAATGACAGGCTCAGAGCGAAATGGAATTCGGCATGCGAACGGCGTGTTGTTTGAAAACGCGACGTATGTATTGTGTTGCGACGAAAAGCATAAACATCGCCTTCCAGAAGCCTACGCTCGGCTAACAACGCTAATCAGTCTTTCCGGAGCTCGCATTATTGAGATGTCTGCCCAAAAGCACGACAGAATTGCAGCGCGCGTTAGTCACCTGCCTCAGCTACTCTCTGTTCTTTTAATGAATCTTGCTTCTAGTTCAAGAGCCCAGGATCCCGAACTCCTGCTTCTGGCCGCTGGAGGGTTTCGAGACATGACTCGGATAGCATCGTCCCCCTATCCGATGTGGCAGGATATCCTGATGGAGAACCAAAATGAAGTGGTTAAGGCGCTAGAAGAGCTGGAAAATCAACTGACGACACTTAAAAACAGAATTGCCTCCTCGGATTTTGAGTTTGTGGGCCAATGTTTTCATGAAGCCGAGCAAACCCGAGATTTCATCCCGATCGATCGAAAAGGATTTTTAAAGCCGCTCGCAGATGTATTCGTATTTACCTCTGACCGGCCTGGCGCATTGGTAGACATTACCACCTCGTTGTTTAAAGCAGACCTAAGCATTAAAGACATCGAGCTTCTTCGAATTAGAGAAGGCACAGGTGGTACCTTTCGCTTGGGCTTTCACACGGCCGCTGAAGCAAACAGAGCGGTGGAAGTTCTAAGCGGCACGGGAATCTCGGCCTATCGATTGTAGCAGACAGCTTCATTAATTCATTGTCCAAGAGCCCCATTAAACGTATTATCGGGTGATTAGGCAATCTTCCTTTCAACCACATAAACTTTGTAGAATCGTGGCAGAATCGTCATTGAAATACACCCCGCTGAACGAAGAACACATCAAGCTGGGCGCCAAAATGGTCCCCTTTGCTGGGTATTCTATGCCTGTTCAGTATTCCGGGATTATTGAAGAGCATCACGCGGTTCGCTCACAAGCCGGATTGTTTGATGTGAGCCATATGGGCGAGGTACTTGTGTCAGGTCCAAACGCACTCGCGTTTATCCAAAACCTTGTCACAAACGACGTCTCTACACTTTACGACGGGAAGGCGCTTTATTCTGCCATGTGTACTCCGGATGGCGGCATCATTGATGACTTGTTGGTTTACAGAAAAAGTGAATCTGAGTACATGTTGGTGATCAATGCGGGGAATATTGACGAGGACTGGGCATGGATGCAGAAAAACAATGATGTTGGTGCCAACCTGGATAACCAATCGGACACAACCGGACTGCTTGCACTTCAAGGACCAGCAGCGTTTGACATCCTGAAAAAGGCAACCGGAATTGACGCATCACTGCTTAAGTACTACCATTTCGCATCTCCAGCGGACGTTGAGTTTCTGGGTTTGTCGAATGTTATTGTTTCCAGAACGGGGTACACCGGTGAGGTAGGAGTCGAAATTTATTGCAATTCAGCTGACACCGTTCAGATTTGGAATGCGTTGTTGGCGGCAGGAGAAGCGTTCGGCTTAAAACCTACGGGCCTTGGAGCACGCGATACGCTGAGACTGGAAAGTGGCTTCTGTTTGCACGGTAACGACATTTCAAAAGACCACAATCCGATTGAAGCGGGTTTGAGTTGGGTTACCAAGTTGGATAAAGAAGGGTTTATTGGAAAAACATCGCTGGCCAAAATCAAAGAAGATGGACCAGAGCACAAGTTAGTTGGGTTTGTGGTTACTGAGCGCGGGATCCCAAGACATGGATACGAAATTCAGAATGAAGCGGGCGAAGCAATCGGTGAGGTCAGTAGCGGAACCCAGTCCCCAGTCCTAAATCAGGGCATTGGAATGGGCTATGTGTTGAACGACCCGGCTTATGTGACGCTTGGATCTCAAATACAAATTGCTGCGCGAGGCCGTAGTTTCAAGGCGAGGGTAGCAAAGCCCCCATTTCACAAGTAAACTGATCTCACAATAAAGCCCGCCCATCCATACATTAGTGGGTGCCCAACGAGTTGCTTAGATTCCTTCATGGCTACAAACGTTCAAAAAAGAAAAACCACCAAGCCGAAACCGACTGAGCCGGCTTCGCTCATTTCTCCGCAGAGAAAACGCGAAGTGCTTGGTCTAATTCTGATTGTTATCTGCGTATTGGTCACGCTGGCTGTTCTAACGTACAATCAAGCAGATAACCTTCTGGCTCAGCGGTTTTCTTGGAATTCTTTGCTAGCTCCAGGTGCTAAGAATGCAGTGAATGCGCTTGGGCTAACAGGAGCCGCCATTGCGCGAGTTCTGGTACCGGAATTCTTGGGCTACTGTGTGCTAGCTATTCCAGGCATTGGAATGCTTTGGGGATACTCGTGGCTCAGACATCGATCTTCCTCTCATTTGAAGTTCTTGTCACTTCTTGTGTTGACAGGGGCGTATATCTTCGCCACGCTGTTCGGCTGGATTTTGATTGCCCTCCAAACAGATCTTATTGTTTACAGTGGTACATGGGGCCTTGGAACTGCTGGATGGATGCAACGGATTTTCGGGTCCATTGGCTCGTTTATCATCGTTTCATCTGCTCTAACCATTACCCTGCTTTTGCTCATAGACCGTGACATTCAGCGGACTATGGATCGAGTTGAGAATCGTTTTTCTAGTATCCAATTTGGTCTGCGGGAGCGGTGGGCGACTCGTGCAGTGAGAAAAGAAGAGCGTCATGCGGAACGCGAAGAACTACTCGAAGAAAAACGAAATGACCGCGATCTTTCCAAAAAAGAAGAGGCTGGGAAGCGCGAAGAAGCTCGCCTTAAAAAAGCGGCTCAAGAGCGCGACGAGCGAAGATCTTCTGCCCCACCTTCAGAATCGTTTCAATCTGCTTCGCGTCTACCCTTAACGGTTCACCCCAGTCCGAAAGCCCCTAAGTCCGAGGAGGAAAGCCGAACGGATGAGGAGCTTTCCATCACGGTTCACGAACAAAAAGTAGAAGAAAAAGCTAAACGAGCTTCTAGAAACGTCCTTTCGAGTTCTGACTACGGGTTCAACCAGCCAGGGTTGGACTTGCTGGACTTTGCACCTGAAGGCAAGCACAAAATTGATTACAACGAGCTTGAAGAAAACAAGCAGATACTGCTCGACAAGCTGGCGACCTACAACATCGAAATTATTGGTATTGATGCGATTGTAGGTCCAACCGTGACATTGTATGAGTTGACCCCAGCACCCGGAATCAAAATTAGCCGGATAACTGCTTTAGAGAACGACCTGGCCATGGCGCTCGCAGCCAAAGGCATTCGTATGATTGCTCCAATCCCGGGCAAATCTGCAATTGGGGTCGAAATACCCAACAGGCACCGTGAGTTAGTTTGTTTTCGAGATATTATTGAGACGCGGACGTTTCAAGAAAACGACATGCAACTGCCTCTCATCATGGGCAAATCCATTGAAGGAGAAATTGTACTTCAGGACTTGACCAAAATGCCCCACGTCCTCATTGCAGGTGCAACCGGGTCTGGGAAGAGTGTTGGTGTCAATACGTTTATCGCAGGATTGTTGTATTCGGTACCTCCCTCCCTATTGAAATTTGTGATGATCGATCCTAAAAAGATCGAATTGTCGGCTTATGCCCAGATTGCTTCCCATTACGTGGCAATGCCTCCCGAAGCTGAGGATGCCATTATCACCGACTTCTCGCAAGCTCTAGGAACACTTAAAAGTTGCGAAAAGGAAATGGAAGCTCGTTACGACCTTCTTTCCTTGGCGCAGGTCAGATCTGTTAAAGAGTACAACGACCGTTATAGAGGGGGCCGGCTGAGTGAAGAAGAAGGTCATCGGTTGTTGCCTTACATCGTGGTCATTGTAGACGAGTTGGCCGACCTCATGATGACGGCTGGAAAGGACATTGAAGCCCCAATTGCCCGGCTTGCTCAGATGGCCCGCGCCGTAGGTATCCACCTTATTCTGGCAACTCAGAGGCCTTCCGTAGACGTAATTACCGGTCTTATCAAGGCGAACTTCCCCTCAAGGATTGCCTACCAAGTGGCTTCTAAAATTGACTCTCGAACCATTCTTGACCAAAATGGAGCAGAAGGTTTGGTTGGAAATGGGGATCTCCTTTATATGCTTGGCAGTCGTATTACGCGTCTTCAAGGCCCGTTCGTATCCAATGCGGAAATTGATCGCTTAACTGGCTTTATTGGGGATCAAGAAGGTCCCGGACCCTATTTGTTGCCATCAATTGAAGAAGAAGCGGGCCCTGCTTCCCTATTCGGAATGGGAGGTCCAAAAGACGAACTATTTGTAGACGCTGCCCGAATTATTGTGAGGGCGCAGCAAGGTTCAGTTTCGCTCCTCCAGCGCAAGCTTTCTGTGGGTTATTCCAGAGCTGCACGTATTGTTGATCAGCTCGAAGATGCTGGTATTGTAGGTCCGTTTGAGGGCTCGAAAGCCCGCCAAGTATTAGTGGAAGACGAAATGATGCTTGATCAGCTTTTATCTGAGTAAACCGTACCCGTTTTTTCATTAATTATCACGTCAACAACGTGCCTCATCACTCTCTTTTCCCTACGCTCGGAATCCTCGGCGGTGGCCAGCTAGGACGCATGTCTGCCCTTGCAGCGTTACGAATGGGAATCCGTGTTAAAACGTTGTCTCCCAGTGCATCAGGCCCAGTCGACCACATCGGCGAATCGGTCATCGGTGATTGGAATGATCCCGATGTGATGGCGGCGTTTGTTCAAGATTGTGACGCCGTCACTGTTGAAAGTGAATGGGCGCCAGCAGATCTCGCCGAATCAGTGGCCGGCGGCGCCACGCATGTTTGGCCATCATCGGAAACACTTCGTGTGATTCGTCACAAAGGGCGTCAAAAAACGGCGCTCGCCCAGGCGGGGATTGCGTTACCTGAATATCGATTGTGCGCAACCTACGGCGAGGCTGAAGCCGCCTTTCTACAGTACGGCTCCAAGGTAGTCGCCAAGCGTTTCGAGGGCTCCTACGACGGCTACGGGAACGCCACGGTCCGAAGCAAGGAAGAACTGGCAGAAGCTTGGGCCCAGCTCTCAGCAGATGATGGCCTTCTGATTGAATCCTTCGTTCCATTTGTTCGAGAACTGGCTGTTATGGTTGCCAGATCCTACTCCGGCGAATGTGTAGTATATCCAGTTGTAGACACAGAGCAAAAAGACCACCGCTGCCATGCTGTCACAGTTCCTGCCTCCATTTCAGAAGCTGTAAACGGAATGGCTCAGAAATTGGCCTTAAAAGCGGCAAATGCTACAGCGCTAGTCGGATTGCTTGGTGTTGAACTGTTTGAACTTGAAAATGGAGACCTTTTGGTCAATGAGCTGGCGCCTAGACCCCATAATACTGGTCACTACACCATTGAAGCATGCCATACTTCCCAGTTTGAAAACCACGTGCGGTCGGTTTTGAACTTGCCGCTTGGTGCCCCCTCTTTACGCGTACCAGCTGCCGTGATGATCAATGTACTTGGAAAGCGAGCTGGGGAACTTCGGGCTGATGGTTTGGAAGAAGCCCTCGCTGTTCCGGGAGCCGCTATCCACATTTACGGGAAAACAGAAACCCGGCCGCAGCGTAAAATGGGCCATGTAACCGTGACTGCAGAGGACGCTAAGTCAGCCCGACGTCTTGCAGAAACTGCAGCTAGTGCCCTTAATCTTTAACAGAGAACCACATCCAAATGCCTCATTCAAAATCGATCCTCGTTGGAATCGCAATGGGAAGTCAATCCGACTGGCCTGTAATGGAAGCTGCTGCAGATATCTTAGCAGAGTTTGGAGTGGCGTTTGAAGCGCGCGTGTTGTCCGCTCACCGGACTCCTGAAGCCATGTACGAGTACGCTAATTCCGCGTACGAGCGGGGCTTGAAAGTTATTATTGCTGGAGCTGGCGGCGCCGCACACCTTCCGGGAATGATGGCTGCCTCAACTTCCCTACCCATGGTTGGCGTTCCTGTGCCAACTAAAAACTTGGATGGAATGGATTCCCTACTCTCCATTGTCCAGATGCCGGCCGGTGTGCCTGTAGCTACTGTTGCCATCGGAAACGCAAAGAACGCAGGGATATTGGCCGTTCAAATCTTGGCCACATCTGACCCCAGCCTGTATGAAAGCTTGAGCACCTATAAAGCGTCTTTAAAGAGTTTGGTCCGAGATATGGACCAAGCGGTCTCAACGGCCGCCAGCGCGAAATAGAGCCTATTCTAAGAAGAGCTCTTGTTCCATTTCAACTTCGTCATTCGACTGGGTGTCTTTTATTTTCACCTTTAGAGTAAACAAGCCTGTTTCCTGATTCAATGCATCCAGGATGAGGTACTGACCGTCGCTCGTGGATGAAACAGATATTGGAACGCCCGTAGACACGCCGCCTTTGCCGCTTCCAAAGAGCCCTCTTAGCATACGGCCTACACCTGAGCCTTTGTCTTTTGGCGTTAAGGTAGCTTCCACTTCATATCGCGCCTGCCCATCTGTCCCGAGTGCAAGGTTATACACCTCAAAGTAGATGTAGATAGGCTGATCCAGAGAAAAGACAGTCCATGGCGCAGGTTGAATGCTCAGATTGTTTCTGAAAATATCTGTTGGAACAACTGGCTTTCCATTATCCGTTTCTTCAATCCGATAAGCGAGAAGAATGTCACTCATAGACAGGCTCAACGAAGAGAAGTCATGAATGTCCACTTCCCGCCGCTGAACGGCTACGGTGGTACCGCCTGAGGTTTCGAACTCTACACTCACTTCATGGTGTCCTGGAGGTGTTGTCATTTTTTGCGTGTCAACCCATAGGTTTGACTCATCAAACTGAACAACCTGAGATGTTGGAAGACCATAAATCGTTCTTCTTCTCTCAACCAGCATATCTCTGTTTTCGGCTACAACGAACGTACCAGCATTTGCCGTAATATTGATAAAATCCTGTTTGGGATCAAAGGCAGTTGTGATAGGAATGGCGTAGTTGACGTAAACATCCGTGTTACCACTCTCCCCTTTAAAGGAGGATACCACAAAGGGTAGTTCGATCTGGCGGCCTGGCGCTTCATAGGTATACCGTTCGGGTGTCTTTCTTATGGTTTCCTTGGCTTTAATGGTGTAATCATTCGCCCAAGGCAGTCCACCTGCCGTTAATTCAGCCGCGCTTGGGCTGTAGAGCCGGTACTCACCGTTTCGGAAAGGATCTTCAAAGACAAACTTAAAGTCTCCGTAGTCCCAAATATTGTACGTATTAGCTTCTTCAAACATATCAAAGCCAGTACCGGACCTACCAACTTGGATGGCGAGGCTGGTAGAGTTTCCGTCGTCGGCTGGAGTACTATCTCGAACGCCTGAACTGGATCTTGGGATAATGACCACGTCGCCGTTTGGAACGCCATAGCGAACCAATATTTGGCCGCGCTCCGTGTTCCATCCTCTGAGATCCACCTGTGGTGCACCGTACAGCAAGTCCGCATAGGTCAGACGAGCGTAATGCTCCATTTTCCGTTCATTGTACGGAGTCAGATAGCGAGGATCTTTAGACGTCCAAAATCGAGCGGAATAGGCTGCTGGGTCTTGAGCGTAAAGGCGCTTTTCTTCTTCTGGAAGAATATCATCTAGGTGAGTATATGCATAAGAGGTTTTCTCATCCATGTACCTAAATGCTGTTTCAAACGATTTCGAAGCAGCTTCCATGTTTCCAGCGTGATAATGCGCATAGCCCAAGTACGTCCACAACTTCATGTCTTCTGGGTAGAACACATACATTTGGGAAAGCATTTTCAAAGCTTCGTCATATTCGCCCTTGAGAGAGTAAATCTCCATTAAGTGATCATACACCGAGCGCTGACGAGGATCTGATTCAAGCGAGGCGTTGAGATGCACAATCGCTGCATCGTATGCATTCTGGGCCCTTCCTGACATATCAATGACGGGAAACCCTTGGCGTTTAAGCGCATCTATATCAAACTCATCGGCCATAAATACAGAGCTTGGATCCCAATTTGCTTCTACTCTTCCTAATTGCTCTGTGAGAACATCGGTTTCTTGTTGTCCATTCGCCTGTTCGAAATCGCGTAAATCGTCTAATAGGCGCGTAGCCATCGGGTCATACTCGCTTGATCCTCGATATTTGTACTCGTTAAACGTAAGAGAAGGGTACATCATGGCGTTCCGGTAACGCCAGAAATCTCGGATGAACGATTTTCCCAATTCCTCGTGCGCAAACGAGTTCGTCTCATCCAGTTTCAGGATTTTGTAGGCCATCTCGCGACGAAGACGTTCCCGAGTTTTATCAACAATAAAGAAGGCAGAATCCTCCCTGAGCTGCTGCAAGGACGCAACCATGTATTGAACATTGGTCGGATCAATGAGCAAAGCGGCTTCCAATTCCTTGCCTGCTCTTTTGGCGTCTTTTAGATCCGTCTCCCAAAATAAACGGGCCAATAGGAAATGAGCTTCTGCGTTTTGGGGATCGGCTGCTAGAGCCGCCTCAAAATGTTTGACGGACTGCGAATACTCCCCTTTTCTGAAAGCCAGAATACCTTCGGTCATAGGATCGGCCTGCTGCGAAAACGCAGGTCCTGCCAACAAGAGGCCTATGAGTAGAGTAAAAATGAAAGATGACGTGCTACGCATGAGATAGAGTTTTTTAATCAAACGCCCGACTGCCCAAAAGGCATTTCTAAATCGAAGAGGTGAACGCTCCTTGTTCCGTGAGGATTCACACCGACAACGAAGGTCCCTGAATCACTCCACGTCAAATCCCGCATCCCTTTTGTTTTTGTCCGATAGTTCAAAGACAAAATGATCGAAGTAAGCGCCCCCAATAAAACCAAAGCCGTTCTCCACGTTTGAAAAGACGTTTGGTTGAACCAAAAGCTCCTCGTCAAACACTCCGGTTGGGGCTTCCCAGTCTTCAGAAACAATAAAGGCTCCTACATCAATTTCGTCTAAGATTATTGGATTTACTCCAGGGCGCAAGGACAACGCAGTAAAGATGGTTCCAATATCAAGCGAAGGTATAATAGTGACATTCCACAGATCTGGACCCAGGCGTTCTGCTTGACCGCTCGGAATTCTCACCCGAATGGTAGTTGTGTCTGTCCGATCAGGAAATGGCACCCTCACGGTATAGGTTGCTACCGTTTGAAGCACTTTGGGTACGCCTGACCAATGCAACTTCACCAGGACGTTACTTCTGGTAGAAACGATATCTACAATCTCGGTTTGCCCATCTGCAGGGGTCTTAATATCTGCAAAAGCATGCTTTCCGTCGGACCTTGTTGCCTCGAAAGCATATTCGGTATTGTGTTCTGGTCGAAACAAAGAATAAAAAACGTGCCCCACCGTGCCGTTTCTAAAAACAATCAGAGAATCACGCCAAATTTGAGTTTCTCCGGTTTGCTTATTCGTTGATGTCACGAAGGCGTCCATATTGTCCCGCGATTCTGGCTTCAAAATGCCATCTATCGAGTAGACACGAACCGCTTGAGTATCCGAACGAGGATTAAAGAACCCATAAAATGTGAATGCTTCCTCCGTTCCTAGGATTGGATTCACGCTCTCATCGCAACCAGTAACAACGGAAGAAATGAGGATGAGCCACAAGAGGCTTATGCCAATGAAATAGTGAGATCTCATTCGAAATCCAGTTTTAAGCCAAACGTTGGAATGATGGGCAATTGATTAACCCTGCGCAGCGTGAACACGTCGAGGTAAAACAAATTCGTTCGATCGTATGCGTTGATTACGCCAATTAATCCCGATAAAGTCACCCCGTGAGAAAACCTTACAGACTTTTCAAGAGTGACATCTAGTCTATGATAAGTAGGTAATACTCCGTTGTAGGGACGCTCATAAATAACTCGACGGCTGCCCGGGTTTTGAAACACGTCTAAGCCTCCTTCCACCAACATGAATCCATCAAATCCGAGTGCGCGACTGAAAGGCAACCCAGACCCAAACTGCCATCTGATGTTCAACTCGAATGATTGGAAATCAAAAGCGGCTACCGCGTTGACCTGGTGCCGTCGGTCATGAGCGGGTCGAAATTGCAATTCATCCTCCCCATACCAAAGAGAAATACTTTCTTGTTTTGCTCGATATTCGACGGACGAGATTCCATAGGTGACTAACCCAGTAAATGGCCCTTTGCGGTACTCAACGCGTAAATCGCCTCCAAAGACCCGTCCTTCAGCTGGCTGAATCCGAGTAGTGAAACGAGGATAAGCTGTCCATTCTGGAATGAAGAGGTTGTTTAGCTTTTTGGCGTACCCTTCCAGACTCACGTCAAAATTGCCGCCAAACGTCTTCCGGTAGCCAACAATGGCATGAAGCGCTTCGGGGACTTTTTCGTCGTCGGGGCTGGAAGTCCATGCAGTAAACACTCCAGATGCATCTCGACGATCTGTCAGGCCAACCACTTCCTGGTGGAAAGACCCAAGGGCAACTGAAAACTGATCCGTTTCACGCTCTTTAACCGCTCTGAATCGAGGTTCAAGAAAGCCGCTGTTCTTACTCGGAAACGAATGAATGCGTAAGCCTCCGCGCAGACTCCATCCAAAAAAGTCCCTTAGTTCTGGCTCGATATACATTCCAACTTCAGTGAGGTACTCTTTTCGATTGGTAACAGACTGAAATTGACCCGCCAAATTCGATTCAAGTTCCAGTGTTCGTGCAAAAAGACCCCACTTCACATCCCCATATGAGTTGAAATGGGTGATATTTATGTTTGTATTGGCACTCGCTAAATCTGATTTGCTCGAAAAGTCGTTCCCGGCTCCTACCGAAGACTTAAGCCGCGTTGCGGAGATAATAAACTCTGCCATAATCGGGAATGCGCGAGGGAAAACCAGATACCTGGCACTCGCCGACTTATTTTTCCATTGCACGTATTCCTTGTCCTGAACGTCTGACCCCTCGAAAACGGATCCTTTGTCATGGGTTTCGAGGACGGAAATTGACAATTGCGAATTGGAGCTTAAAAACGCATGCGCCTTGGCAAAAAAGTCTCCAAACTCAAAGGGTAGGTCGTCCTTGATGAGTTTAGAGGCGCCTTTGTCCATAACAGAAGTCCGATAGCTAACCAAAAAAGAGACCAAATCAGTGGCAATAGGTCCTTCTAGGGCGAATCCTGAAACAAATGGCGTCAATGAACCTGAAGCAGCATAGCTCTTTTTGTCTCCGTTTCGACTCTTTATATCGATCACGGATGAGATTCGACCGCCGTATTGACTTGTATATCCACCCGCATAGACATCTACGGTTTTCAAAATTTCAGACGGAAACGAGGAAAAGAAACCTAAGATGTGAAAAGGTTGGTACACCCACATACCATCTAAGAGGACCAAGTTTTGCCACGGCTCGCCACCCCGAATAAACAGCTGCCCCCCCCTATCTCCTAACGAAACGACCCCTGGTAGAACAGTCAAATAGTTAACCAAGTCACCCGATATATCTGGTCCGGGGATAAGTTCAACATCGGCGGGTGTAATCGTGGTCTGGCCCGCCAGTACGCGCGCAGTACCTGCCCCTCTATCGTCTTCAACCACTACCTCTCCCAGCTCCTCTTCATTCAGCTCGAGCTTAATGTTGATGATTAAACGGTCGCTAGGTCCGACAACTAGTGATTCCGAATACGTAATAAAGCCTATAAAAGTAGCCCTTATCTCGTACGAGCCAGCCTGAACACTCGAAATTGCATAAACGCCATCGTCGCCCGACACTCCACCAACTTGCAACGCCTCATTCTGATAGAGAGCAACGTTAACGCCCTGTAAGCTCTCTCCGTTACTTGCGTCGACCACCGTCCCTCGAATCAATGACTGCTGGGCACTCGCAGTACTTACGCAAATCAGCATGACTTGAAGCAGCAATATCACTCCAGCACCGACCGTGCCCTTTCTCGGCCTTATCAATCGTCTCATACGCTACTTAATACCAATTTCTCTACTAATGACTTTTTGAAACCCTGTTCGTTTCTCAACTACTCTAACCGCCAGCACATAGGTGCCGGGCTCAACATCCGTCGTTTCCAAAATAAAATACCGAGCATCGAGAGCAGAAGTTACAGTTTGAGAAAACTCTACCGAAACAACCGGTTTTTCCTGTTTTCCAAAAATCTGACTTAGTCTTGGAGTCGTGTCCTCGGTCAGCGCACCTGTAACAAGCGCAGCTTGAAAAACCAGCTCGGATTCGGCGTCTGGAGTTAAACCATAACTTTCTAAATACAGGTAAATAGGCGTTCCAGATTTAAACTTTGGCTCTGCGACAGGATAAATGGTTCTTCCAAATCTATTGAAAGAGAGGCCCGTCACATCTGATTCCGCGGAAACACTTGTAGAGTCGGGTTCATCTGTTTCTTCAATGAGTCGAGCTAGGAGAAGATCGCTGAGCCTAAGTTGATTGGCTGTTTCTACTTCAGCCACGTCCAACCTAAAGGTAGAATAATTCTGAAGCCCTTCCGCTTCAATTGAAATCTGGCGCGCGCTCATATCTATGTGCTGCGCAACCACTTGCGCCCTATCGCATGGCATCTCACTCCAATGTTGCTCCCGCTTCCCAAACCGAACGGAACGGCCATACTTAGGAATAGCCCCTCCAGACTTCCGATCAAAAATGGTTGCAAAAGAACCTGGCAATTGATCCGTTTCAGGAAAGCAGAAGGGTAGAATCACCATTCTGGAGTCTCCATTTTCAAAAACTGAAGGTAGCGCAGCCATTACCACGCGCCTGTTTTCATTTCGCTGAGTTCGCTCCGGATCGTCTCTAAACCATTCCTTTGAGCACAGCTCCATATCGACACCACCGCGCCCTCGATCACACAGCCTGTTGGCAGCCAAACTCCCTCCTAGAGGACTCCACATCGTGTATCGGTCCGACTTAAATGCGTCTAGAAATACCCAGTACCGGTACCCGTAATCCATGTAGTAGTAGCGGCCACCATCATCTTGAAACTGTAACTCGATTGAAGGCCAGCCATATCGAACAATCACTCCCCCTGGCTCCGTTTCCCAGCCCCTGACCCCTTGATCAGGCCTTCCCCACATTAGGTCTGCAAACATGAGCCGGGCTCGGTGCTCCACCAAACGTTCGTTGATTTGCGAACTCCACAGGTGGTCCATTCTAGACCAGTATTCAGTAGAAAGTGAGTCTCCATCCATGGAAAACTGATCCGAAATCCGGGAGCTGGAAATCTGAGCGGGGTTATCCATGGCCCAGCGATCTAGTTCATTGAGATACTGACGCCCTTTTTCAAATTGAATTGAAGCCTCGGCTGCATACCCTTGCATGAACTGAGACATGCCTAGCACGAGGTAACCGGCGGCCGATTCCGGGAAATCACGTATGAACGTTCGGGAGGACGCTCGTAACACGTCGAAATCCTTCTGCCTAGTGGCCGTTTCTGCCAGTTCTCTAAAGGCAATTTCTCTTAGTGGCCCGCTCCTAGATGCTCGCAATAAAAAAGCCTGTGCCTCCTCGCCCGTTTTTTGCTCTACCGATTCATCCCGGATCATGGGAATATCAATAGAATTGGTACCTTCGGCCGTCATGTAAGGATTTTGTGCATCCCCAGCTTTTCCTAGGACAGCGATTAACTGATCCAAATCCGTACCCATTCCAAACCGGACGGCATGGTGCTGATCGCGATAGTCCTCTAGCTTAATCGAACCCGCAACTAGATTGGCAAGCGGCTCCAGCTCGTCCTCTTCTAGTATTTTTTTCGCTCTTCTCTCCTGCAAAACAAGTTTGACAGACGGCATGAACGACTTGCCGTAGAAATAGTCAATCCAAAGCGAAAGAGCTCTTATTTCCGTTTGATTCCTTACCGACCGCGGAAGCCTACTGATTGCTTTTTCAGCTCTATCTGCGTCAATTACGTCTCCATAGACGTATAATTTTGCCTGCAGTAATAGTGCATCCTCATCTTTTGGCCACCTATTTAGAATTTCGTCAGTCTGTTCAGCTACCACATTCCAGTTGCCAGCCTCAAACGCAGAATTAGCCAACTCGAGTCGCTCGGTCCGCGTCATCGACTGGGCATATATAGGTTGCACCGAGACGAAAACGACCAGCATTCCAGCTAGGACGTATCTCAGATTCAACGTGGCGGTGGGTTGAAAAGCACTCAAGAGGTCAAGGGATTGGTTCGACTGTAGAACAGCACTGTAGAAATGCTCTGCAACTACAATGTACCGCGTAATGAGCAGGCTTACACAAAGGGTGCTCGTTAATCCCCTCTTCTTCCCATCTCGGATTTGAGCCTATCTAATCGACGATTTGAATCGCGCTCGGCAATATCGGCTCGTTTGTCATACAATTTTTTACCTTTTCCCAGTCCGATTTCAATTTTTGCTCTTCCATTTTTGAAATACAGCTTAACGGGGACAATGGTATATCCTTTCTGGCGCGCAGCTTTATCTAGCTTTTCGATTTCACGCCGATGAAGTAGCAACTTGCGCGTTCGAATTGGATCATGATTCGCCCTGTTTCCATGATCATATGGGGCGATATGGCAGCCTCTTAATATCATTTCCCCACTTTCAACATTGCAATACGCTTCTTGGAGATTGGCTTTTCCGGCTCGAAGAGACTTGACCTCTGTTCCAGTGAGCACCAACCCAGCCTCAAATCGCTCCTCGATGTGGTATTCAAAGGAAGCCTTTTTATTCGAGGTTATAATTTTGATGGCGTCCGTCATGGGGCCGAAGACTCGTCAGGAGGAAGAGAAGCGAGGACAACTGGCTGAATTTCTTCAGTGACTCCATAATAGAACATATGATCACATAATTCAGTCATGCTAGCAATGGCAAGATCATCTAATCGAAGACGCAGGTCGTTTAGCACAAAGTCTTCAATTTCGAGGTCTTTGCTCCATTGAGCTGCAAAGTCTGCTCTGTGATCGTCTAGGAATGCGACCGTATCCCGTATGGTCGTGATCACGCTTGGACTGGCCTCTCCTTTGCGCGTCACGAAAACGGCCCACACAAAGGGGTAATTCGACAACTCATACCACTCTTGACCCAGATCCAACACCACCGCCGAGTTACTCGCAGGGTTTACATCGCCTTCGAGTGGAATTGTGATTAAGGCGTCTTGTGCCACTTCTTCAGGAAGTGAGACACGCTCAGTTAACGCGGCAACCGTACCGTAATGTTCTTTTAGAACAATAGCCGCCAACAGCGCAGACAGGCGTCCCTCGACTCCGTGTACCACTCCCATCGTGCCTCCACTACGGAGGGTGTCCACCGTGAGAAGAGCAAACGGGTTGTTCCAAGTAGAAACGGCAACGGCCGGCAATACATCGAACTCATCTGGGTTGGCTAAGGCAACATCCGTAGGGATGAGAGCCACCTGCGCATTTCCATTTTGAATATCCGTGGTAAGCTGCTCTCGCGTTGCTTGGTACACGTTTTGCCCAAACGTATCGGAAAGCCCTTTAAATACGGGATACGTCACCGGATTTTTCCAAACGGCAATTTTCATTTCCGGATTCTCCGCTGAGTGCTACAAATGGATGTGGGATAAAAGAACAGTCGGGCCGTCGGCGATTTCTCGCCGACGGCCCGAGCTCTTTCAGAAGAAGTTCTTTGTATCAAATACAATCGCGACATGGGTTCTTCGAGAACCACATATCTGTATCAATCTAGGCGCATTGCATTGGCAATACGCCTTTGAAATCTACCGGCGGCGCTCTTTAATACGTGACGCTTTTCCGCGCAGGTCGCGTAGGTAATACAATTTCGAGCGGCGAACGCTACCCAATCTAACTACTTCAATTGTAGCTAGTTTAGGAGAGTACAACGGGAATACGCGCTCAACGCCTACTCCGTTAGATACTTTGCGTACCGTAAAGGTGCGGCGTGAACCAGAACCTTTAAATGCAATTACCACGCCCTGGTACTGCTGAATGCGTTCTTTTTCGCCTTCAACAACACGCACGTGCACGTTTACCGTATCACCGGTGGTGAAGTCCGGCACATTGTCGTGCTTCTGGGACGTCTCAATGAGATTCATCAAATCGGTAGCCATGGCGTACCCCGTTCAAACAATAGGTGAGTATCAATATGCTTGGTCAGTCATCTCTGATTCAAAACGATGAATCAGAATCATCCAACAGATCGGGTCGTCGCTTTCGCGTTTTATCCAATCGTTGTTGGTCTCGCCACTCATCGATGCGTTTATGGTCTCCTGATAGCAGGACATCCGGAACCACCAAACCGTTATAGTCTGCTGGTCTCGTATATGCCGGAGCATCTAAAAAACCATCCTGAAAAGAGTCCGTGAGAGCCGACGAAGAATCACCAAGTACACCTGGCAAAACTCTTGCAATCGCATCTACAAGGACCATTGCGGGTAGTTCCCCCCCACTCAGGACGTAATCTCCAATCGAAATTTCCCGTGTTACAAGCGTGTCTCTGACCCGTTGGTCGACACCTTTGTAATGTCCGGCTAAAAGCACCAATCGATTTTTGAGAGACAACTCATTGGCAATGGCTTGATTGAACACCTCACCGTCCGGAGTTAGAAATATGACGTCGTCAATTTCATCCCCAGAGGCTTTGATATGTTCAAAGCATTCAAAAATGGGCTCAGGTTTGAGCACCATTCCTGCACCACCACCAAACGGGTAGTCGTCAACCTTTCGATACTTTCCTGTTGCGTACTCTCTCAAGTCATGAATTTCGATATGTAACTCGCCTTTGCTTTGAGCTCTACCGGGGATACTCTCATCGAGCGGTCCCCTGACAATCTCTGGCAAGGCGGTTATTATATCGACACGCATGGGTGTGTGGGTTTACAACAGTCCTTCAATCGGATCTATGGTAATTAAGTCTAAGTCAAAATCGATTTCAACGACGAATTCATCCACCATGGGAATCATCACGTTGGGTAACCCTTCACGAGCTACCAGCAATATATTCTGACCTCTACCCTCAATCACATCGATAACCTTCCCAATTCGAACCCCGTCAACGAGTTGAACATCAAGATCCAATAGATCAGAGAAAAAGAACTCGCCATCTTCTAACGCAGGAAGATCATCTTCCCGTGCATAAACGGTGAGCTTATTTAGCTTTTCAGCCTCATCTCTGCCTACTACTCCCGACAATCCAACCACGACGGTGATTCCGTATTTGGAAGGCTGTAGTCTGACTGACATAATGTCAAAGGACAATGCAGTCTCCCGTGAGGAGCCTACATAAATCGTCTTCAGATCCTGAAAACGACTTGGATCATCCGTTTCAGGCGCAATCTTTAATTCCCCACCGATACCGTGCGGCTGCACGATTCGTCCCATCTCGCGAAGGACAACGGATTGGTTCATAAGGCACCCAAACGGATTAGATCAGGATTCTTTGGAAGCTTCGTCGGCATCCGCAGGAGTTGCTTCTTCTGCCGCAGGGGCTTCTGGAGCAACTTCTTCGGCCACTTCAGGAGCAGTAGCTTCTGCCACTACTTCTTCAGCTGGCGCTTCTGCCGGAGCTTCTTCTGCTACAGGAGCTTCCGCCGCTGGGGCTTCTGCTGGAGCTTCTTCTGCTGCAGGGGCTTTCGCCTCTGGAGCTGGAGCTTCCGCTGCTGCTTGAGCTGCGTTGGCTTCAGCCTGTTCAGCTTTAGCGGCCTGAGCTGCTGTTTCGCGATTAGCCTCTGCGGCCGCAAGGGCTACAGCTGCTTCTTCTTTAGCCTTAGCAGCAGCAGCAGAGCGTTCTTTAGCCAATTCGGCCGCACGCTCAGCTGCACGTTTTTCTTCCTCCTTCATCGCTTTAACGCGGCGTTCTTCAGCCGTCGTTTTGCCTGAGGAAGCAGCTTTTTCTGCTCTTGCAATGCGATGTGCCTCTACAGCGGAAGTAATTTCTTCTTCCGTTCTGTTCTTGCGGCGCATATGCAATTCCAACATGATCCCATCACGGCTCAATAAGGCCTTGACGGTATCCGTTGGCTGAGCTCCGGTCTGGAGCCAGTACAGAATTCTGTCGCTTTTAAGTTCGTATGAAGCAGGTTCCTCAAGAGGATTGTACCTGCCTAAATCTTCTATAAACCGTCCGTCGCGAGGGCTGCGGGTATCCGCTGCCACGATCGCGTAAACAGGCCGCTTTTTGCGTCCCATTCTTTTAAGTCGAAGCTTTACCACTTTCTTTGACTGATTGTGATCTGATATTTCGTAATCTTCTAAAAGTAAAAATGACTAGCGACCGCCCATCATAGAAGCAAGATCGAGTGCTCGACCTTTGCCCATTAATTTGGTCATCGTTTTCATCATTTTCTTCATGTCGCGAAACTGCTT
>JABMOI010000016.1 GCA_013204185.1 bacterium | reverse complement strand
ACGATGTTCTTCTTGCACGACTCGATGAGCGTACTTACACTATCGAAGCAGCTGCACCTTGACCTAAAAGTGTTACCTATGTACCCGGTCTAAAGTGTTACCTATGTCCCCGACTCGTACATGGACAGCCATTTAGGTAGCAAACGTTGGTTGTATGCTCGAAGCCAAGAGAAAAAGGACATTTCCTTAAACTGCAACTAGGTTCTTTCTTGGTTAAATTGGTTGCAAAAGGATTGTACTCAGAAAGGTGTCAAGCGACGTATTCTGTTAGAATGCAGAAAGTTTGTACGCCTCTCTAAAGAACAATTAAACCTATTATTATCTTACCGTCCCATAAAACATGCCGATGGCTCCATATATGAATTGTAGACGCACGACTTCCAGCATTTTTATACTCAGTTGCGCCCTTCTGTTTTCGGCATGTGCGTCATCTGGAAAGATGAGTGATGCACCCGTTTCCTCTCAAGACACGCAGCAAATGGAGGACCTGTTTTGGGCTCGACAAGAAGCTGCTAGGTCCAGGTTTGTGCAGGCCGACGTCGATTTCATGACCGGTATGATTGGCCACCACGCTCAAGCGTTGGTTATGTCTGCCATGGCTGAGAAAAACGGTGCCGGTTCTGAAATCATGACCTTGACTTCTCGGATTATCAATGCTCAAAAAGACGAAATCGCTACCATGCAGGGTTGGCTGCGCGATCGAGGTCAGACCGTTCCTGAGATTCACATTGACGGCAAAATGCTCATGGTACACGGCGCAGGCGATCACGCAATGCACATGCCGGGCATGCTTACTCAAGATCAACTCGACGAATTGGACGCGTCAAAAGGACCAGACTTTGATCGATTGTTTTTGAAATACATGATTCAGCACCACCAAGGGGCTGTTGCCATGGTGAAAGTGCTTTTCGCTTCTGATGGCGCTGGACAAGACGAATTGTCTTTCAAAGTGGCCAACGACATTAATGTAGACCAGCTTACCGAAATTGCTCGGATGGAACTCATGCTCAAAGCCCGCTCGGGCACAAACTGATTTCTGCAGCTTGCCTATTTGATACCTTCGGGATTTGCGTTTAATTGTAATAATGCCGCAAATCGACTCCTGTTACCAAACCCACCCGATTATTAATATGAAAGGAATAGCTCCGAACAACCGCTCACTGATACGAACTCTGTCAGGCCAGATTTGGCTTGTGTTCGTTATTGGGCTAGCATTTGGCGTCTCCGCCTGTGCTCCTAAGACGATGTCTCCCATGTCGTCTTCGTCCTCTTCTTCTTCAGCCAACATGTCCAGAACGGCTCCAAGCCCTGACCCTCGTATTGGGCTTAAACCAGGTCTTTTTGACGCTGAAGAAGCGATCTGGAACATGAAAAAGTTGTCGACAACGAAGCCTGCAGAAGACTTTATTGGGGTTACCAACTCTGACTTGGCCTTTAAAGGTAACTACGTATTTCAAGGAAACTACAACGGTATCATGGTTTGGGATGTATCCAATCCTAACCGCCCAACCTTGGCCATGGAATATCTTTGCCCTGCATCTCAAAGTGACGTATCGGTATACGGCGACTTGATGTTTGTGTCTGGTGAAGGACTATCCGGTCGTTTGGATTGCGGTAGCCAAGGGGTACAGGAAGCTGTCAGTAAAGATCGTTTGAGAGGCATTCGCATCTTTGACATTTCTGACATCAAAAACCCTAAGTACATTTCGAACGTCCAGACATGCCGTGGTTCACACACGCACTCGGTCCTAAAAGACCCTAAAGACGACGAAAATGTATACATCTACATTTCTGGTTCTTCCAGCGTTCGTCCTGAAGAAGAAGTCCCTGGATGTATTGCAGCGCCTCCGAGCGAAGATCCTAACTCGGCTCTATTCAGAATTGAAATCATTAAAGTGCCTTTGGCTCACCCAGAGCAGTCTGCCATTGTGAGCGCTCCTCGCATTTTTGATGGCCTCGTTGCTCCTCCTGTTCATGGTGCTTCTCCTGCAGACGCCATCGAAATGGCAGAAGCCAAAGCACGCGGTGAGTTCATTGCTGAATTGTTCGGTCAAGAACGTGTTCTTTCAGGTCGGTTGTTGAGCATGGCGCTCGATCCTTGGCTAACAGAGAATGGAAAAACCGCGGAAACGATGACCAAAGCAGATAGCGCTGCGTTTAGAGCTGCGTTGCCTTCGATCATCGAAAAAGCATTCCCACCGAGACCAGAACGGCCAGAATCAGACGGTCCTCGCCCTGGTCCAACCCAGTGCCACGACATTACGCTCTATCCTGAGATCGGACGCGCCGGTGGTGCATGTGGTGGTTACGGCTTGATGCTGGATATTACCGATCCGGTTAACCCATACCGTATGGATGCTGTAGCAGACTCAAACTTCTCCTACTGGCACTCAGCTACCTTCAGCAATGACGGTACGAAAGTGTTGTTTACGGACGAATGGGGTGGCGGTGGCCAGCCTAAATGCCGTGAGTCAGATCCTAAAGAGTGGGGAGCAAACGCTTACTTCTCTTTGGCTCCAGATGGCAAGATGAAATTCCATAGCTATTACAAGCTGCCAGCACCTCAGACCAGCATCGAAAACTGCGTAGCCCACAACGGCTCCCTGATTCCGATCCCTGGTCGTGAAGTCATGATTCAGTCTTGGTACCAAGGAGGCATCTCGCTCTTTGACTGGACCGATCTAGACAACGTGTTTGAGATTGGCTTCCACGACCGTGGCCCAAGTGCAGCCGATACCCAAGGTCCAGGCGGTAGCTGGTCTGTTTACTGGTACAACGGATTGATTGTTAGCTCAGAGATTTCCCGTGGTTTGGACATTTTTGAACTCAAACCAAGCGGATTTATCTCAGCAAACGAGATTGAAGCGGCTAAATCTGTTAAACTAGAGTACCTGAACGCTCAGGGTCAGCCTACCTACGTATGGCCAACCACGTTTGCGTTGGCTCACTCTTATGTCGATCAGTTGGAGCGTTCTAAAGGAATGTCTGCATCACAGATCGAAGCAACGCGTCGCTCCTTGGACTCAGCTGAGAAGTCTAATGGTTCTGCACGTCAGAGCGCATTGACCACGCTAGCAGGAACGCTGGGAAATGCCTCAGGCAACGCTAAAGTAGCAACGCTAGCCAAGGTTGTTAAAGACCTAGCTGCAATGTAATCGCAGCATTGAGTTGTTGAAGTCGCAACCAGTTTGCGAACTTCAAGAATCCGGAAAAGCCGGTTGCCCGATCTCGGGCAACCGGCTTTTTTTGTTTATCATACCAAAGGTCTTAAATCCTGGCTCAAGGCACGTAGCACATGAACATTGATCTCCCTCTTGCTTCTCCTCACAAACGCCTTTTGCGTGTGGGTTTTATGGTTGGAGCGTTCATCGCCCTGTTAGACATTGTGGTCTTTGGTGGCGAAATGAATCCCACGTTTACCGTGATCCTGCTTCTGGTTTCAGCCTTCGTTTTTGGCGTTCTGTGGGGAAAAGCAGCATGGAAAGCGAGCTTTTATGCTTGGATTGTTTTCCCGCTGGTTCACTTTGCTCGGCCTCTCCTGGGTCTAACTCAGCCCCCTGCCGACAACTGGTATTTAGCCGTGTTAATGCTCGGTGGGTTAACCTTAGTCGTTGCAGCGTTTGGAACAGCCATTGGAAATCTGTTTCACAAAACGCTTATCCGACCATAACGCGGGCTATTTTCTCTAGGTCGTTCACGTCGTTGATCAGATTCGGAGATATTCGAATGGCATTAATCTCGTCCGATGTAAACGGCCTCACAACAATGCCGTGGTCTGCATAGATTCGCGATGCAACGCTGGAACTGGATTTGCCAACGACTTCAACAGAGTAAAGTGCAGCCGAAATGTCCCACGATGTAGGTGACTTCCACTTCAAGCGATCAGACGAGGACACGATGTGTTGCATTTCCTTCCACAAATGAATGTGGTGAGCTTCGCGTTCAGCCTGAGGCGTCTGGGCTTGGTAGTCTAGGGCATCTCCAAACGCAATGAGCGCTGGCAGTGCCCGAGTACTATAGTCCTCGTACATCTGGATTGGATGGCTTTCCTCGCTGTATGTGTGTTTCACCCACATTGGATTTAGAGCCGCTTGAAGGCTGGTTTTTAGAAACGCTAGTCCAAGACCCTTTGGAGTTTGAATCCACTTGTGAGCGCTCGTTGCGTAGGCATCGACACCAGAATCTCGAAGGTCAATGGGAACCATTCCAGCCGATTGCGCCCCATCAACGACCACCCATTCAACTCCTTTGGAATGAGCCATATCTGCAATGGCTTTTAACGGGTGCCGAATACCCACAGTGTTATCTATATCAGGAAGAGCCAAAACGCGGGTGTTTGGACCAATTTCACGCTCGTAGAGGGATACAATTTCCTCAGCCGTTAGCGAAGTGCAGTCAGATATCGGGAAATGAAAACTTCGAACGGAGAAGCCTCTTCTGGGGGCCAGATTATGCCAGCACGTACTCGCGCTTATATGATTGAGTGAACTGTAGAGCACTTCATCGCCTCGGCCTAGGGGCAAGCCATTAGCCAAGAGGTTAAAGCACTCGGTGGTGTTGTGGGTGAGTACGGTCTCTGAAGGAAGGCAGCCCATTAGCTTCGCAGCTTTTCCGCGAATGACCTCCTGAGGTTCTACCCAGGGCGCAGACCATATATAGAGCCAAGGGTTCGTTTCACAGAGTTTCATGTAGCCAATATGAGCCTCCTGAACCACTCGTGGCACCGTTCCAATCGATGCGTGATTCAAATAGAGGACATTCGGATCTAGCGAATAGTCGTCCTTTGGCGCTCGATACCCGCGTTGCTCGGCGGCTTCTTGGATCTGGCTGGACGCCGTTTCGGCAGCAACCTGTTTGACAATGGTCAAATCTGCAAGGAGGGTAGCAGCAGCCGTTCCTTTGATGAACGAACGTCTTGAAATGCTCATTTGGGCTTTTGGGAATGGTGTGAGGCGCTGTTACCAGTAAAATAGAGAGAAATATTGAGGTTGCAAGAAAATATAATACCGCGCCTTGTGTTTGATAGGTATTTGATATATACTTGATAACTCAAGTAAAACAACTAGATCAATGAAAGACGAAAGTCCCACTACAGAATACGTTTTTGCTCAATGGCTCCTGCATTCCCGCATGATGCGAAAGATTGATAACCGACTCAGCCTACATGGCATCAGTTTCACCGAATATGCCATTCTAAAACATTTAGCCGACTCGCCTGAGCACACCATGCGGCGGATTGATCTTGCAGAAGTCATCGGAATCTCCGCTTCAGGAGTGACGCGCATTCTGAACCCGATGGAAAAGATCAAATTGGTGACGAAGGAGAAAAACGAAAGAGACGCCCGCGTTAGTTTAGTGAAGCTAACCGACGCCGGTGCTTCTATCTATTCAGACGCTTCAGCGACTATGGCATTCATTTCCGCAGATTTCCTGAGCCCCTTGACTGAAAACCAATTGGCCAAGCTCATGAAATACACGACTAAACTTTTGTAGGGGTACAGTTCGGCTGGCGGACAGGTCCGACTTGGAGTCCGAGGGACCGGCTTCTACCTGCGAATTAGTAGGTAAAAGTGCCTTTTCTCTAGTCTCTTCCGGAGCTCTGGCTTGTCCTCTGTGAACACGTTGCGTTCGGCCACCTGGTAAAAGAACACCAACCGAGCTCTTAGCTGAGCTTCTTCCTCATCAAATCCAATTTTGAGGAAGATGTCCTCGAAAAAACCCAAACGAATGCGATCTATTTGCTCCACCTTTTCGCGAACCCACGGTTCCTGGTGAGCCCAATGTCGTATTGAAACATCTAGGCTCGCATCTTTTGAAGAGATAAAATCGAGCAGATCTCTGAGCCGATCGTGTGGAGTTTCGAATTCCATTGCTTTCCGCCCATCCAAATACTGGGCCTGAAGGTCTGCCCAATGTTCAAGCGTCTGGGCCAGAAGGTCCTGACGATCCGAGAAGTGCCAGTAAAAACTTCCTTTGGTTACCCCGAGAGCTCGAGCCAACGCTTCTACTTTTACGGACGATGCGCCTCCGTTTTTAAGTGCATCTAGTGCACTCGCGATCCATTCTGTTTTTGTAACCACTTCAATTTGTGTGTTTTGTCCGCATCTTGCGCTGAAATCCCTACCATACTCACCCGTATGTTGTTTCCATACGGTAGCGTACAGTGCTCTCTGGGCGCTGAAATAAGCGATATTATTCGCGCAACCCACGTCAAGGAAATCGGAAGTCTTTGTGTTTGCATCCTCCCGAATACTGGGGTTTATTAGGACCGTCCAATTTTGCCCGTCCAATTTTGACTTCAGCTAAACCAGCCAAAAGATGCTCACCGGTTTCATTATTGCCTACATCGCAGGAACGTTGGCAATCGGTTTTTGGGCTTCGAAACGCATCAAGACTACGGTTGACTTCACCTTAGCGGGAAGAAGTTTGTCTGCGATGGTTGTGGGCGTGACCATTTTTGCGACGTGGTTTGGCCCCGAACTGATCATGGGCATTCCTGGGTACTTTGCTCAGGAAGGATTGACGGCGGTCATACCCGATCTATTTGGCAACTCCATCAGTCTGCTTCTCGTGGGGCTGTTTTATGCGCGGAAAATGTATCGCCTAAAGATTGTGACGATAAACGACTTTTTTCGACTCCGGTTTGGTCCTGGAATCGAGTCTGTGACGTCTCTGATCAATGTGTTTGCCTATTTTTCCTGGATTGCAGCCCAGTTTTTGGCTCTGGCTTACTTGTTCGAGACCATTTTGGGGATCCCAATTGGGCAGGGAATTGCTCTTGGCGCCAGCATTGTTCTGATTTATACCTATGTGGGAGGGATGTGGGCTGTCTCCATTACGGACATGATCCAAACAGTGGTTATTGTGGTCGGGCTGCTGTTTCTAGCCATCAAACTGCTCACAGTGACCGGCGGCATAATGCCCGTTCTTGATAACCTTCCGGAAGGGTTTTTCAGCATCCGACCAGAACCCGGGCTGTACAACTGGCTGGATCACATTTCGCTCTGGATGGTCCTCGGCGTGGGCGCCATTCCTGCTCAGGAAATTTATCAACGCGTTCTCTCTGCCCGAAACGAGAAAGCAGGCCAATCTGGGGCGTTTCTAAGTTCTGGGATGTTGTTTGTTATCGGTTCCATTCCTTTGGTTATCGCCCTTTGTATCAACTTCGTCCATCCGGAGTTGATCTTGGAAAACGATGGGCAGAACATGATTCCAACCATGGTCACCAGGTTCACGTCGTTGCCCGTGCAGATTTTCTTTTTTGGCGCGCTTATTTCAGCCATTCTGAGTACCTCGAGCGGAGCGATGTTGGCTCCTGCCACGGTAATTGGGGAAAATCTAATCAGGCCTCACGTCAAGAATATCACAGACAAACAACTATTGCTGTTCACTCGGTTTTCCGTGATCGTGGTAGCCCTGATAAGCGGCGGGATGGCCTTTTTTAACACAAGCATTCATGCACTTGTCTTAGATTCTGTAACATTATACCTCGTTTGTTTAGTCGTACCATTTACTGTGGGGTTATATTGGAAGCGAGCGACTACTCGGGCAGCTTGGGCCTCTATTGCCAGTGGACTAGGGGTTTGGCTAATCTGTTTGTTTCTCGAGACGAGAGTTGAGCCCTGGATGATTGGGTTACTGGCGAGCTTTATTGCCATGATTGGTGTTAGCTTGGTAACACACGACTCGAGTGGTATTTCATTTGAACAAAGGGTTAGTTAGCAGTTTGAGCACGCCTCCACATACTCTGATCTTAGACTATTCAACGTCACGTATTGGCACTCCCACCATCGAACCGTGGGTCGAGAAGTGGGGACAGGTTTCTTCGCTCTTCATCGATTCTGAAGAATCCTTCCCGTTGGATTTGTTAGAAAACGGGTATACCCACGTTATTCATTCCGGGTCTGAACTGTCTATTAACGAGCCAGCACCCTTTACGAAACGAGCAAAGGCGTTTATTCAAGCCGCCACACACAAAGGCGTCGCGCAGATGGGCATTTGCTATGGCGCCCAGTTAATGTGCATGTCCCTTGTTGGGGGCGAAGCGGTGAGAGCCTCTCCAAAGGGTTTTGAAGCGGGTTGGGGTGAAGTAAGGTTTAATGCTGAGGGTCAAAGCTTGCTCGGCGTTCACCCGGTTGAGAGGGTTTGGCAACACCATTTCGATGAAGTGGCCTTGCTTCCAGAGGGCGCCATTGAGTTAGCAACGAATGAGCACACTACCATCCAGGCTTGGGTATCGCCAGCTCAACGGCTGTTCGGGACTCAGTTTCATCCGGAAGTTGTCCGTAGAATGGGCAATAAAATATTCAGAAAGGACCAACAACTTCTTGAAGAGAATGGATACGACTTAGAAGAAATCGTGCTTAAAGGCCCCTCTCCAAAGATTGGAAACGCAATTTTTGACTACTTTGTTGGCTCAATCTGACTTTATCGCAACCAACTCGGTTTGGCCATTTGGCTTCAATAACTGAGTCTAATCCTGAACGTCATGAATCGTCTAGGCGCCGTGTGTTTGAGCCTCATCCTCTTTCTTTCCCTGCTTAGCGGACCCTTGGGTTGTGCTCAACCTTTAGAAGGGATAACTGAAACTGGTTTCTTGAATAGAACAATTGACCTGAACGGAAGCACGCATCGGTATCAAGTATATGTCCCGCAAGGATATACACCCGAAACTGAGTGGCCTATCATCCTGTTTTTGCATGGCGCCGGGGAGCGCGGCACAGACGGCCTCTTGCAGTCTCAAGTTGGGCTCGGTTCAGCCATTCGCAAACACGTAGACAGATGGCAGGCCATTGTGGTCATGCCTCAAGTTCCTGTTCAACAAACCTGGCAGGCTGGACCTGGAGAAGTCGCAATCGCGGCCTTAGATGCGTCAATAGCTGAGTTTTCAATAGACCGCAGCCGTGAGTATTTGACGGGACTTTCCATGGGGGGCAACGGAACGTGGTACCTCGGCTCAAAATTTCCGGATCGATTTGCAGCCATTGCACCCATCTGTGCCTATGTAATGGGGGGAGGATCGTTTCCAGCGATATTTCCGGAAACGGAACCAGAAGAACGCTATGCACACTTAGCTAGTGTATTGAAAGACGTTCCAACCTGGATCTTCCATGGGGATGCAGACCCCGTGGTTGCGGTCACCGAATCGCAGAGAATGAATGCCGAATTTGAAAAGATTGGAGCCAATGTCCACTACACGGAATTGCCTGGTGTTGGACACAACGCCTGGGACGATGCTTACGACAATCAAGAATTTATCGACTGGCTATTTAGCCAGCGGAAACAGTAACCAAACCTTCAGACCCCACGATGCAAGCACTTTTTGTTGATGGCGCCCCTGCCGCAATTGGGCCCTACTGCCATGCCATGCGAGCAGGCAATCTGCTTTTTTGTTCGGGCCAGACACCGCTAGACCCGGTAACCATGAAGTTGGTTGGCGAAACGATTGAAGAACAAACAGTACAGGTGTTCAAGAACATTTCTGCTGTGCTAGAAGGCCTTGGCTTGTCGCTAAAAGACATAGCAAAGACCACCGTTTTCCTTCGCAGTATGGACGATTTCAAAGGAATGAACGGTGTGTATGCCACCATGTTTGACGGACATACTCCAGCACGTAGCACCATTGCCGTCAAGCAAAATCCGCTCGACGCTATGGTGGAAATTGAATGCATCGTAGTGATCCCCGACGGCAAGTAGTCAGGTCGCGAAAGCCGCTACTTCAGTGCTTCCCACTCCTCGAGCGTAGCTGGGCTTTTCTGATACTCCATCATCATCTTCCAGCCGTTTTTATTGAACAGGAGGCCTTCAAAATGGATGTAGTAGCCACTGTCGACACCCGTTGAATCTTTAGCCGTGTAGTGAAAGATTCCGGTGTCGTGTGCCGTGTTTGCGTCGGAAAGTCGCTGCGAAAACCGGAACTCCACGTCGGAAGTCTGCTTGCCTGAAGCCGTAAGGTCAAATCCTTCTTTCCATCCAGAAAGGGCTTGCGAAATGGGGTATGAACTGCTATTCATTCCGCTCACCAACACAGCGTCTTCGTGGTACGTTGCCGCGTACCCTTCGAAATCGCCTTCACGAACCGTACGGGAAGCTTCGGCCCAGTAGGCATCTAGGTCTGTTGGGGTTGAAGCATAGGTGTATGCCGTGGTTTCAGTAGAGACATCAGATGGTTCGGTGCAGCCCGCGGCAGATAGGGCTACAACAAAAAGAAGGAGGGTGATGTATTTCATGGCAGAATGGATATTTCCTTGACGAATAAGCGTTTCTAGAATCGCATGATACGATATAAACTCGGGTGGTTGTTCATTCACCATCAGAACCGTCGCTCCCTTAATCTGATTGTGGAGGAGTCGCGAGTTCGTCTAAGTTAAACGGGGTTAAGCACACACATAGCAAACCTAATGCTACCCTTTGAGGTATACCCCCCTTGTCCCAATCCTCCAACTATAGAGCACCGTGAACGAGCCTAGCCAACAAGAAGATTCTGAACACAAACTAAACCTGCGTCACTTAAAGCTGGAAGACTATCCAGACCTTAAGGAGATTATGGACGCAGTGTACCCGGAGTTTGGAGGGGCTTGGCCTGAAAAGAAACTAAAGGCTCAATTGAATGCGTTTCCTGAGGGTCAAATCTGTATTGAAGACCATGGAAAGGTGGTAGCCGCCGCGTTTGCCGTGATTGTAGATTACGATAAGTTTGGCGACCAACACACCTATGAGGAAATCACGGGGGATGCTTACCTCTCCACGCACGATCCGAAAGGGGATGTGCTCTACGGAGTAGATGTGTTCGTTTCCCCGGATTATCGCGGAATGCGATTGGGGAGGCGTCTATACGAAGCGCGGAAAGAGTTGTGTTACAACCTCAACCTCAAGTCCATTGTGGCCGGTGGGCGTATTCCAAACTATCGTAAGTTTGCAGCCGAACTCACGCCGCAGGCCTACATCGAGCAGGTCAAGAAAAAGCTCATTTACGACCCCATCCTGACGTTCCAGCTTTCCAACGAATTTGAGGTGCGGCGTGTTTTGGATGACTATTTGCCGTCCGACAAGCAATCCAAAGGGTATGCTACCCTGCTGGAATGGCACAATTTGTACTACGACCCTCGAAAATCGCCGCTCATTGGGGCCATGCCCACCTCGGCTCGTATTGGTTGTGTCCAGTGGCAAATGCGCCCGTTTCATTCGGTCGAGGAACTCATTCAACAAGTAGAATACTTCGTTGATGCGCTTTCGGACTATCAGTGTGACCTAGCGCTCTTTCCTGAGTTTTTCAATGCACCCCTCATGGGTCTTGAAAACCATATCGACTCCATTGATTCCATTAAAGCGCTTGCAGGGTTTACTGAAGAGATTGTTGAGGCTGTAGCCAAGTTGGCCGTGTCCTACAATATCAACATAATTTCAGGTTCAATGCCTTTGTTGGAAGAGGAAGAGCTGTACAATGTGGCCTACTTGTGCAGGCGGGATGGAACCGTTGAAACGCAGTTTAAAATCCATCCAACCCCTCACGAAAAGAAAGCCTGGATTATGCAGGGTGGCGATACGCTCAAGGTATTCGACACGGACTTTGGGAAAATTGGAATTCAGATTTGCTACGATGTTGAGTTTCCGGAGCTAGCGAGACTGCAATCGGAGGAGGACATGCAAATCCTATTCGTACCGTTTTGGACGGATACCAAGAATGGATACCTACGCGTTCGGCTTTGTGCTCAGGCAAGGGCCATCGAAAACGAGTGTTACGTGGCCATTGCTGGTAGTGTGGGCAACCTGCCCAAGGTAGATGGCGCGGATATTCAATACGCTCAGTCGGCCGTGTTTTCACCGTCAGATTTTTCCTTTCCGCACGACGCCATCATGGCCGAAACCACGCCGAATACGGAGATGACATTGATCGTGGATTTGGACTTAGAGAAGCTCAACGTGCTCCAAAACGAAGGGTCGGTGCGTAACTACATGGACCGCCGCCGCGATCTTTACAAGATCGATTGGAAGGGAAAAACGAAGTAGTTTCTAATTCCAGACCCAATGGATTGAACTAAACGACAGCACTTTAAACGTAACAGCAGATCAGTAATGGTTGTTTTTTGGATGGTTTTGGGGCTTCTGTTTCTGCTGGTGGGAGCTGAAGTTCTAGTTAGAGGCGCGTCCAAGCTGGCCTCTTCTTGGGGTATTTCGCCGCTCATTATCGGCCTTACGGTCGTGGCGTTTGGAACGAGTTCTCCAGAACTAGCCGTAAGCTTGAAGGCAGTTGCGTCGGGTCAGGCTGGTCTTGCCATGGGTAACGTAGTGGGCAGCAACATCTTCAATGTGCTGTTCATACTGGGGATTTCAGCTATCATTGCGCCGCTGGTCGTTTCGAAGCAGCTAATTAGGCTGGACGTCCCCTTGATGATTGCCGCTTCTGTGTTGGTCTTTTTTTTCGCCCAAGATGGAGCGTTTGGTCAGATCGAGGGTGGAATCTTATTCTCAGCGCTGATTATTTATCTGGTGTACTTGGTTGTTCAAGGGCGCAAAGAAAGTAAGGTGGATGCCAAGGAGGTGTCCTTAAACGCTGACACTCCCGGCCCTTCAGAAAGCCCCAAACGAGAAAACCCCAAACGAGAAACGCCCAAAGAAGAAACCCATTGGGCAATTAACGTCGGAATGGTACTGATCGGACTTCTTTTGTTGGTCCAAGGTTCGAATTGGCTGGTTGAAGGGGCCGTCTTTATTGCCCAGGCCTTCGGAGTCAGCGAGGTCGTTATTGGGTTAACCATTGTAGCGGCCGGTACTTCTCTGCCCGAAGTCGTGACGTCTGTTATGGCGAGTATCAAAGGAGAACGAGATATTGCCGTTGGGAATGTGGTGGGCAGCAACCTGTTCAACTTGTTAGGCGTGCTCGGGCTGAGTAGCCTTTTGGCTCCAGGTGGTATTCCACTCACGGAGTCTTTCATTGGTTTTGACCTTCCTGTAATGGCAGTTGTTGCCTTCGCGTGCTTGCCCATCTTCTTTAGTGGTGGCGTGATATCAAGATGGGAGGGACTCGTTCTTTTTGGCTATTACGTGGTCTACACCGTGTATCTGATACTGGCAACGTCTCACCACGACTCCTTGCCACTCTTGAGCAAAACACTTTTTTATTTTGCGATTCCCATTACCCTTATCACGTTGGTCGCGCTTGCATTTCGGTCAAAAGAACCCGAACTCGGGTAGGCTAAGTAAAAGGGCCAACATCGTCCTGGCAGCACGAGCCGGGGTTCATTCGTTTTGGTTTAGAAGCCGGTCTATCAGATTGTTCAGTCCGGAAACGATCTCAATCCGCGATTCCCTTTCCGAGGTATTGAGAGAACGCTGCAGGATCGCACTTCCGTCCTTCATCATGCGGTACTCCATACCAGCAATGTTTGCATAGGGACCGGTAAATAAGAGCTCAGGGTCAGAGAAGGAGCCAATGTCGTTTCCTTCCTGACGTACAATGAGCCATTGTGAACCGTCTCGATATACAAATGCATCCTGGTCGGGCAACCACTCAGCCTCTTCGCCACCAGACGTCGAAATGACTTTACGCGCTCCATCGTAAGGGAACGCTTCAATCATGACCGCCGATCCGCCTTCGCCTACGCGGGTATACGTTAAGAAGTCCCCATTTCTAGACCAGTCTGCTGCCCAGAAACTGGACACGGAATCAGGACGGATTTCGCGCCTACTGTTTTGGCTTAGGTCCTGAATGAACAATCGAGAGAGCCCCGATAAGGTGGCGTTAAACGCCATAAAATTATTGTCTGAGGACCAGCCTTCAAGCGCAACCTCGCCTTCGGTTTCAAAAAGAAGCATTTGATTGCTTCCATCTGCGCCGGATGAAAACACCTTGCTGCGTCCATCTTCCACTTGTGAAAAAGCAATCTCCGATCCATCAACAGACCAAATTGCATTTGCACGTCGTCCAGAAGCAGGCAAGATTCGGCTCGATTTAGTTCGTCGATCAAACAATATATGTTGATCTCCTCGGTCTCTACTGAGAATGATAACAAACCGTTCGTCTGCGGACATATCCACAGGCCCGTATACGCCTTGAGGCAAACCGATATCTTCCTCATCCCCATTCTTTGATCGAACGACAACCGTGGTCAACCCGCTTGGCTGTCCTGCGACGTACAGGAGCGTACCCGCATCCGAAATGGCGTAATGACCTGAGCGCACAATGGAGCCCGTTCTGAGGTCGTTGAGTACGACGTGCTCATTACCGACGGCGGCGCCCGCCGCGGCATCAAATCGAGAGACGTATAAAGCGCCTGTTCTAGCGTACAGGACTTCCGATTCTGAAAGAAAGGTCAGGTGACTTCCTTGGATACCAATTTCACGGACTTCGTTACCCTCTTGAAACCACAGAACGCGATCCTCATCCCTTCCTGAAACCACTGTGCCCTGTCCCCCAGGCCCAGCCGTGGGCATTCCACAGTTACATCGTGAATCAGGTACGAGGTGGGTCCGGTCCCCATCTAGATTTAGTTTGTCAAACGTTCCCCCTTGGATGTCGCCCACATAAATATGGTTGTCAGTATTCCAAAAGTGACCCGTCGGATTCGAAACCCCAGAGATGAAGCTAGGTCTTCCCGCTTCAACCGGAATTTGATACAATTCGGAGCCCGATACATACGCAATCCACTTTCCGTCAGGGGAAAACCGGGGAATGATGGCGTCTTTCGTGTCCTGAAGGATACGTGTCGCGCCAGTCTCCATATTACGGATGGCCAGTGCGGACGAATTTTCAAATTCGGTAACATAAACCAACAATTTGCCATCTTTGGTTATATCGAGGTTTGAAATTTCCAGTCCCAGGCCATTTCCTTGCGCTGGAAGAAACGGGTATTCTGTTGGTAGGACAATCGTGGACCGAACCACATCACTCGAAACCGAAGGTCCACTCGACGGCCCCTGATTTCCAAAGGCCCAAACCAGCGTGCCACCGACTACGAATGCGGCGAACGCAAACACAATGGGCCACAACATCTTAGCGGGTTTGGCCGGAGCTGAGGGCTTCATGCTCATTCGAGACACGTTCACGCCAGATCCCGCAAATAACCCTTTGTTTTCAGCGTTTTCGAGGTCGGCAATAAGGTCTGTTGCGCTTTGATATCGGTGTTTTGCTTCCTTGCGCAGACATTTTGAAACGATTGACTCCAATTCCATGGGGACACCCGTACGAACGGCTGTGAGCGGTTCGGGGTCTTCGTTGAGAATGGAGTAGACCACAGCTTGTTAATAGTCTCCGCCAAATGGGTTGCGACCAGATATCATTT
>JABMOI010000015.1 GCA_013204185.1 bacterium | reverse complement strand
TGAAATCAGCTGAAAAAGAAGCGGTGATGGCTCGTTTCGGTTCGGGAGAATCGGGCATTTTAGTTTCCACAACGGTTATCGAAGTGGGCGTCGATGTGCCCAATGCCACGTTTATGCTCATTGAGCATGCAGAACGCTTCGGTTTGAGCCAATTGCACCAGTTGCGCGGACGAATAGGGCGAGGCAAGCATGCCAGCACGTGCATTCTCATGGCCGAATACAGACAGTCTGAAGAGTCGAAACGCCGCTTGCGCGCCATGGAATCGACCACGGATGGCTTCAAGATCAGCGAGTTCGATATGGAGCTCAGGGGTGCTGGGGACTTCTTTGGGACGAGACAGAGTGGACTTCCAACCTTTCGTATTGCTGACCTCATGACGGACGCCCACATATTGGATCAGGCCCGCGAGGCGGCATTTAAACTGATGAAGGACGATCCAGATCTGAAAAGAGCGGAGCATTCAGAAATGCGAAACTACTTCAAACTGTTTTTTGAACGACAGGGTCTCCGTCTTTCAAGAATAGGCTAGAAGGAGCTCCACAGCATCAATCGCGGCACCTATTTCATTCGCTCAATCCAGCGCAGGTCTTTTTGTGGTTTGGCCACGACTTCAAATGGAATACGGCTGAGCGTCTTTCCCCGAGCCGTTTCAACCACCACGCGCCAAGATCCGAGCGTCACGTTGCGCTTCTTGGTTAGGCCTCGATACCCAGAATCGCGTCCTCCAGAGACGGAGAATCCATTCCGATCGGTGGCCTTCCAACTACCCGTATTTGCATCATAGCGCTCCCAGACATGGAATATTCGCTCTGTCATTTCTGAGGGAGCAAAGACGGAAGTAAAGCATGAAACCGTGTCCCCTGGTTCGTAAAAGAACCGCTTTCCATAACTTGGGAAGAACACAAACTTGCTGTCTGTTAGGTACTCGAGCGTGTAGGAATCTCCTTGTTTGTCCGCCTTTTGATAGACTCCTCCCGTTTTGACTGACATAGGCACAGGGGGGATCCAGTCCTTTTCATATCCCACATTTAGCGCCACAACGAAGGCCACTAAACTCCAAATGGATAGAGACCCCCACCAATGAATTCGCGCCTGCCCCATTCGGAAGGCGAAATACCAGACTCCGCCGCTCAGCGCTAGGCCCGCAAGGCAAGCGAGTCGGAACAGCCACGGGGACATACTTCCGGCCATCACGGGAAACAGCCACGCCAAAATGAAGGTTGAACTGCCGCACAACATGAGCAGCATGGGAGTTAACGAGTTGATTTTCCTATGCAAAAACTCATTGGCAACCATGCTCACAACTAGAATGAACCAGAACCCGAAATGGGATGCCCACGCAATGCTTCGAGAATAAAAAATGACGATGGCTGAAAGGAGCGCACCCAAGAGAAACTGGGTGATGGGCGTGAGCCAAGGCTTGATCTTGTCGAGCCGTTCGCCGTGATATCGGTCGGCCTTAATCAGAATGTCTGAGACTACGATAAACAGAAGCAATCCCAAGTAGGACAACAAGATGGCGTTGTCCAAGACGTTGTCTATGCGCCGCAAGGTCAGGGCGTCCCAAACAATCCCCGAAACAAAAAAAAGCCACCCGACAAGCCGTTCATGCTGTCGATACCGAACTAACAAATCATCAAGAAATCCCTTCACAGAAGAAGAAATGGTCACTTTTTGCGCCAAACTGGGACAGATGAACAGGGCTCGCCGTACATAATCTTTTTGGCGACTCGCTGCAATTGGGTGGTGGCTTCCACATAGGCGCTCGTGGGCACGGCGCCCGTTCCGCATCCTTTGATCACAACGATCTTGTCTGCGTACGTGGACCAATCAAATACACCCAATGCTTCTCGATATACCCGGCTCTTGATTTCAGGATTTTTCGCGAAGGAAACGGAGGCTGCCACGTTTTCAAGTTGCGCGGCTACAAGCATATAGGCCCAGGTCGGAATAATGGCATCCGTGGAGCAAAACACACCGACATGCGCACCTTGATAGGTGGACCAGTCCATGTCCTTTAGCGTCTGGCGGAATTCCTTTTCGCGCAAAACAAACCCGCGATAAAGAAAAGGCGCTAAGTCAATTTCCTTGATCTCATACGTTTCGAGCAGGTCGTCCAAATTGAAGACCAAAATCCCGCTATCCGCCACTTTGTTTTTGATGACTTCCATTATGCGAGTTGTGCTTGATGTGCTGCAAAGGTGGAAAACAATTCAACGGCTAGGTTCATTTCTTCGTCCGTGGTGTGAGCTCCCATACTAAAGCGTACGGTGCCCTGCGCCTGCTCCGGAGTCAGTCCCATGGCAGACAATACGTGACTCGGTTTTCCTGACCCACTCGTACAAGCGCTGCCCGTGGAGACGGCAACTTGTCCGATTTCGGCCATCATTTCTGCCGCTCGAATCCCTGGAAACGTGACATTTGATGTCTGAGGTAGCCGCGGGACTTCCTTGCCGTGAATTGCGAGGTCCGGAAATAGGCTTGATAATTTGGATTCGAACTGATCCCGTCTGGATTTCATTTCTTCGAAACGCGCTTCGAGTCCGGTGTGGCACATTTCTGCAGCGGCTCCTAAGCCTACAATGCCGGGTACGTTCAGTGTCGAAGCACGACGTCCTTTTTCCTGTGCTCCACCGTGCAGCAATTGGGGCAGTTGAATGATGGGTTGGCCAGGACGGATATACAACGCTCCGACGCCCTTGGGGCCGTAAAACTTGTGAGCCGATAGAGCTAGAAAATCAATGCCTTCAACTGAAACAGGGACTTTGCCAATAGATTGCGTGGCATCGGTAAAAAACAAAGCGGGATGAGACGTGAGCATTTCTGCTATTTCATCAATGGGTTGCAGGACGCCCGTTTCATTGTTGGCCCACATCACAGCAACAAGGAAGGTGTCATCGCGGAGCGCATCTTTGACTTGCTTGGCCGTGATTCTGCCGTTTTGATCGACTGGAAGGAGGGTGGTTTCAATGCCATCTTCAGCCAAGCACTCGCACGCATTCAAGACGGCCTTGTGTTCTGTGGCAACCGTGAGGATGTGACCGGATTTTCTGCCGTGTCCCAACCCTTTTATTACCTGGTTGATGGCCTCGGTCGCGCCACTGGTGAATACAATACCCGTGGGATCGGCGCTTAAGAGGCTTGCCAGCTGTTCGCGAGCAATTTGGACTGCTTCATCTGCCGCCCAGCCATACATGTGGCTGGTGTTGGAAGGATTGCCGTATTCCATCGTGAAATAGGGAATCATCTTGTCCAAAACGGACCGTTCAACCGCTGTAGTCGCGTTGTTGTCAAAGTAAATTGGACGTTTCATGGGCTCTGTGGGATGGTGGACCGAATCGGTGCGCAACATAGAACACGGTTAACGAAGAGCAGCAGGAAGGGTTCATGAAATGCGGAAACAGGGTTTTCGAAAACCATACGTGCTGAGGTAGGCGGCTCAAAGAGACAGCGTCATACCTGCCGTGATGGTACGGGGGAGCCCCGGGCGCAATCCAGCAGGCCTTCTTGCAGCTATGTACACACTGTTAGTGACGTTTTGAATACCGAAAAAGAGCTTCAACTGCGGGGTCGCTTGATAGGAACTCCCCAAGTCCATGACCACGTGGGCATCGGTTGATTCCGATTCGTGCATGGGCCCCTTTCCTGCTTCCGTGCGCATGGGCGAAGAGTAAGACACTTGGACATCTAGGTCGAATTTGTTGCCCTCAATCCCAGCCTGCAGGGAGGCTACATTCCGAGCCACATAAGGCAGTTCGAATCCGTTTTGAATGGCCCCCCACGGTTCAAATTCGCTCTCAAAGGAAGACTTGAAGACAGCGTCCGTCCACGTATAAGTCAAGGTAAGCGGCAGTGAAAACGCCCAGTCAGTCAGGTCTCCAAGGTTGTGTGAAAGCAATGCTTCCACACCTCTCACCCTGGCGGCGCCACCGTTAAATTGATCGCCGGATCCGGTGCCACCTGCCGATGCCAAGTCAGAACCGAGCAGATTTTGATAGTTGGTGTAGAATATGGCGATGTCGGCTCGGAGGGTCTGTTTTTTAAATCTAAAGCCGGATTCCAGATTGATGCTTTTTTCCGGTCTTGTACCCTCTTTGGAGCCCGGCGGGGCAAACCCTTTGTGCGAGCCGGCGAAAAAGGACAGGTTTTCGAATGAATGAAAGGCAGCGCTGATACCTGGAATCCATACCTCGACCCTGTTGGTTCTTTCGGATAGTGCAATGCCACTGCGAGCGGGATCCTGCTTGCCATAATCCCGCCTGGAAAGGGCGATGTTTTCGTGGCGGATACCTGGCTCAACCGTAAATCGACCGAATTGGATCGTGTCCAGGAAAAAGAACGCGCGAGCGCGAGCCGACTCAATTCTGTTGCTGTCCGACCCCGGAATGCCATGTTCAGAAAGGGACATGATGCCATCCTGAATTGAAAATTGGTCCACCCATTGAAACCGGTCCATTTCATCGCGATGAAAGCGGAGCCCCGATTCTATTGTGTGAGACACACCCAAGGCGTCAAAAGAGGTCGAAACCTCCGTTTGGAGTCCATTAGATGTGTAATCTCTGTTGTTCGCTTTGACTGATAGGCGATCGTTGGGATCAAAACTTGTTCCAGCCACAAGGCCCAAAGCTTGGGCGTACAATTCGGGATCGGACAACATAGGTGCAATACCAACCTTGCCGCTACCAGTCGGGAGGACAGAGTCCAACTTGTACCAGTTGCGGGAAAAACGTGAAAAATAGCCAGTTGTTGTGATGCGCGTGGTGCTCGTGACCTGGATCAGATGGCGAATCACGGCTTGACCGAAGTCGGCCTTCATTTGGTCCTTGCCAGATCCGGCGTATCTGCGAAAGGGATTGCTATTGAAATCAGCTCCGGTGAGTCCTAGATAGGTTTCGTCTGACGCTTCATTGGTCTTGAGCAGTTTCACGAAAATCGCCTGGTACATGGCCGCGCCGGGCGACGTATTCAGCCTAAATTTGGCCAACAGGTCGTTTTTGTTGAAGCCGGTGGGGCCACCGAGATCCAAATTCTTAAATCCCCCGGACTGGTTACGATACGATTCAACCAGAAACGCGCCGTTGGCAAACGCGTGACCTGCCTGAAGAAGGGACAATTTGGAATGGTAGCTTCCACCAGACAGTTTCACGTTGATCTTGGTCCGATCCGGGAGCGGCGTAGACAAAAAGTTGATAGCGCCACCGGTGGTGTAGGGGCCGTATTTGATCTGGCTGGACCCTTTTCTGATTTCAATTTCGCTCATGCGTCCAAAGGTCGGGAAGTAGTAGGCTGCAGGTGCGGAATACGGAGCTGGCGCCGTGAGAATGCCGTCTTCCATAACCGATATTTTTGAACTCCGTTCTGATCCCGTTCCGCGAATGCCAATGTTTGGCCGCAATCCAAACCCGTCCTCTTCCTGTATATTCAAACCAGGCACGGAGCGCAGCGCTCGGCTGACATCCGAATGCTGAAATTTTTCAATCTGACGATGTGAAATCCGATGGGCTGAGGCCGGAAGGGAGTTGGCATGTCGGACGCCGCCCAGAATAGATTCGCGCTCTACGATCAGTTCAGGTATTTCAACAATAGAACGGATGAGTTCGACGGACACCAAGGCAGTCTGTCCTGTGCGCACGGTCACCGATACCTGGATGTTTTCATATCCCATCATGGAAACATTCAAGTTAAACGTTCCTTGTGCCACGCTTTTGAGTTCAAATCCCCCATTTCTGTTCGACGTGGCATAGCGATTTGCTTCCGAAAGTTCAATGTGAGCATCCGGAAGAAATGTGCCCGTCACGGCGTCTATTATCGTGCCTCTAATTGTGCCTAGGGTATTCTGGGAATAGACAGCGGGAGCGCTCGTCAGGGCCAAAATAGCTGCAAAAAGTAATCGGGCGTACATGAAACAAGCCAATTTGATTCGATGTCCTTATTTAGACTGAATCTAAATAAGCATTCGTTTGCAAACTTAGCTCGTTTATTAAAAGACTAAGAAGTCTGCTTTTATGGAAGTTTTCTTTCAATGGAATCCGAAGTTCGATTTCCTCGTTGAGAGTCATTCATTTTAACATGGGGAATGGCATGAAGCGTTTTGTATTGCTAGTTCTGTTGGTTTCCGTTCTAAGCGCTGGATGTGAGCTTTCGTCCAATCTAGGTGAAGATCAAATTATTGGTGGGGTGGATTTCTCAACGCTTTTCGCAACTCCCACGCAATCTGAAATTAATGCGGTCAAAATTGATTGGGCCAGTCGAGAATATCCTGTTGAAGGCGTTCAGGTGGCACTGCAGCAGCCTATTCTGCTTGGAAGTACTCCTGGCACCATCCAAGTTGTGTCTCACCTTGTTGGTGGCGTGAAGCACTTTGGGGCCATTATCTATGCGAACGGTTTGGATCCTCGAGGGGCGCCCATAGTGGTGTATTCTCACGGAGGAGATAACGGCATCAGTGTGGATCAGGAAGTTCAGCTCGTACTCAGCTTTTTTGCAGACGAAGCCGATCAGTTCGTTTACGTAATTCCGTCATTCCGGGATGAGACCATTTCGTTTCAGAATACAACGTGGAAGTCCGATGGCCCTCCGAGCCCATGGGACCGGGATGTGGACGATGCCTTGTCGCTTGTAAACGTGGCGGCAAGCCTCGTGCCGGGCGCAGACCCTGACCGCATTGGGGTGCTCGGGTTTAGCCGTGGCGCAGGTGTTGGTATGCTGATGGACGTTCGCAACGAACAAGTAGACGCTGTGCTCGACTTTTTTGGCCCGACTGACTTTTTTGGGACGTTTGTTCAGGACGTATCCCGCGACATATTGCTCGGAAGTCCTCGTGATTTGCCGGGCCTAGAATTTTTGTCGGATGAATTGTTGCTGCCGTATCAGGCCGGAGAAGTGTCCCTCGAAGAAGTACGGCTAGAAATGGTTCGCCGTTCAGCTGTACTGTTTGTCGATAGAATTGACCGCCTGCAAATTCATCACGGCACGGCAGACCAAGTGGTGCCCGTTTCTCAGGCCGAAGCCATGATTAAAGCCATGGAAAATGCCGGCAAAACGGCTGAGCAATTCCAGTCGTTCTTGTACGAAGGAGGCGACCACAATCCGCTCACCTTGGAAGGCAGTATAGACCGAGCCAAGGCGTTTTTGTTGGAATTAAAAACCGCCAACTAAGCCCTAATTACCGCGTCAGGTGGCGATACTTGATTCGATGTGGTTGGTCTGCTTCCATGCCGAGACGTTCTTTACGGTTCGCTTCGTAGTCGCTGTAATTTCCATCAAACCAAACCACTTCACTGTTGCCTTCAAAGGCTAGAATGTGTGTGGCAATTCGGTCTAGGAACCATCTATCATGCGAAATGACCACCGCGCAACCTACAAAGTTGAGCAAGGCTTCTTCGAGGGCGCGAAGCGTGTTCACATCCAAATCGTTGGTAGGCTCATCCAGCAAGAGCACGTTGGCGCCTTCCTTGAGCATTTTCGCAAGGTGAACTCTATTTCGTTCACCACCGGAGAGCTCGGTAACCAATTTTTGTTGGTCACTCCCTGAGAAGTTGAACTGACCCACGTAGGCTCTGGAGTTGACTTCGCGATTTCCAAGTGTGATAAAATCGAGTCCGTCAGAAATTTCCTGCCATACCGTTTTGCCCGCGTCCAGTGGGCGGTCCTGGTCGATGTAACCCAGTTTCACTGTGTTTCCGACGGCAAACGTACCTGAGTCTGGCTTTTCCTGTCCGGTTATCATCCGGAATAACGTTGTTTTACCGGCGCCGTTCGGACCAACAATGCCGATAATACCCCCTGGAGGGAGGTTAAATGTTAGGTTGTCGTAGAGCAGTTTGTCGTCATAACCCTTCGCAATGCCTTCTGCTGCAATGACTTGCTGGCCGAGACGAGGACCGTGTTGAATAGGGATCTGAACGTCGTCCTGTCGCTTTTCGCTCTGCTCCTGTGCCATTTTCTCGTAGGCCGAGATACGCGCTTTGCTCTTAGCATGCCGTCCTTTTGGAGACATCCGAACCCATTCCAATTCTTGCTGCAACGCTCGCTGTTTCTTGGATTCCTGCTTTTCTTCCTGTGCGAGTCGTTTCTGTTTCTGCTCGAGCCATGAGGAGTAATTTCCTTCAAAAGGAATGCCTTGGCCCCGGTCCAATTCCAGAATCCAGCCAGCGACGTTGTCCAAAAAGTATCTATCATGCGTTACCGCAATGACGGTGCCTTCGTATCGGGCCAAATGCTGCTCGAGCCATGCCACGCTTTCGGCATCCAAATGGTTGGTAGGCTCATCCAGTAGCAATACGTCTGGTTTCTGAAGAAGCAAACGGACCATTGCTACGCGGCGCTTTTCACCACCCGAGAGAACGCCAATCTTGGCATCAGAAGGAGGGCACCGAAGTGCGTCCATGGCCATATCCAGACGGCTTTCAAGATCCCACGCATCGAGCGCTTCAATCCGGTCTTGGAGCTTGGCTTGCTCTGCCATGAGGACTTCAAAGTCAGCATCAGGCTCAGCAAATTTATCGTTTACCGCGTTGTAGGCCTTCATCACCCGAGCTGCTTCGCCGGCGCCTTCCTCGATAATGTCACGAACTGTGGCATTGGCATCCATTTCTGGTTCCTGAGACAAATAGCCGAAGGTGATGCCTTTTTGACTCTCAATCGTTCCCAAATAGTCCTTGTCCAATCCGGCAATAATGCGCATGAGCGTACTTTTACCAGAACCGTTTAGACCGAGGACGCCAATCTTGGCGCCGTAGAAAAACGATAGATAAATGTCTTTGAGAACCTGTTTTTTGGTCGTTTTGTAGATTTTACCTACACCGACCATCGAAAAGATAATTTTTTGATCGCTCATGGGGACGGAAATCAGAGAAGTAACAGAAGAATATTCCAAATACCGGTAGTCTTTAACTACCAGCAAGCCCATATGTAGTCTAAAATCAGCTTTTTGTTCTGCCTTCGCCTACGAAGTCACACAAAATGCAGAAATGATTGTGGAACGGAGAAAAGCCTTTCGTACGCCAAATGTCCGCTCTATCTTCTGTTTTAGAAAAGGTTGATGCTTCTTTTCAGTGAAGCCCATCACTTCCATCAAAATTTAGTTTTTCGTGCCTGTCACTTATTTCCATTTTAGAAATTACTCCGTGGTCCTTTTAATGGGTTTTGTGTTGGCAATGGCAGGTTGCGACAGTACTGAGATTGACCCGTTCGAGAACGATCAAAAGTATTTCACCATATATGGGTACTTAGATGAGCTGAGTCAAAATCATTCTGTACGCGTCATTCCTGTTACTCGATTTCCTGAGCGAATCACATCCCCCCTCGACGATGACGCCCAAATCGATGCCCAAGTCTATTCGACGGACCTAGAGACGGGGAGGAAAATCAGATGGAACCATTCCCTTAGGCGCCTTGATGACGGGGCCTATGGACATATTTTCTCGGCTAACTTTATCGTTCGGCCGGGTAGGACGTATAGATTGGAGGTCATTCGTGCGGATAGCATGATTACTTCCGCCGAGACCACAATCCCTAGCTTCCCTGTACCCGAACCGATTCCTGCCGAACGCCCGTTTCCCTTCCTGTATAACATGGACGATGGGTTGACGAGCGAAATTGAGTTGCCTGGAATCGCGTCACCGTGGGATATTATCCTAACCTATGATTTAGAGCGAAGCGATTTTCGATTGCCGTACGGACGTGCGGGCCACCGAACTGAAGATGGAAACTGGAAGTTTACCATCGACACGGCCCTTGATGCTGCCAGAATTCGCGATATGGCAGGATTGACTCCAGCCGATTCCCTACCTCGATTTTTTGCGTTAGTGCTTCAAGTTCGCGTGCTAGACGCTAATTGGGATCCGCCACAAGGTGTTTTTGATCCTGAAATTTTGGCTCAGCCAGGCGTTCTGTCCAACGTTAAAAACGGATTAGGCATATGGGGTGGAGTAGGGCTCTATCATTATGTTTGGGAAAAGCCGTTTCCGTTGCCGTTCTAACTTTGGCAAGCTCATCGACTCCGCCCTAACAAGCCGTTGGCAGATCGAAACCGTTCACGGAGAGCAACCGGTCCAAGCGCACCACAACCTCGGATCCACTCGTTAGTCTGAGTTTGGCAAAATCAGCCCCATCTTTTGCATAAACATCTGCAATTTGGGCTTCCGCTTCTACGAATTCTTCATTCTCCAAATAGCGGACTGCAATGGTGGATCCCCGAATCGAGTAATCCTCCAAACGGTCGTGAAACGTGCAGCTAATGGGAATGTAGTCTTCGTTAATCGTAGGAGTTACTAGCGACATAATGCATCTCGGTCTAGGTTGCCTGTTTGGATGCACATCGAAGCCCAATGTTACTAGACCCTGTTACTAGACGCGGTTACTAGACGCGGTTGGTACCTACTTTTTTCTCACGGCAAAGATCGCTCGGTAAGACCAAAAGACAAGTCCCAAAACACAGGTCCAGCTACCAATCATAAACAAAAGAGAAGAGCTCGTCATAAGGTCACCTGTTGGGTTGATGGGAAGGAAAAGCGGATTCCGACTCGAGTGCATCTTCATGAACCTCACGGAACCCAACGCGGTCGTTGTACCCATTTCGTTTCCACGCTACCCGGATCAAAATCAGGAATGTGATCAGGATAAAAACGATAATGGCTCGAGAGAGCAGCACGTAGGGAAGTACTTCTGGAGAGTACATCCCTCCATTCGGGTTTTTAACCAGCGTGAGAATCGGTAGCGCCTCTGAGTATCCCCACCAAAGCAGGATCACGATCAGGTAGGCGGGGGTCACGAATGTCATGATGAACTTGAACACACGAGGTAGCTGGATATCTGCGCCTTGATGGATCGACTTCCAGGCATTTTCAGGTTTGTAAACCCACATAAACAAAATGACCTCTACGGTGGCGAAGAGCGCGAGTCCAAAGGTGCCCGCCCAGTAGTCCCACTCATCCAGAAAACCAAATTCGAGAAACCGGATGTGCATCATTCCGGCAATCAGAACAACCAGACCGATAGTCCATGCGACGCGCTCTCGTTTGAAGCCAAACTCTTCTCTGAAAAAAGCCATAATGGGGGTCGCCATGGCTACGGAAGAGGTAATGCCTGCAAAAAACAACAATCCAAACCACATAAATCCCAATAAATGACCCAGTGGGAGTTGCATAAACACGAGCGGCATGGTAGCAAAACCTAGGTTGAATGCCCCTGAAGCAGCAATTTGGGTTACTCCAGTCACTCCGAAAAAAATCACAGCTGCTGGGATGGCAATTGTACCACCTAAAACGACTTCCGCTGTTTCGTTGGTTGCAGCTGTTGCAATCCCGGAGAGCAGAATGTCGTCTTTTTTTCGGAGGTAGGACGCATACGTTTGCAACGATCCCATACCTACGGACAACGTGAAAAAGATTTGTCCTGCAGAAGCAAGCCAGACACCCGCATCGCCGAGGCCCGAAAGATCGGGTCGGTAAATGAAGTTGAGTCCGTCTGCGGCCGTTGTGCCCACCTCAGGTTGAGCGGGTAAAAGCAACACCACAACGGCTAAAACGGCCGCAAACACAAATAGAATGGGCATGCCAATTTTTGCAAGCTTCTCAATCCCTCCGGATATCCCTTTTGAGACGACCCAGATATTAATAACAAGGGTGAGGCAGAAAAACAGAAACGGGAGCCAAAGGGCGGCCATACCCGGACTTCCTATCCCTTGGTAGGCGTGAAGGAAGTCTGTCATTCCGGCTTGCGATTCTACCCCCCAATAGCCCTTTGTTATGGAAAAGAAGGTATATGCAAGCGTCCAACTTTCGATGTAGGTGTAATAGGTGAGGACGATAAAAGGAATGACAAGGCCTATGGCTCCCAGATATTTGGCTGCAGGGTGTTTCCACAAGGCCGCAAACATACCCGGAATGTGCCCTTTTCTGTACAATCCCCCATTTCTCCCAATTCCCCACTCAATCCACATCAGAGGAATACCCAGTAACAACAGGGCGATGAAATAGGTGATCATGAAGGAGCCTCCACCGTGGTTGGCTGCCTGAGTAGGAAACCGGAGGAAGTTACCGAGGCCAACCGCATTCCCCGCCATGGCTAAAATGAGACCAATTCGGCTGCCCCAGGCTTCGTTAGATGAATTCATAGTTGTATTGAACGTGCTAAGTAGCGTGGATGTGCGCAGACCAGACCCACGGGTCTGGTCTGCGCACCCATCGGATTTATGCGCCTAGAATGGTGGAAAACAGAATCCCAATCAGCCCGATAGCGACCACCAAGATCACGGTCAGCACAATCATCAATCGACTGTCGTCCGGCTGAACAGGGGGGGTGGTCTGGGTTGACTTTTTCCCAGGTGGAACAATGGTTTTAGCCAACACTGGCTTAGCTACCACTGGTTTGGCAGAGGACGATTTTGCAGAGACAGCAGGTGAAAATGAATGCACAGGATGAGGTGAACTCACTCTAGTTTTTTTTAATTCGGAAATGCTCATGGCGATATGGCGCGTTGCAGCGCAAAATGTGAAGCACGGTAGTGTGGGACCTCTGCAGGTGAAAGACTTCTGAAACAGAGGATTGACAGGAGAAATGGACGAGAGGAAGGCCCCTCATCAGTACCGGCTAGATACGATATACCCGCAAGGAGCTGGGCTGAACGCGTGTTACGGAAGAGGCCCAGAAAGAGGCGTCTTCATTCTGAAAATGAGAAATCGGAATTCCTTTCATTTTCGGCGCAAGGGAATCTTCTTCCGAGGCAGGAGCTCGAACCTCGGTTCTGCTGCTTATTTGCTGGAACGTCTGAGGGAGCGCGTGCACGGAGTACACTGGCTGGGCAACCAACAATTGGCCTTCTGGAAAAAGGTTATCCGAATGGTTTAAGTCGTTGGCAAGTTCACTTGATTCGTCGGCATCAAACAAGTGAGTAGGATCATGCCTATCTATACGAGTCTGTTGCGTACTTATTTCAGCGGAAGGGCTGATTGAACCAGTTCCTAACTCCTTGGGCTGCAACGAGAAAGAGAACGGCGCCAGAATCGAAGCGTTAAAAAAAGCAACCAACAATGCAATGCAGCAGTACGTTCTTTTGAACGCACTCACTTCACCCAATCGGATATGTGACGGCCGTGTCATTTTCCGATTCTACATCGCAATTTGCAGAAGTTTCTGAAGACGAAAAAATATTTGTAGGCACTGCATTTGGAACCGAGTGGGGACACAACAGCGGCACAGCAGCGGCACCAAGCTGCCTACCAAACGACTTCTATAAATATCGGGCTATGGTCCGAGGCCACGGGTTCTTCAACAATAAACTGATCGATTACGGTGAATGCGTCGAAGGGGCGGAGCGCGAAGTAGTCAATTTCTTTTACCGGCTCGAAGGACGAGAACGTGAAGTGGTTTTCGCCTTTGTCTACAAAGCCCCATTGCTGTTTGAGGAACGCAATGACGGGTGAATCTGGCTCGGAGTTGTAGTCTCCGGCCAGGATCACGGGCTCTTCGACCCCTTCATAAAAGCCGGCCAATGCCTGGGCCTGAGCCAATCGCTCCGATTCGGTTTCGTAGAAATGGATGCTCACAAAGTGAAGCTCGCGCCCCGTCTTGGGAGACTTGACATGAAGAGCCACGGAGGACCTTGGCTCGGACCCATCTGGCAACCTGTGATTGGTGCTCTGGATGATGGGCCATTTGGACATAGCAGCCATTCCGTATTTGCCCCCTTGGTACGGCATGAATTCACCAAAGACCGATTCCATGCCAGTCAAACGCCCCAGAACCGCAGCCTGATCTACCCCTTCAGTTCGTGTTACTATGGAGTCAATCTCTTGCAGTGCAACGAGATCGGGGTTTAGGTCCCGAATTAGTTTCGCAATTCGATCTAAGTCTAGCTCAAGATCCATCCCCGCGCCATGATGAATGTTATACGCCAAGATGCGCAGGGTATCCTGACCCGCGAGATTGGTAGCCTCCCCAGGGGCATCGCTGCAGCCGCTAATGAGCACAGCAGCCGTGAGAAGGGAAGCAAAAAAGAAGGGTTTGAATGACATATTTGGCAGGAATTAAAGGAGCCGAGTTCTCAATGACGTTAAGCTGCTAACATATTCGATTCCTGCCCTTTTTGCTAAAATATTTTACTTACCTATAACTTTTATGTATCCCCTTCCGTAGTGCCTAGAAGTTTTAGGGTTGATGCTCAACATCACGACAAGCGCTTACACATTTGATTTCGTTGTCCTATGAATCACTCCATTTCAAAAGAACTCGCCGGCGCCTCCACGCGGCCTATTCTGCTCTCCATTTTGGCACGTTCTGACTCGTATGGTTATGCCATCATCCAAAATGTGGCCGAACTTTCCGATGGAGTGATGGACTGGAAAGAAGGCATGCTTTATCCGGTCTTGCACCGGTTAGAGGATGAAAAGCTGATCGAGTCGTTCTGGAAAACGCCAGAATCAGGTCGAAAACGCAAGTATTACCGCATTTTACCCGCCGGTTTGCAGGCTCTTGAAGCCGAAAAACAAAGCTGGTTCAGCGTGAACGCCATGTTCATCCGTCTTTGGGGTCCTGAAGCTCAACTAACTCTTTCCGTTTGAGGTCGTCATGTCATACACATTCAAATTAGACGTTGCTATCGCATCCTGGCGCCAAAGCTTAAAGCTAAACCGCTCCTTTTCTGATGACGATTTGGACGAGCTCGAAAACCACCTCCGGGACGCGGTAGAGACCGGAATTGAAGAAGGATTGGGCGAAGAAGAAGCCTACCGTAAAGCGCAGTCGCGTCTTGGAGACTTTACAGAATTAGAACCTGAATACAAGAAAGTGAGATTTGGAATGGGACGTATCAAGACATCAGTGAAAACAGATTGGAGATGGTTTTGGGCCATGGCCAAGAACTATTCTCTCACTTCGTTTCGGTACATGCGCAAGCATCCTGTTTTTTCCTCTATCAACATAGGTGGATTGGCTGTTGGCTTAGCCGGCTGCCTGTTGATGGTTCTCTTTGTTCGCCAAGAGCTGAGCTTCGACAAGGGACTCCACGAAAAAGAGGACCGCATTTACCGTTTAGGTTCGTCTACGGTAGGCTGGCCATACGGGAAGATCTTGGAGGCAGAGTACCCAGAAGTTGAACGGGTAACCTACATGCGGTCATACCCCACGTTTCCGATCAAGCACCAGGACCAAACGCTCTACGAAACACTTTTTTACGCGGATAATGCCTTTTTTGATGTGTTCGATTACGATTTTGTGTCGGGGAGCCCTCAAAGCGCCCTTGAAACGGCCTACTCCATTGTATTGAGTTCAGAATTGTCGGAGCGGTTGTTTGGAACGCAAGACGCGGCTGGGCGGCAGATCGTACTTAGGGACTCGTTGCAGTTTTCAGTCACGGGTGTAGTCAATGTGCCAAGGAACTCTCATATCCAGTTTGGCGGACTCATGTCCCTTGAGACCTTTAGAGCATTTGATTCCGAACGGTTTGACGCTGGAATGACGTCACAGGGTTGGCTCGACGTGAATATGATTAACTACCTCGTTTTGAATGAAGGGGTCGACGTAGCAGCCTTCAAAGAAAAGGTCCGTACGCTTCCTATGGAGCAGGTAGGAGAGCTCATGAAGCAATACGGTATTGAGTACGAGTTGGGTTTAGAAAAATATGGAGACATCTACCTTAAATCCGACCAAGGAAACCTCCTTGGCCCCAGTGGCAGCCTCGGAAACGTCTATTTATTGGGCGCAGTTGGTCTCTTTCTGCTCCTTATTGCGTGCGTCAACTTTATCAACTTAACAACGGCTCGGGCATCAACCAGAGCCCGCGAAATCGGGCTCAGAAAAGCGATTGGGGCAGACAGGAAAACTCTTGCTGTACAGTTTTTGTTTGATTCTGCATTGGCAGCTTTCGGCGCAACCGTTCTCTCAATGGGAATTGCGCGATTAGCTCTACCCTTGTTCAATTCACTCGTTCAGCGTTCTTACACCACCCAAGATCTCTGGTCGTTGGAAATGTTCGGGATGCTAATGGCCATCTTTGCCTGCGTCACGCTGGTATCTGGCGCTTATCCAGCATTGCTCTTGAGCGGATATCATCCGGTTGAGGCCATGAAGGGTCCTTCGACCACTAAAAGCGGCGGTGGTTGGCTCCGCAAAGGACTTGTGGGCTTTCAATTCACTACGTCTGGTGTCCTCATTGTGGTAACGCTCGTGGCATATACCCAAATCCGGTACATGCAGTCAAGACCGCTTGGTTTCGACGCCGAACAGGTCGTGGTTGTGGATGCCCGCAAAGTGCCAGGTGCGGAGCGGAATGCCAGATATGAAGCATTTGAGCAAAGCATCAAAGAGAACGCAGCTGTTTCAAATGTGAGTTCGATGTGGACCGTGCCCGGCAGGTCTGGATGGAGAGGGCAGCTATCATTCCCTGAAGGATATCCCAACGATGGGTCTTATGGACTGGAATTCCTGGCCGTAGGCTGGGATGTGGTGCCAACTTTGGGTATCAATATGGTTGCTGGCCGCGCTTTCGACAGGCAAATAGGACAAGACGCAAGCACTGCCGTTTTGATTAACGAGGAGGCGGTGAAAGCAGCTGGCTGGGCCTCTTCGGAAGAAGCCATCGGTAAACGATTCACTTCTCCTGGCTCAGGAAAGCCCGAAGGTGTGGTCATTGGGGTATTTGAAAACTACCACCACCACGGGCTCCAAGAATCTATTGAGCCTATGATGATGGGGATTTCTCCTTCAAACGGATTGTTCGCGATTCGGGTAGAGTCCGCCCAAATGGCTGGAGTAGTGAGCCATATAGCAGGAGTTTGGGATCAGTTTTTCCCCGGAATTACCTACGAAACGTTCTTTTTGGATGATGACTTCGCGCTGCAATATGAAGAGGAGCAACGACTTACGCGTGTCCTTAGCATTTTCGCGATCCTCACCATTTTGATTGCATGCCTTGGTCTATCTGGACTAACAGCGTTTGCCACAGCGCAGCGAACCAAAGAGATTGGGATTCGAAAAACGATGGGCGCCTCGTCCCGTCAAGTGGTAATGCTGCTGTCTGGGGATTCCATGCGGCCCATATTCGTGTCCTTTATCATTGCTTCAGCAATCGGCTACTTCATTTCCTACAAGTGGGTTGAACGCTTTGCTTACCGCACAGACATTGGCATCGAGCTCCTAGTTATGGCCGGCGTGATCATGATGCTCATCGCCTTCTTGACGGTAAGTTTCCAGTCCGTTCGGGCTGCGATGGCCGATCCGGTCAAGAGCATTCGGTATCAGTAGCGCGTTTGTCTGAAACCAGAAGCTCGACGTTTTTATTTGCGAGATGAAACAGGAAGAGCAGTTGACCTAGCGACTTATTTCGGTTCGTGGTATCCAAGAGCCGATAAAGTTGAGAGGGCGACGTTCCCATCTGCCGTGCAATCTGCCGTTTGCCTAAACCGCTTTGCTGTATGGCCTTCATGGCTTCTACGGTCAATTTGTACATGATCAGATCGTTGAAGTAGTCTGGATCCATGTTGAACTCGAGAACTGCATCCATATGAACCGAATCCTCGGCGCCTGATTCGAGTCGGTATGTAAATGCCTCTCTTCCTAATTCTTCGTCTACGAATACCTCAGAGATCGAATCGCTTGCGCTCGGACGTACTCGCAGCCTGACATACGGGAAAACTAATTGGCGCCCTGCCGAAGCAATCTCAAACTCAGATTTGTGATTGTTGAATGCTACTGAATCGATTTTCATAGAAGGCCTTCATTTCTCAGTTCTTGAATGAGCTTGAGGATTCGATTATTTGGCTCACCCTTCATGGCTTGGGAATTCTCAAGGTCCCATTTTAGGATGAAATGGCCATCTTTGTACACGTGTACGTGATAGGGACTGTGGTCGCCTATCCAGGTCAAGAAGACATATCCTCCCCGGCGTATCTTGCCCATTGATAAGTGTTATCAGAAATGGTAACAACAATGTGAATTGATGGTTCCACTTTGGTCCACAACGGCGTATTGTTTGAGGAGAAAGAGGTGCCCACAAATAATTGACACCTAAAAGGCACCAACATCACCTGTTCAATCACCAAATACGCGTCCTTTACCTAATAACCGTTAGTTGCCGTGACGTACTGTTTCGGTTGGATTGAAGGCGAATGGTGTAAACGCCGGGCCTTAAGTCGGAGGTATCGAAGGAGGCTTCATGCCTACCAGCTTGCTGAAAACCGCCCAAAATAGAGGCGACTTTTCGCGAAAGGACATCATAAACTTCAATCTCCGTGGGCCCGTCCAGTGAGAGGCTAAATTTGATCGTGATCGGGCCATTTCCGGGGTTTGGGAAGGGCGGATCAAGCCAAAAAGATTGCTGTGGGCGCTCCGGGAGGTTGCCATCAACAAACTTGATGGGCTCCTGACGAGGTTGCAGAATAATCGAACTGGTCTCGTGTACGGCTTGGGTTAATCGTCGAAGCTTAGAGATGGAGTCCAAATTGTTTTCACCTCGGGCCCAAACATACGCGAACGTGAAAGTTGCGGTGTCCTCAGGCTCAAGTTCGAAAGGTCCAAAAGACCCCGTACCACGTCTATCCTGGGGAGGAATTGTCCCTCCTGCACCATCGGTATTGACTTCAGACCAAAATGCTCCGATTACCGGATCTCCAGTCCACATCATCGGGCTTGGTTTAGTCGATGTTCCTCTACCATACCCGCCTTCCGTAAAACCTTTTCCATCTTTCCACCTGCCGCTAAGATAGTAGTAGAAATCAGAAGCCGATGATGGATCGCCTGTGACGCCTCCTCCAGTAGCCTCGTGTTTAGCACTGGTCATAAATTCCCCTGAGCGCGTACCAGAAAAATCCGAAGGCAGGCCTCCTCTGCTATGCGAGGCTTGGATTATAGCGACTCCTAGTGCTGGTGGGGCAGGTCCGTATTGGCCGTCATCGTCGTTATCGGCATTGTAGAAATAAATCATGCTGAGTGTAGAGTCCGATCCAAAACGATCATCAAATGCAGCTCCCAAATCGGCATCAACAAAGTGACCAATGTGAGCCTTCTCAATTATTTTTAGGCTTTTATTTGTAACCTCGTATCGATAAAAGGTCACGTTTTCCAAGCCATGAGGGCGTTTGAAGGCAAAAGCAGAAACTCTCATTTCGATACCCAATGGATTCGAGCGGGACAAACCATGAACGTTTCCAGCATCGTTCATGACCCACCAGTGCATTTGATCGCCCAGTATTACCGGAACGTCCCCTTCTTCTGGTTGATACCCAAGGACGCCGTTTACATCTTTGAATGGAGCGCCGAGGTGAGCAGGCCACTCCTTGACTCGCGGTGAAATGAAACCGTCCTCTAATGGGTCGAGATCTTGTTCTCGGTCAATCGTAAAGATTGAATCGTAGTCTTTACACTGTTCTGGAGGTACGCCCGGAGTCGCAATTGGGCCGGGCCAAAACTCATGCGGACCGAACAACGTGGCTGCTGCTCGAATTTCATCATCAACCAAGCCGCCAATCCAAAGTGACGTTCCAAACACGGAATGGAGACCGGAGCCTTTTGGGACCTCGTAAACTGATGGGGAGCCTCGGTAAAAGAGGGTACCTGTGTTGAGAAGTCTCGCGCGTACGTTTCCGACATCCAAGTAGGCCTCGGCCGTGCTCGGTTCGCAATTCCCGACCAATGAAGGATCGGTTTGAGCAGGTGCGATTTGTGCGCAGAAAAGGAAGGTAATTGCTATGAATAAGAAGCGGCGCATGGAGTTAACGCACCACCGTTAGCTGCCGAGAAGTATCGTTTCGGTTGGATTGGAGGCGAATGGTGTAGATGCCTGGTGGAAGACTCGACACATCGAACGTGACTTCATGAGGGCCGGCGGTTTGTGTTCCGGAGTGAAGCGTGGTCACTTTGCGGGAAAGGACATCGTAGACGGCCACTTCTGTAGGGCCATCAAGTGTCAGGCTATACCTGATGGTAGTAGAGCCGTTAGAAGGGTTGGGATAGGGCGCATTGAGCCAAAAGGACTGTTGGGGACGTTCGGGTAGGCTGTTGTCGACAAATTTTTGAGGCTCCTGACGCGGCTGCAAAAGGGAAGAGTTAGCGGAATGTACCCCAGAAACCAACTGCCTAAGGGCAGTAATTGAATCTAAGTTGTTGTCGCCTCGAGCCCAAACGTAAGCAAAAGTAAACGTTGCCGTTTCATTTGGGTTGAGATCAAACGGCCCGTACGAGCCAATTCCCCTTCTGTCTCCAAGTGCTAAAGCCTTCCCATTTCCATCGATATTGACTTCTGACCAAAAGCCACCAGTTACCGGGTCACCCGAAAACATCATAGGAACGAACGGCGCTTCCGAAATCCCGCCAAACATGTCGTCTCTAAGCACTGACCCATCTTTCCATCGGCTTCGTAAATAATTGTACGTGTCAGATGCATTGCCTGGATCACCTTGTGGACCACCCCCTCCCCAATACATCATGGCGTTCGTCATCAATCCTTCAATTCGGCCCGGTGAGATATCTGAAGGCAGGTCTCCTTGGCTGCTAGATGCTTCGATAATGGCGATGCCCTGTGCTGGAGGGTTTTCGCCGTAATTCCTTTCGTCGTCATTGTCCGCATTGTAAAAGTAAATCATGCTATGCCGAGCGTCAGATCCAAACCTGTCGTCGAGAAAATTTCCAAGATCGGCGTCTACCAGATGGCCTATATACGCTTGCTCAATGGGCTTAAGGCCTCTGTTTTTGATTTCGTACCGATAGAATGTCACGTTTTTCAAATTGCTCTGGGAGCCAAAGGCAAAAGCTGAAACACGGGCTTCTACCCCAAGTGGATTTGACTGCGTGCGGATATGCAGATTTCCAGCGTCGTTCATCACCCACCAATGCATCTGATCGCCTAAGATCTCAGGATAGTCGCCATCGTCAAATTGATATCCTGAGACTCCGTTGACATCTACATATGGTGCGCCTAATTCAGCGGGCCATTCTCGAACGCGTTTTGTAATCACTCCGTCTTTGAACGGATCCAGATCTTGGGCGCGGTCTATCGAGTAAATGGCGTCGAACTCCGCGCAGCTTGGTGGAGGTAAGCCCGGAGCGGAAATGGGACCCGGCCAAAATTCGTAGGGGCCGTAAGCAGCCCCAGCCGTTCTTAATTGACCATCCACCATACCTCCAATAAGTAAATTAGCAGCAAATATTGACTTTAGACCTGAACCCTTGGGTACTTCATACACGTCCGGACTTCCTCGATAAAAGAGACCACCAGTGTTCAGAAGCCTCGCACGCACATTGCCAACGTCTAAATATGCTTCTGCCCGGCCGGTTTCGCAGTTTCCAACCATCAGCGAGTCGATTTGAGCCGTTGCGATTTGGGCGCAGAAAACAAAGGCGAACAATATGAAGGCAATGCGCTGCATTGAGTTATCGCACGACAGTGAGCAGGCGTGAGGAAGATCTTCGGTTTGAATTTAGGCGGATTGAATACACACCCGGTTTGAGGTTTGATGTGTCTATTGAGGCCTCATGGCGCCCCGCAGTTTGATTTCCGTTGTGAATAGAAGCGACTTTGCGGGAAAGCACATCGTACACGGCTATATCTGCATCGCCGTCCATGGATAGGCTGTATTTAATGGTGGCGCGGCCAGTCGAAGGGTTGGGATAGGGCGCATCCATCCAGAATGACTGCTGTGGGCGCTCGGGAGGGGTGTTGTCGACAAACTTTGGACGATTAGTAAAACTTGCCCCGCTCAGAATGGCCTCAGAAGCCGAGTGAATATTCTCAGCTACAAACCTAAGCCTAGTGATGGAGTCCAGATTCGAAACGCCTCGTGCCCAAAGATATGCAAATGTAAAAGAGGCTGATTCTCCCGGCTCGAGGTCAAACGGGCCAAAGGAAGCGGAGCCTCTTCGGTCCCAAGGTGAAGATTGGGTGCCATCACCATCCGAATTTATATCCGACCAATAAGTACCCGTAACAGGGTCTCCGGGATAAGCGAACTTAGTGGGGATTCCATCATCATTGCCCCCCGTTCCTCCCTCTACAATAGGGCCTCCGCCAACTTGCAAACTTCTTAGATAGTTATATATGGCAAATTTATCACGTGGATTCGGAACGTTGCGGTTCGAACCTTTATAGATGTGAACCGAGTTGGTCATGAATTTACTTTTGGGCGAGCTTATATCTGTGGGCAACCCACCGCCTGAGTGGGAGGCTTCCAGAATCATCAACCCAAGAGCGGGAGGGGCCTCGCCATAGTTACCATCGTCGTCATTGTCGCTATTATAGAAGTAAAACAGGCTCAGGGTTGAATCTGTACCCACAAAATCATCAAATGCTGCGCCAAGATCTACGTCCAAAAAACGACCGATATACATTTCACGTATGGGATGGGTGCTTTTATTGGTGATTGTGTGGCGAATGAAGATGGTCTCCTGAAGCACGCGAGGCTCCTTAAATGCAAACGCCGCAGACGTGACTTCCACTCCAAGGGGATCGGACATAGAGTACGCATGTTCATTTCCGATGTCATTCATGACCCACCAATGCATCTGATCACCGAGAATCATCGGTCTGTCTCCGAACTCTGGAGAGTATCCTTCGACTCCATCCACTTCGTGATACGGTGCTCCTAGTGCGGCTGGCCAATTCAATTCGGCCGATGTTGGCCGTATTCCGGGTTTAGCATCACTGAGGTCGGCTTCTCTGTTTAACGACCAGAAACGATCGGAAGCAGAGCAATCTTTAGGTGGCGTGCCATCAGAAGGGATGGGTCCGGGCCACATTTCATAGGGTCCGTAAGTGGAACCTGAGGTTCGGATTTCATCATTCACCAATCCACCAAGCCACATATTGTCGGCATAATGTGCAATGTGTCCCGAACCAATCGGTATCTCTAGTCCACCACCGCTGTACCCATCTGGGGGGCCGTAAAACAACTCCGATCCATTAAAAATGCGAGCTCGAACGTTATTTACGTCGAGATACGCAACGGCGGTTCTCGGAGCACAATTCCCGACCAAAGAAGGGTCTGTCTGGGCGAGGGCGGGCCAAGCCAGAAAAGCCGTTAATAAGAAAAGGGTAGCAGTGCGCATGATGACTTCCGATTCGGAATTGCCCAAATGCGTCATCAAAGTAGCTCAGAGCAAATCAACAACATGTCCGGAAATCCCTGCACCGTGTATAAGTGGTGTTCAGTGGAAATAAGGGAGCTTTGAATGAACACGCGTTCAAATGACAGGCGTTCTACAGGCCGGCACACTCTCGGGCACGTTAAAACGTAAATGAGAAGTAAATTGACGGTAAGGTTGTCTTCAAGCCTACCGTTCGCTACTATTTGCGCTTCCCGCCGGCTTCCCCGGCCTGTTCATCGTTGACCCAAACAGAATCATCATGTTTAGACGCGCATTTTCAATAGTTACCCTGATCGTTTTTGGATCTATTATGGTCCAAGCACAGACTTTTTACCGCGCCGATGGGGGTACATTTAAAGGGTTCGGTGGCGCTATTGCCATGGCCAACGGCGAAATCTACGTTGGATCGGCTCCCATTTCATGGCCAGGAGGAGCGGACCCAGCAGGCGAGGTGTACCGCTTTGCCCGCAATGAAAATGGCGATTGGGTAGAAGTGGGTCGGATTCGCGCTGCGGATGGCGAGCGGGGAGATAATTTTGGCAGATCTATCCTCATCCAAGACGGGATGATGCTGGTTGGTGCGCCCGGTGAAAACGCCGTGTATGCTTTCGAATGGAAAAACGGTGAATGGGCCGATGCAGGTATGTTTGGGCCAGCGGAAGAGCTAGCGAAGGGCTTTGAGTTTGCCGGCGCCGATGCCCGGGGCGGTTTCAGGTCGCAGAATATGGCCAAAGTTGGAGACCACGTACTGGTTTCGTCCTACAACACGGACACCAAAGAAGGAGCCGTTCATCGTATTCACCACATGGGTACGGCGTGGCACTCCATGGGTACGCTTGTTGACGTGCCCATTTGGTCGATGGCCTCAGCCGGTAATTTTCTCTTCTTGGGTAGCCCTGATGCGAACGAAGGAATGGGCGGCGTCATGATTTATGAGTTGATCGCAGGCAGAGACTGGACGAGTGTGGCTGAATTTAGTGGGGATCAGTTGGGCGCAAAAGCAGCGCTGGGTCGCTCCGTAGCTGCCAACGAAAGTCAGGTTTTTGTTGGGGCGACAGGTTACGAGCAAAGCGGCGCCGTTGTCGTATTTGAGCGCGACGCAAACGGCCAGTGGGGCTTTAAGGCTACACTTCAGCAAGCTGAGCCTGCTGAAGGCGAACGTAGATCTGCTAGTTTTGGACAAGGCTTGGCGCTGTCGGGTTCAGACTTGCTTGTTGGAGCGTCTAGCAAGGCATTTGTCTTCAATACGAACGACCTCGCAGCCGGCTACAAAGCAATTGAAACCGAAGACGTGGAAGCTCGGCGTGGATTCGGTGTTGGGTTGGCCATTGAAGGCGACGTCTTGGCCATTGGTTCGCCAAATGCCTATTACGAATCGGGAATGGCAACGGCCTACGTTCGTTCTGAGGATGGTTTTTGGGACGCTACCGGTAGTTTGATGGGCGATGTTTCTTACTTCGAACCCATTGCATCAGAAGAACCAATCAAGTGCGAAGATGGCGAGGCAGCCCTTTTTCCTTGCGACAATGTTGACTTGATCTCCTTTGTTTCGACCGGAGCATTGGTTAACGACCGCGGAGCCACGCTCAACGACATTTGGGGATGGGAAGACCCAGAAACCGGTAAGGAGTATATCCTTGCAGGTAGAACCGACGGATTATCTTTTATCGACATTAGCGCGCCGAATCACCCATTGGTTGTGGGTCAAATTATGCGAACGGAGGGCAGCCCGGGTTCGTGGTGGCGCGACGTAAAGGTGTATCGCAACCACGCGTACATCGTAGCCGATGCAGCCCAAGAGCACGGAATGCAGATCTTTGACTTGACTCACTTACGCTTTGCCGATCCAACAAAGATGCCCATCAACTTTGAGCCAGACGCCGTTTACCGGGGCTTGGCCAGCGCACATAACATCATCATAAACGAGGACTCGGGTTATATCTATGCGGTAGGAGTTCGCGCGGGCGGTGAGTCGTGCGGAGGTCAGCTCCATATGATGAGTTTGAAAGACCCACTCAATCCAGAATTTGTTGGCTGTTATTCAAATCCTGATACCGGTGGCACGCACGACGCGCAATGTGTGACCTACCACGGCGGCGACTCCGACCATAGCGGCCAAGAAGTCTGCTTGATGTCTAACGGAAGCGCCTTTGTGATTGCCGATGTGAGCGACAAAGCGAATCCCGCGACCATTGCAGTGGCCAAGTATCCTAACACGGCGTATACCCACCAGGGTTGGTTGTCTGAGGATCATAACTACTTCTACATGAACGACGAATTGGACGAGATGAACAAGATTGTAGATCGCACCCGGACGCTCGTATGGGATGTTCGCGATCTGGACGATCCGGTGCTGATCAACGAGTTTTACCATAGCAACGGCGCCAGCGACCACAACTTGTATGTCAAAGGCAACTTCATCTATCAATCCAACTATCAATCAGGATTGCGCATTTTGGATATTACCGATCCCGAAAACCCAGTTGAAGCAGGTCACTTTGACACCGCTCCTTACGCCGACAACGTGAACGGTTTTGCAGGCTCGTGGAGTAACTATCCCTACTTCAAAAGCGGAATTATTGCCGTGAGCAGCCAGGGCGAGGGCATTTTCTTGGTTCGCAAAAGGGAAGTTGACTTGTAAATCTGGTTAGACATGCTAAAAGGAATCTCTCCGCTCATTAGCCCAGACCTGTTGAAGGCACTCGCCGAAATGGGACATGGGGATGAATTCGTACTGGCCGATGCGCATTTTCCTGGGCACTCGATTGCGTCTGGGGGGCAAGGGCGCCCCTATGTCCTTCGGGCAGATGGAGTTACAGTTGCTCAGTTGCTTGGCGCAATCCTTCCGTTGTTTGCGCTCGATACGTACGAGGACCCCTTGATCATGATGCAAACCGTCCCGGGGGACGAGTTCGATCCGGCGGTTGAACGCGATTACATGGAAGCCATTCGCAAGCACGAGCCCATGTCTTCTTCGCCCATTCGACTAGAGCGCCATGCGTTTTATGAACGCGCAGGGGAAGCGTATGTAGTTGTTGTGACGGGTGAACTACGCAAATATGGAAATCTGATTCTGAAAAAAGGAGTGACCCCTAGATGAGCAGAAAACCGCATTGGGCGGCTTCCTAAGAAGACGGCTCAAAGATGTGTTACTTCAACTCTGCGTAGGCGAAGGTCACATTGTACGGGACGCAATGCACCGTCACGTGGGTGAAGGATTCCAGCGAAACGCCTTCTGGGATTGTATACATTTGCTCCCCTGATGGGCTAATAAATGAACCCAGGTTTACGGCGTCGTCGGAAAGGAACTCCGAATTGGACAGGAAAACGAAGAGGCCTGGGCCATTTGTGAGGCTGAAGTTGGTACTGAAGTCGAGGCGGAGAGAACCGTTTTCTAGAGTTCGTAGCGTGGCAGATCCTGCCGCTTCTTTCCCAGCCGCCGCGGGCAAAAACGGACCCATTCTGAGCGTCGAAGTGTTTACAACCTCTTTTTCCTCCGTATTTGAGGAGGAGTCCACCATTGAATCACTACCGCAACCCAAGAGAGTTGCAGAGAGGAGAAAGGCGCAAAAAAGACGAGTCAAGATAGAGGTAGGCATGGTAGTAGGTGCTTTCAGGGTACTTTCGTAGTGCAGCAATCGCGGCGCAGCTTTTCGTATTCGTTGTAGCTCACCGCAAGGAGCAAGTTTCCCGGGCAATCGTTTTTGACCTTGCTCACCGTTGACCTTCTACTTCCACACCGGTAAGCCCGTGGATACCTTACGAGTCGAATAAAAAGAGAGTGGTTGGCGCGCCTTTTAGGCGCGCCAACCACTCTCCGAAATCAAGATAGGCTTTGAACTAGGGTTTCGACTATTTCGAGTCGAACCGATCCGCATTCATCACCCTATTCCATGCCGCAACGAAGGCGTGCACGAACTTCTCTTTCGAGTCGCTTTGAGCGTAGACTTCGGCCAAAGCACGTAGCTGGGAATTCGATCCAAAGACCAAATCGACCCGCGTGCCGGTCCACTTTACCTTGCCCGTCTTGCGGTCACGGCCTTCAAACTCCATGGCAGAGTCGGAAGTCGGTGTCCATGCAACACTCATGTCAAGCAAGTTGACAAAGAAGTCGTTGGTCAGCGTTCCTGGTGTTTCAGTGAACACGCCATGTTTTGAGCCGCCGTACGTGGCGCCTAAAGCGCGCATTCCACCGACCAGCACCGTCATTTCGGGCGCGGTGAGCGTCATGAGCTGAGCGCGGTCAAGTAGCATTTCTTCCGCAGTCACGGCGTACTGTGCTTTTTGATAGTTCCGGAATCCATCAGCAAACGGCTCAAGCACATCGAAGGACTCAACGTCTGTTTGCTCGGCCGTAGCATCGGCGCGTCCTGGTGTGAACGGTACAACAACCTTAGTGCCAGCGGCGGCAGCAGCTTTTTCGATGGCAGCACAGCCTCCGAGCACGATCAAATCGGCCAAAGAGACCTTTTTGCCATCAGATTGCACTTTATTAAACCCTGCTTGAACGCCTTCGAGGGCTTTCAAGACGTTGGCTAACTTAGCGGGTTCGTTGGCTTCCCAGTTATTCTGTGGAGCCAAACGGATTCTAGCGCCGTTTGCGCCACCCCGTTTGTCAGAACCACGGAAGGTTGACGCGGAAGACCAAGCGGTGTAGACCAATTCCTGAACCGAAAGGCCCGTTGCCAAGATAGATTCCTTGAGAATCTTGACGTCAGTAGCGTCAACCAAGGTGTGATCTACAGCCGGAACAGGATCCTGCCAAATCAACGCCTCAGCAGGCACTTCAGGACCTACATAGCGGGAAACTGGTCCCATATCGCGATGGGTTAGTTTGTACCAAGCCCGTGCAAAAGCGTCGGCAAATTCCTCAGGGTTCGCCATGAAATGGAGAGCAATTTTCTCGTATGCCGGATCCATGCGCATAGCCATGTCGGCTGTGGTCATGAAAATGGGCACTTTGATGTTCGCATCCTCGGCATCGGGGGCCATGTCCTCTGCCTTCAGATTTTTTGGCGTCCACTGGTGTGCACCATACGGGCTTTTGGTTAGCTCCCAGTCGTACTTAAACAGTACTTCGAGATACTCCATGTTCCACTTCGTGGGATTGGGAGTCCAGGCGCCTTCCAGGCCACTTGTAATAGTGTCACGACCTTTTCCGCTTCCATGCGTGCTCAACCAACCCAAACCCTGAGCTTCAATGGATGCACCTTCTGGCTCGCGGCCAACGTGGTCGTCTGTGCCAGCACCATGCATTTTACCAAATGTGTGACCACCAGCAGTCAAAGCGACCGTTTCGTAGTCGTTCATGGCCATGCGCTTAAACGTCTCGCGGATGTCCTGGCCCGAACGAATCGGATCGGGTTCGCCGTTAGGTCCTTCTGGGTTCACGTAAATCAGACCCATCTGGACGGCGGCCAATGGGTTTTCTAGTTCACGATTCCCGCTGTAGCGTTTATCGCCTAGCCACGTGTCTTCTTCGCCCCAGTAAATATCTTCTTCCGGTTCCCAGATGTCCTCGCGACCAAAGCCAAAGCCAAAGGTTTTGAAGCCCATTGATTCCATAGCGCAGTTGCCAGCCAGAATCATCAAATCGGCCCACGAAATCTTATTGCCGTATTTCTGCTTGATTGGCCACAAGAGGCGACGCGCCTTGTCAAGGTTGCCATTGTCTGGCCAGCTGTTTAGCGGCGCAAATCGCTGCGATCCTGAACCAGAACCGCCACGGCCATCCCCAATTCGATAGGTACCGGCGCTATGCCAGGCCATACGGATGAATAGTCCACCGTAGTGACCGTAGTCTGCAGGCCACCACTCTTGCGAATCGGTCATGAGGTCGTAGAGGTCTTTTTTAAGAGCCGTCACATCAAGATTTTTCAACTCTGCTGCGTAGTCGAAACCGCCTTCCATCGGGCTCGAAAGCGATGAATGCTGGTGTAGCATTCTCAGGTTTAACTGATTTGGCCACCAATCGCTATTGGACGTTCCGCCGCCACTATTTTTTGTCATTCCGCCCGTAAATGGGCATTTCCCTAGATCACTCATTCTGCTTATTCCAATCGGTTAGAAGCATAAAAAACATATTGCTACTATGATCGACATAGAACGCCAACGGGGCAACTAAATGCCGGATTCTTACTCAATATTCATTCGCTCTGGGCGCAAAACGCACGTGCAACGCAAGGACGCTGGCTCAATTTGAAAATCGTCCAAATCGTACCCGGAAACGCCCGAAAGAGTCCATGTCAGAATGGGGTGGACATCCGTTTTAGCGGTTTAGCTTTTGAACCAATCCGGCTTCAATAGAGGGCCATTCGGATTTGATCACGCTAAAATACACGGTGTCCCGAATGCGACCATCGGCCACGAGCATGTGACTCCGGTGAGTCCCTTCAAACTGGGCGCCCAAACGAAGAATGGCGTTGCGAGATTGCTCATTAAGGGAATCTGTTTTCCACTCCACGCGGTTGCACTCCAACGGGCCGAATGCGTGCCGAAGCATGAGGAGCTTCGCTTCGGTGTTTATGGCAGTTCGCTGCCATTGCGGAGCAATCCAGGTCCAGCCAATCTCTAACCTCCTGTGCTCCAACGCGATATTGCCATACCGAGTGCTTCCAATGACCTTTCCACTCTGCAGCTCAATGGTGGCAAAGGGAAACATGCTCCCGTGATCCCGTGCTTGCAGCGCGGACTCAACGTAGGCCTGCATGTCTGACTTGTCGCGAACCGGCGATGGATTCCAGGTCCAAAGGGATGGATCTAATCCTACCTCGCACAGCGCGTCAATATGTTCGAGCGAAAGCGGCTCCAGCCGAACGTGGGTACCACTCAAAACAACGGGGGATACGGACTTCATGGGCTTGATGATATTTATCCGTCGAAACTACACAAACAGATACGCTTTGGGCAATGCGAAGAGCAAAAATATCGTAAAATAGCCGCTATTTGCAGGATTCGATTCAGTTTGTCATATTCTCTAAACAACGAGGCAGAGGATCAAATGAAAAAAGTAAGCCTTCTAATCATGCTGATTGCGGGGTGCGCCAGTTTTGCCCCTAAAGATCTTCGATCCAATGAGCCTATTGAATTGGGCGATACCATCGTAATTGGGAGTTCAGAAACCCGATACGAGATAAAGGGAATTGACCCTGTGTATTACGAAGCCTCGTCAACTCTACACTGCGAAAATATGCACCCTGACGTGCCAGCTAGGTGCTCGGAAGGTGGCGTCTGCATGGCGGTTGAGCAAGGCGGAAATATTTCAGCCATGACGGGATCTAAGGACGCTATTTGTATGAATGATGCGTACGTAAACAGTGTTTACCGCGTCATTAAGCGTGCGAACTTACCAGCTATCCGGTTTTAAAACGAAGGTATAAAATAGAGCGGGGCGCATTTACAAAGTAAATGCGCCCCGCTCTATACATATCAGAAAAGCCGGTTAGTCTTTCTTTTCGGTCGATTTTTTCGGGCCGGGAATCAGCACGTTATCAATCAAACCATAGTCTTTGGCTTCGGCTGCGCTCATCCAGTAGTCACGGTCTCCGTCCGACGCAATTTTATCGGCTGGCTGGCCTGTGTGATGCGCAAGGATTCCGTACAAGCCCTGTTTCATTTTCATGATTTCGCGAGCCTGGATTTCGATATCCGATGCCTGGCCCTGAGCGCCACCTAATGGCTGGTGAACCATGATGCGGCTGTTAGGTAGGGAAGCGCGCTTCCCGTTCGAACCTGCAGCTAATAACACAGCGCCCATGGATGCTGCAAGACCGACGCAGATGGTCGAAACATCGCACGAGACGAACTGCATGGTGTCGTAGATGGCGAGTCCGCTATCTACAGAACCACCCGGTGAGTTCACGTAAATGTTAATATCGCGGGCTGGGTCTTCGCTCGTTAGGTACAATAACTGCGCAACCATCAGCGTGGCTACGGAATCGTTGATAGGCGTTCCCAACATGATAATGCGTTCTTTCAGCAAGCGGCTGAAAATGTCATATGCACGTTCGCCACGGCTCGACTGCTCGACAACCATAGGAACGAGTTGGGAAATAGGAGCACTCGAGAGTCCTCCACTGTAAATGCTGCTCGGCATCGAGTAGCTATTTAGACTTTTGGAGAACTTGAGAAAATCTTCAACCATCGGAACGAATTGTTGTTAGTTCAGAATTACCGCTCGGCACACGTGTGGTGTCGAACCTATCCTGTTATCGGCTGGTTCCTCTATTGCCTAAGGAAAGGTCCGCGATTCGCAATGAAGTCAACGCAACTAGCCGCTCAAACGAACGAAACCGCCCTTCTAGCCCTTTTTAGCGTTCTTTTCGGCCGTTTTTTTGGCGTCTGCTTCGTACGCGTCTTTATCCATTTCAGTCACTTTCATGGATCCGCTTAGGAAAGCGAATACTTTGTCAGACAGGATGCCTTGATCCATCTGGTCCATGAGCTGTGGCTGAGCGGTATAAAATGACTTCATCATGTCCGCGCCGAATCCGCCTTGGGCTGCCATTTTCGCAAAATGTGCCTCGCGATCGTCGTCTGTAACGTCGAACGAATGCTCGGCAATGACGGCGTCCCGGATAAACATCCAGCGAGCTTGATTCTCAGCTTGTTCGCGGCGGCTTTCTTTGAAGCCTTCCACATCGAAGCCAGCTTTCAGCTTTTTGTCTTTGTTCTTGTCTGCGACGTCTTTGAGGTAGGCGTCCAAGTACATTTCGATGACGGATGATGGCACTTCAAATTCGTGCAGATCAATCAGCCGTTCGATGACATCGGCCTGGAATAGCTCGTTCGAACGCTGGTCCCAACCCGAAACCAACTGATCTTTGACCTGGCCGAGTAGCGTTGCTACGTCCTCAACTTGGTCGTTGGTCACTTTCTTGACCATTTCGTCGTCCAATTCCGGTAGGTCACGACGTTTGACGTCGTTTAGTGTCACTTCATAGTGCCTATCGGATTCACCATCAGGGCTTGGGAAAGTCACCTTCTTCGACTTGCCCACTTTCAGGCCAGTCAGCGCTTTTCTCAATTCCGGGATGAGATTTTCGTCAGAAAGCAGGAACGGTACATCTTTCTGTACATCGCCTTCTGGGGTTTTACCCTTTTCGTCGAGGCGCTGCATGTCCACAGTGACATACGAATCAGCTTTCGCTGGGCCGTCTACAGGTGTTAGTTCGGCATGCTGCCCGAGGAGCGCGTCAATTTCTTTCTGAACGTCTTCGTCACTCGTTTCATGAACCAGACGGGACACTTTCGTTTTTGAAAGGTCTTCCAGCTTGAAGGTTGGGCGAACGCCAAACCGGACGACTGCTTTCAGGTCACCCTCAAATTCGTACTCTATGTCGGTGATGACCGGCTGGCCTAGTACATCATACTCTTTGTTTTTAAGGACTTCTTCCTGAAACGTGTTCTGAACGGTTTCTTCTGCAATGCCGTAGGCGAGGGATTTGCCATACATTTTGCGCACAAGAGCGGTCGGGACTTTGCCTGCGCGAAATCCTTTCATGGATGTGCGAGCGCGTTGAGTCCGAATAGCCTGATCGATCTGTTCGGCTAGATCCGCGGCGGCGGCAGTGATTTCGAGATCGAACTCGACATCGTTAATTTTTTTGATTTCCGTCTGCATAGTCAGTAAAACCGGGTGGGTGACTTTATCGAGGGCCGAGCATGTGCTTGGACGCCATTAGTCAGGAGTAAAAGTCGAGGCCAAAATTTGCAATAGCAGACCACAAACCGAATACGGAGATTTTGGTTCGGAATAAGAGGTCAATTCGAGCCTTCTGCCAATGGTTTTCACAGAAACTCTGTTCTTTGCTGGTTAAAAATCCAGTCCAACACTGATGTACGTCTGTCGATCTCCGAACTCTTTCCCGTCGAAAGGCCATGCAAAATCGAGTCGAACCGGATATCCGAGAAACAGCGTTCGAATACCAAAGCCTGTACCAATGAGCAGGTCATCATATCGTCGGGGACGCCGCTCGGCGCTCCCATTTGCATTCGATCCAAACTGGCCAACGGACGAACGGCCTCCCCAAACGTTGCCAACATCGGCGAATACCTGCCCCTGAATGTTATACAAAGGGATAACAGGAATGGGGCCAGGGAGCAAGGCCGCCACCAGTGGGAATCGGAACTCGGCGTTTATCACTGAAAAGTGGCTCCCGTTGGCTGCGTTAATATCGAAGCCTCGAAGCGGCATAATGGGCGTTGCAAACACGAAATCGGCCACATCGTCCAGCGGAAAACCGTTTACGTCATCAAAATTGCGATTCAACCAGTTTTGTACGCCCGAGGTATAGAAGACTTGTTGATACGGCCCAAAGGAGCTCCCAGCCGAAAGTCGCATGGCCCATGTGTAGCGGGCATTTCCGAAGGATCGATACAAGCGGCCATCAAACAAGACGGTTCCAAATCGAATAGACGAGTCACCAAAACTGGTAGGAGCGCCCGAGAATGAAACCGCCAGGCGGGATCCTGAAATGGGATACGTGTAACCGGGCGTCGTGGTGTCTTTGGTATAGGTGATGGAGGGCACGAGTAAGGTTCTTGAGCTCGAAGGCCGTGTCACGTCCGTTACGTCCGCCTGATTAACCCCCACAATGCCAATTCTGGCGTCCAATCGGTGGAATTTGTCGAGGGGAATACTCGCTTCAATGTGCGCCCCATACTGACGGTACCGATAGTAGGTCGGGTCCACGAGCGTAAAATCAGCCAGCAGCCTTGAGATATGGAAAGTCGAAAGCGACCAGTCTATCCGCCGAGGGAGGTAGTGGTAGGCGAGCATATAATCCGAATTCCGCAGATCGAGCAGCAGGTTGGAGGACACAATAATCTTGTGATCCCCCAGCATGTCGCTAAACTCCATCTGGGTTATTCCCTGCACGCCATACAAGGCATCGTATCCCGCTGCCCCATACACGATGTCCGGCGAAAACCGAAGTTTGTATCGCTGAGGAATGTAGTTGCCTTCTTCGTCCACAATTGGTTTCAGCTGCAGTGCCGAAGCGGGCATCAACTCCTCGATATTCGCGGGCTCTGGCCGACGCGTAAGCGACTCGAAGTCAACCTGCACGCCGCGCGCGAACGAGTCCACGGGCAGTTCGATCTGTTTTCGGTTCTGCCAAAGAGATTTGGAGATGGAATCTGCTTGAGAAGTGGATTTGATTAGGTCCTTGAGCGCCACATGAACGGGTTGATCGGGGAGCAGTCTTTGGCGCCCGCGCGAGTACGGAATACCGTCGTTTGCGTCGCGAAGGAAGGGGTTGCCCTCCAACCGGGCGCGGCCAGCCACCGCGAGAGCGGGCGCCACCCTAAAGTCGGTTTGATCGACGCGTTGCGCCCACACATTGGGCATGAGTGGGTCACGGGGCTGAGAGCGTTCAAACGGCTTTCGAATGGCGTAGATCGTGGGCGTCCCGTTCTTGAGCGAAACCACGGCCGCCACATCATTTTTGGAGGCCATCGTGACTTGAATAATGCCCACATCTAGGTCTGTTAGCGCCCTGATTTGGCCGCTGATCAAATGTTTTTCGTAGAGATTGGGAATGCCGTTCTTGTCGCTCACAAACACTATCCGGTCTGGATCTCGCCCAAACCTGGCGCTGCGCTCGTTCCAGGTTTCGTCCACTGTCAGGCGCCTTGCAAATCGGGATGTTTCGGTGAGCATGTAGAGGTCCGTCTGCTCAATCTGTTTATCGAAAATGCGCGTTGTTTCACGCGTAAAACTCCTCATCTCCGTGTCTGCCCCGCGGTCCGAATGGAACACGATGGTTTCTCCGTCTGGGCTCCACGCGGGCTCGAGGTCGCTGTACACATCGTCCGTCAAGTTCGTCGTTGCGCCGTCCGTTAGGTTCAGACTGTAAATGTCACTTTGAACCCCATTGCTGGCGCTCACGGCCATCCTCATCCCATCTGGATTCCAAGAAATGGACAAAATCTGAGCAAATTGGGGCGTTTCAATGCGGCGTTCCACCCCAGTAAGCACATCAATAAGCACAATGGCCTCCGTACTTCCGCTTCGAACGGCCACCGCAATCTGCCTGCCGTCAGGACTCCAAGCGATGCCCGGTGTAAGGATAGGAAGCGCCTCAAAGTCCTGCGAAAGCTGGCCTTGCACCAACCGCTTTTCTATGGTCCCATCGTCCGTGCGAGCAATGTAGATGTCGAACAATCCGCTTGTCGTGGTCACAAATGCAATCCGGTCTCCAAGCGGAGACAGCGCCGGGCTCGTGTTATAGAACCCATGTTTTCTTGTGATGATGGGCTCGGCAATCTCCTCAAGGGATTCGCGCGCAGTCACTTCCGGGAAGTAGACCTCTCTGAGGGCGCGTTGCCAGCGGTCGTTCAGTTCATCCAAATTCAGCCCAATGGACTTTAAAATGGCTTGCTCCACCGACCTAGCCGACCGAAGCCGCTTCAGGATTTCAGCAACCTTCTGATCCCCATATTGCTCAGCGATGTAGTCCCAAACGCTCTGCCCGCCCCGGTACGCGTAGTACCCGTAAAGTTCGTCGATGGGCGCGAGCTCATCCTCAAGGATGGCTTCCCGGACATACATATCTGAATTCGTATCCCAGCCCAACGCCTGATACTCGGCCAGCCCCTCGTTGAACCACAGCGGAATCCGCATCTTGGTACCCGTTTGAATCAAGGACTGAATAGATCCGCCGTAATACACGGCATTAATAACGGCGTGCACCAATTCGTGATGGACCACCCGCCTAAAATCCGAATAGTCCCCGCTAAATGGGATGGCAATGCGGTTCTTGAACATCTCCGTGACGCCCCCAATCCCATCCGTGTACGTGGGAAGGTCTACCGCATTGGTTACCGAAAACTCCCCGTGATTGGGGTAAACGATAATGGGAATACGCTCATCCGGCCTAAAATCAAACAACTCCTCCAGCGAAGACATCGCCTCCTCAGCCGCCCGTGTCGCAAAGTCCGCCAAATACTCCCCGTCCCCATAATAAAAGACGTTAAAGTGTTGGCTCTGAATGTAAAACCACTCCTGCTCCGCGTAATGAACCTTGTTCTTCCCATACCGGAAGTACTGGGCGTGCGCCGTCCCAGCCCCCACCAGGCCAAGAAAGACTCCTATTAGTATGAAGGAAAGCCGCCTTTTCATCTTGAGCCAAACCGATTGTGGCGTGGAATAGATCCCAATAGAGGTATGAATACACTCCGACCGTGTCCTTTTGAAATACAAGAAAAAGAGGTTCAACTTTCCATAAAAGATAGTTGAACTTGTTAATAACAAAAGTTGAACTTACTTTAAGATGACTGATTTCGACGGAAGGATACTTTTTCAGCTTTTTTCCGCTCTTGGAGCCTATATGGAAGAAGGCGGACTATCAATTAAAATTGTTGTTGTTGGTGGAGCAAGTCTTGCAGCTTCGAATCTTGTTGGGAGAACAACAAAAGACGTGGATGTAATTGCAAAAGCTGAAACGCATGATGGAAAACTGATTTTTTCAAAAGCTTCCCCGTTCCAAGAAGAAATTCGTTTGGTAATCGAACGGGTAGCGCGCGATTTCAATTTGCCAAAAAATTGGCTGAACACTGTGATTGATAACCAATGGACATTTGGACTACCCGATTCACTGTACGAAGATATCTCCTGGCTCGACTTTGGCCCGTTAGAAGTTGGGATGGTGGGAAGGAAAGGCTTAATCCCGTTGAAATTATTTGCATCGATTGATCAAGGCCCTGAATCAAAACATTGGCAAGATTTGATCGCGCTCCGCCCTAGTGAAAAAGAACTAACTCGAGCTATTGACTGGGTAAAAACCCAGGATGAAAGTGAGTATTTCAAACAATTTGTTGAACAAGCAAGTGACAAACTCAGAATCCAACTGGGAAGGCATCGGTCATAGAATCGATCGGTTGGCCTTAGACATAATTTGGAACCAATGGGCCAACCTGGGTTCGATGGCAAACCCCACTTCTGGTCACGAAGCGCTTCGGATTATAGATCCTGAAGCGCTCATTCTTGCTTCACTCGTCTTCCAATCCGCTGAAAAGCGCATTAACGAAGTTCTAGATTGGTGGGCAGGAGCCGGGACTCCGCTCTTAAGCGTACAGAGAATGAAAGTGTTAGCGACGAATACAAACAGTTCTAGAAAGGACTTATTTGTTCATTTTGCCGAGTTGGCCTCCCGTTATGGTTACAGGAGTTGGGCCAAATATGCCGAGAAAGTAACAAGACTTCCGGATGGTTTTCAGAGATCAGAATTGACCCTGAGGGGATGTCCCACATTGCTCCTTCGACTTCGCGCAGCGTTTGGAGTGGGCGCTAAGGCAGACATTATCGCTCTTCTCGTAGGAACGTCTGGAAGGGAGGTCACGGTTTCTACGATCAGTACTCATCTCAGCTTTACACAAACAGCAGTTCGTGACGCGCTCAAAGAAATGGCAATGGCAGGACTTGTGAGAGAATCCATTTCTCGACCAGCCACCTACTCAACCAGCAGAAAGCCTTGGCTGGAGCTTTTTCAACCAGGAGAAGAGGGACATCGCCATCATCCGAAATGGGTTATGTGGAGTGCCCTGTTTGACTTCCTGATTTCCGCCAAACAAATCTGTTTGACCGCTGCCAAAAGCGATCAAAATAGTTACGTATCTGCCTCTCGTGCTCGGGATTTGGTCGAGTCGCACCGAAACGCATTTGAGTTTCATGATGTTTTCGTCCCTGACGGCCGCGACTATCCTGGACTTGAATACCAGAAGGCATTCGGTAAGGTGGTTGAGAACTTCGAAAGGTGGGTTATCTCTGGCGACTAAAAATCTCACAGGAATCAGTAACCTAGGAGCTCTTTAACTTTGAGTTCTAGCCTGTCCTAGCTCTCACCCTCGTAATACCATCCTTCCTCAAAGCCGCCGCTATCACGTACCTTGTTGTTTCGAATGGAAAGGGCGATCAACCGGCGAAAAAGCTTCGAGTCATACGAGAGGTGCTTGGCCAAAGCCAAGCTGGAATGGCATTCATATTTGGAGTGCCAAAACGAACGTATGAACGTTGGGAAATTGACGATTCCCAAGGCGTGAAGGCGTCATCTAAAATGTCACTGATTGAGCTAATGGCTGAAGAGCCACAAGCTCTCATTCGAAATGCAAGAAGACGCTCTATGCGTACCGCATCCAGCGAATAAGCTCTTTCAAGGATGGCTTTTTGCCGTAGGAAAGAATGCCGATGCGGTAGATCCGGGAGCTAACCCAGACGGCGCCGAGGAACGTGCCGAAGAGCAGCGACACGGAGAGTCCCACTTGCCACCAGGGGACGTCAATCATAGCGATTCGCACCACCATGGGGATGGGCGCCGTGAAGGGAAAGATCGAAAGAACCACCGAGAGGGTGGAGTTGGGCGCTTCGATCACTGCCTGGAGAAAGATGATGGACACAATGATGGGCATCATCACAGGTATCATCAGGCTCTGAGCATCTTGTTGTTGCTCCACAGACGAGCCAATACCAGCGAAAAGCGTGGCATAAAGTAGATAGCCCAAAAGGAAGTAGAGCACAAAAAAGATAAAGACTTCAGGTCCGAGGTCGGGAACGGTGAATCCAATAGATTCCAAGATTTCTGCTTGTGAGGGAGCCCCAGCTATGGCACCATCGATGGCGGTAACAGCATCTGCGGGCGCAATCATAGCGATAATGGCGCCTGAAAACGTGGTGCCAGCGGCAATCAAAATGGCCCAAAATGACATTTGTACAAGTCCCATGGCGCCAATACCGAGGACTTTGCCCATCAGTAGTTGAAATGGCTTGACGGAAGACACTATCACTTCCACAACGCGGCTCACTTTTTCTTCAATCACACCCTGCATCACGACGGAGCCGTAAATGAGCATGGTGATGTAAATCAAAAAGCCCATGATACCGCCCACAATGGCGTAAGCCGCCGTGCTACCTTGCTCCTCGCCTTCATCCGAAAGCTGGATGGAATCGAGGGAGACGTTGGCCGTAATCGCGTCGAACACGTCCCTGGACACATCTTGATCTTCGAGGCGCGTTAAACGCACAGCATCGCGTACAATGGAGCGAAGTTCTCCCGAGAAATTGCTGATTCCGCCGCCTTCTGTTGAATAATAACTTGCGGACGCGGTGCCTTCAATAAGCCCTTCGGGAAGTACAAGATACCCTGAGACTTCTTTGTTGAGCACAGATGTTTTGAGGTCGTCGTCGCTTGCCTGAGTGGTTTCAAACGTGATTTTGCCCGAGGTATCGACCAGTTCCGTCGCTAAGCGGCCGGTTTCATCGCGAACCGTAATGGATTTCTCTGTGGTTTCGAGCGAAGAGGCAGTTATGAAGCCAACCACAGTGAAAAAGGTCACTAACACGATGGGCCCCAACAGCGTTGTGATAACGAACCAATGCGTTTTTACTCGCTTGGTGAACTCGTTTTTGGCGACAACAAATATTTTATTTCTAGACATGATAATTCGCTCTTAAACGGTTGCTGCTGCTTGTTCGCCTTGCTGTTTCGTGACCGCAGTCACAAAAATCTCACGCATGGGCGGTTCAACGAGTTCAAATCGGGTAATGTTAGACACGTGAGGCAATGCTACTTCCAAAATGTGCTTTGGCGTGGTAGTCCCCAGCAGATTGAGTTCGGCGTGCCGGGTGCTTCGAGACCCTAACCTGACCGCCCCTTTGGATTCCAATTCATCCAAAAACACGTCAGATCCTTCAAAATCCATCATCACGGTGTTCTTTCCGAACTGCCGTTTGATGTCCGTAAGCGCTCCTTTGACTACGATTTCGCCCCTGGAAACGAGGCAGATATCGTCGCAGAGCTGCTCGACTTGCTCCATTCGATGGGACGCAAAAAGAATGGTCCGTCCTTCATCCTTGAGCTCCATGATCACATTCTGAAGTAATTCGGCGTTGATCGGGTCGAGTCCGCCAAAGGGTTCATCCAGAATGAGAAGCTTTGGGTTGTGCAGGATGGTCGCAATAAACTGGATTTTCTGCTGCATCCCTTTGGATAGCTCGTTGGTTTTCTTGTTCACCCATTCGAGCGCGCCAAACCGGTCGAGCCAGTATCTAATTTTTTCGCGAGCCTCCGTTCTGTTCATGCCCTTCAGCTCAGCAAAGTACATGAGCTGCTCGCCTACCTTCATCTTTTTGTAGAGCCCGCGTTCTTCCGGCAAATAGCCCATGTTTTCTTGAGAAACAGGACTTACTTCTGAATCACCAAACATAACTCGTCCTTCGTCCGGAACGGTGATATAGGTCACCATGCGGATGGTAGTAGTCTTTCCGGCTCCGTTAGGGCCAAGAAGGCCAAGGATGCGGCCCGGTTGTGCTTCGAACGAAACGTTATTTACGGCGACGAACTTGCCGTAGCGTTTTGTAACGCCTTCTACGCGTAGAATGGGCATGGATTATGGAAGCTCTGATGAGGAATAAAACGTGACGTTATCAACTGCAAGTTGATACGGTCCAATGATATTCGAGTAAATGGCAATGTGAGTTACGTCTTCGCCTGTCCAAGACTTTGTCTTACCGAAACCTTCTTGGGCAAACCGGCTAAATGGAATGCGAAACACGTTCCATTCTTCTGTCACCTCAACGTATGAGTTGTAAAAATCGAAGTCTTTGACGGAAGCTGTTCCAATTTGAACAATGTAGGAGCCCGGTGTACCGCTCATGGACAGTTCAAGGCCTATGTAGGCGGTCACATCGGTGACCACAATGTCTGTTGAACCAGTAGGGTTGCCAAGCGCAACACGAGCGCCGGATACTTTATCGCCACTAGATCCGAACGGACGCATGCCGCCTATCGTCATTTGATACACAGAAGGTTTGCGCCCGCCGGGTTCAATGAAAATGGTAGCGTTGGTTTCGCCGCCTCCTGATACCGATTCCCATTCGTAACCCAATTCGTTGTAGCGATTTCCATCTTCGAAATCGTCCACTTTGCCATCCAACATGGGAATTGTAGAGGATCTGGGGCCGCAGCCAACTAGCAAAAAGAGAACCAGCAAGGAGATGCGCATGGCGGATTACCTACAACAAACTTCGGGTGGATGAGGGAATTAGGATCAAATATTCGGGTCGAATCATATCTTCGTGGACGCCAAACTCACCCGTTCCACGGAAGTCTACTGTAACGAACCCGTCAATCATATCTTTGACTTCTCCTATTCCGTAATACGCAGGGTGAGGTCCATAATATACCAATTCGCCCTGGTCAAATTCCTTCATTTCTCGCGCGCGACGATGAAACGCAGGTACTTTCTGCAGCAGTTCGAGACGATATGTTATATCTACGTTTTTCATGATTGAAGAGAGCCGCCTTCGGCGGCGCCGCTCTGGTATAAAGTTAGGAACTGATTCCGATTTAGGCTTGGTTACGGACCCGAAAGTACATAAATTAGTGGTTTCACAGGCTCCCCACCCTGAATAAAATAGCCATGAATCCCCAGCAGAAAATGACCGACCGTCAGGTCGGACGCAACGCAGACCTCTTTGCCCAGAAAATCGGTGGGTATCCAACGAAAGATGAACGGTATGCCTATATCCGCATTTTGATCTCGATTATTGAGCAAGCCCATCCAGAATGGAACCAAGCGCCCAATAAAGACGAGCAGATTGCTCATTTGGTGTTTCATATGAGCCACGGCGCCGTAGATCGCGAAGAGACTGCAGAAATCGTTCGATTGCGTGACGAAGAGCGCGGTTTTACGAATCACCACAATAGATCAGACGCTTAATCGGGTTCCTGGAGCCAGCCCGCTTTCGCCCTAGGCCCTTACGCCCAGCGTGCTTTCGCCCTGGTTCGTTTCATGCGCACTAGCGCAGTCTATCCGGATTTTCTCGAATAAATGCCGCCCAGTTTTTTGCTGGACCGCGTTTGGTCGTTCCTTTTTGGCCACCAACTCCGCGATGAATGTGGCATAAAGCTACGGCGAGTGCATCCGATGCATCGAGCGTGACCATATTACCCGGTTGCAACGAAAGCATGGTTTCGATCATGAAACATACTTGTTCTTTCGACGCATTTCCGTTTCCCGTTACCGCTTTTTTGACTTCCTTGGGCGTGTATTCCGTAACGGGGATTTGATGATTGAGCGCCGCAAGCATCGCGGTTGCTTGAGCCCGGCCCAGTTTTAGCATCGATTGCGGATTTTTTCCGTAGATAGGCATTTCTACCGCACACGAATCGGGAAGGTGCTCTGCAATCAGTTCACAGATCGATTCGTAGATCTGTTTCAGCCGGAGCTGATGGTCCGTTCCGACACGAGAAGCCCGAATTACGCCTGAGTCAACGAGCTCGTTTTTACCGTTTTCAGAGCGCACGACTCCAAAACCCGTAATGTTGGATCCAGGGTCAATGCCCAGAATAATCATGACTAAGAGATAGCTTCCATTGCAGCGTCATCCATTTCCAAGGTGGAATAGACAGACTGCACGTCTTGGTGCTCTTCGAGGCGTTCCAAAAGCTTCAACACGGCTTTTAATTCGTCCCCGCCCAGAGAAGAAGTGGTAGTCGCAATGCGTTCCAAGCCGGACTCTTCCACCTTCACGCCAGCGCTATCAAGTGCGTTCTGAACACTTCCGAACGCTTCTACCGGACAGGTTACCGAAAAGGAACCCTCCTCTAGAACAAGATCCTCGGCTCCAGCATCTGCTACCAGTTCAAAAAGCGCCATTTCATCGTTTCCTGCAGCGGGAATGTCGAAATAGCCCTTTCGGTCAAACTGAAACGAAACCGAGCCGTTGGTGCCGAGACTACCTCCAAACTTGCTAAATAGATGCCTGACATCGGCCACCGTTCGGTTGGTGTTATCGGTGAGGGCCTCAACAAATACAGCAATGCCATGAGGACCAAACCCTTCATAGGTCATTTCTACGTAGTCGGCGCTCTGGATTTCGCCCGTTCCGCGCTTAATGGCCCGCTCAATGTTGTCCTTCGGCATGTTTTCGGACTTGGCTTTATCCACTGCCAACGCCAAACGAGCGTTCATGCTCGTGTCTCCACCGCCTTCCCGAGACGCAACCATGATATCGCGTGTGATTCTCGCCCAGCTTTTAGAGCGACGGCCGTCAGTAACCGCTTTCTGACGCTTAATCTTAGACCATTTATTGTGGCCAGCCATAGGTTTATCTGCCAGAGGAAAGGATTGAGTTGAGCTACGAATATACGATAGAACGAGGGCAGTTTACGATAGAACAACGGCCGTGAGTCGAGAACCTTTTTAAGGAACCTGACATTTTGTCGTGTATTTCATCATATTGTTTTGAACCTCACCCAAGTACACGGGTTTTGATCCGCTTCTTCTTACCCTGACCGACATCTTTATAGACCCTGTTGATGGAACCTACTTTTGATATCCCCCTTTTGGACGACTTGGACGCGCCCAAGCAGATTTCCGGCACCTCAGATGGAAAGCGGATGGTCTATTTGGAAACGTATGGTTGCCAAATGAACGTTTCGGACTCCGAAATTGTGGCGTCTGTCCTTTCAAAAGACGGATATGGCTTGACGCATTCTGTGGAAGAAGCCGACATCATCCTCATTAATACGTGCGCCATTCGGGAAAACGCCGAGCAGAAAGTGCGGCGCAGATTGGTGGAACTGCGCTCCCACAAAATGAAGGTGAATCCTGACGTGAAGTTGGGTGTGCTCGGCTGCATGGCTGAGCGCCTCCGGGAAAAATTGTTAGATCAGGAGAAATTGGTGGACCTCGTGGTTGGGCCAGATGCCTATCGCGACCTCCCAAACCTACTTTCTCAGGCCACGGACACCGGACAAGCGGCGGTCAACGTGCAGTTGTCCAAAGAGGAAACGTACCAGGACATTGAGCCTGTTCGCTACGCCACGAATGGCGTTTCATCCTTCGTTTCCATTATGCGTGGATGCGACAACATGTGCTCGTTTTGTGTGGTCCCTTTCACCCGCGGAAGAGAGCGCAGTAGGCCCGTTGCCAGCATTCTGGATGAATGTAAAACCTTGGTAGAGAACGGGTTTCGGGAAGTGACGGTCTTGGGTCAAAACGTGAACTCTTACCGCGATGAACAGCAAGGAGGCTCAGTAGACTTTGCTGAACTGGTCTATCGGATTTCCCAGATTTCGCCCGAGCTACGCATCCGGTACTCAACAAGCCACCCCAAAGATTGCTCAGACGCGCTTTTGCACGTGCACCGCGAACAGGCCAATGTCTGTAACTACATCCATTTGCCCGTTCAGCACGGAAATACGGACATGCTACAGCGGATGAAGCGCACCTACACTAGAGATCAGTATTTGGATTTGGTAGAACGGGCCCGCAAAATTGTGCCTGGCGTTGCGTTATCGACAGATATTATTGCCGGTTTTTGTGATGAAACGGAAGCCGAGCATCAAGACACCTTGTCTTTGATGGCGCAGGTTCGATATGAGCATGCGTACATGTTTATGTACTCAGAACGCCCCGATACGTACGCCGCTCGGAAGTTCACGGACAACGTCCCTGAACATGTTAAAAAGAAACGATTGCAGGAGATTATTGAACAGCAATCGGGCATCTCACTAGAAAGCAATCAAGCTGAAATTGGCAAGGAGCACATCATTTTGGTCGAAGGCTTGAGCCGCCGAAGTGATGAGCAGCTTTCAGGCCGGTCCGACACCAATAAAATGACGGTGTTCGATCGACAAGACTTTAAAAAAGGGGATTACGTACGGGTTCGGATTACGGATTGTACCTCGGCCACCTTGCTAGCAACTCCGCTTGGAAGGGCTTAGCATTTAATTGTGGGCGGGCTCCTCGTTGGCAGCGCGCGCCAAACCACCCTTTACGCACCTTAGCACTTTACTAACTTTAGCACACGCAGCAGAAGAGAATGGATAGACAATCCATGCAAGAACGATTTGGGATCATTGGCACGTCGCCCGGAATGCGACTGGCGCTTGATCGCGTTCGGCAGGTGTCGGGGACCGATATCACGGTATTGGTCCAAGGAGAGAGTGGCGTCGGGAAAGAGCTTTTTGCACACGCTTTGCACGACATGAGCCGCAGGCGCCACAAGCAAATGCTTGTCATGAACTGCGGCGCGATGCCGGAAGGGCTCATCGAGTCTGAATTGTTTGGCAATGAGAAGGGCGCCTACACTGGGGCGGTGGAAAAGCGGCAAGGATATTTCGAAGAAGCAGATGGCTCGACCATCTTTCTGGATGAAATAGGCGAAATGCCTCTAACCGCTCAGGTTCGCTTGCTTCGCGTTCTGGAGACAGGCGAGTTCAGCCGGGTTGGCTCTTCTATCCTGCTCAAGTCTGATATTAGAGTGATTGCCGCGACCAACAAGGATTTGGGAAAAGAAGTTGAAGCAGGTCGTTTCCGCGAGGATCTCTACTACCGGCTTAGCACCGTCATCTTGACGGTTCCACCACTTAGGGAGCGCCAAGAAGACATTCTTCCTATTTTTGATCACTTCCAGCACCGTTTCTCGCAAAAGTATAACACGTCGGCGCCCAAGATGGACATTAGCGCCCGCCAGCTCTTAACGCGATATCGCTGGCCGGGCAATATTCGAGAGCTCCGAAATGTGGCTGAGCAAACCGTTGTGTTGCTCAGGGGCGATGCCATTTCGGAGGAAGACATTCGTCCTTATTTGAGAGGGGTCACGTATGGCGGTTCTGGCGTTGGCTTGATTGCGGTTGCCGGTGGGTCCGGTCAATCTGGAGAAGAGCCTGCTGGAGCTAGGGAGCGGGAGTTGATCTACCGAGCGTTGGTTGAATTACGAGTGGAAGTTCGAGGCCTAAAAGAGCAAATCGCGCAGTTGGTAGCGGTATCCAGAACTGGATCTGACCAAGAAACGACTTCCGTGACCGATCCGAGCAGATTGCTGGTCATGCGCGAGGACAGACCTGGGCAAGCAGACTTTATTGAAGAAGCTCCTTATGAGTTCGAGGGCGCTTCGGATACTGAGTTTCAAACAGAACCAGACGGCGCTCAACCTACCCAGCCTAGGCAAACAGAGCTTCCAACTCTCGAACATGCTGAGCGGACATTAATTTTGACGGCTCTCGAGCGCTTTGAAGGAAATCGTCGGCAAACTGCTGAATCACTGGGTATTAGCGAAAGAACGCTGTATCGTAAGCTGAAGGACATTGAAGCAGCAGAAAGCACTTCGGCATAACATGAATCGGTTTTTCGTATCCATATTCTTAGCGTGTTGGCTGGGGCTTTCGGGTTGCGGCTACTACAGCTTCACGGGAGCCAGCATTCCTGAGCATCTTGGCACGATTGCCATTCCGTTGGTCGAAGACAACACCATTTCAACGGTTACGGGCCTGGATGAGCAAATGACCACCTTGCTCATTGACCGATTTGTTCGCCAGACGCGCCTTTCTTTGGAAACCACTGAATCGGCTTCTGATGCCGTGTTATCTGTCGTGATTTCGCGCTACGATAACACGCCAACTTCTGTTTCTGGCAATGAACAGGCCACTCGAAATAGGATTTCGATAACCGTATCGGTCAAATACCAGGATCAGGTGCAAAACAAAGAGTTATTAAACCGTACCTTTTCGGCGTTTGAAGAATACGATCCTTTCAATCCGAGCGAGGAAGAAACAGCCGCTCTTGCGGCACTCGAAAAAATTGCAGATGATGTGTTCACTGCGGCCACATCTAATTGGTAAGCCACACTATGTCGGTGCTTGATATCACTCAAATCGCTTCGTTGATTGAAGCAGACAATTCTGAGGAGGCGCGTGCTCTCCTGAGTGATTTGCTGCAGGTCATTCCGAATCACTTGAGTGCAACGGTGTTGCTGGCCAAGTTGCACGACGCAAACCGCGATATAGAATTAGCCTATCAGTACTGGAAACGGGCGGCATTTTTGTGCCCTGGAAATCCTGTCATTGAGAAAGGACTGCGCCGCGCTGTGACTAGAAGAATGTTCGCGAGTCCGCAGAGCCCGGGCTTTGCACCGGTTGAACTTGCAGATCCTGAGTCGTGGGAAGCAGCGGTTGCGCCCGCACCTGAACCAGAGAGTCCCTCCAAGCCGGAGACTGCGCCCATCGAGCAGCACCAACCTGCACACGCCGAGCCTTCCTCGCCGGAGTATCAGGATCTCGACAAACTAATTAGCGAGCTCGAAACAGCCCGAATCGTCCCCGATCCAAATATTGAGATGATTCCGCAAGGGGAATTGGAAACGGAAATTGACGATGTCGTTTCCGAAACATTGGCACGCATTTACGCCAATCAAAAGTTTTTTGAGGAAGCAGCAGTTGTCTACGACAAATTGGCTGTGCAGCGCCCTGACAAGGCCGCTGAGTTTTTACAAAAAGCGCAGGAGTTGAGGAAAAAAAGCAGTGCAAAGAACTGACCTAGCTTCAGGGATGAGCTCTTTTGGGGCTGGAAAGGGCGTCGGACTGGGCGCCGGACTGGGCGCCGCCGCCGGTAGTGAGCTCTTGTCTCATTCAAAACGGTTCGTCGTTGGCCTAATGTCCGGAACAAGCCTAGATGGGGTGGATGTTGCTATTGCCGAGATCAAAGGAAGTGGGACAAGGCTGTCCATAAAGACTCGAGCTTTTGCCTCTCAGCCCTACGACGAAGACCTCAAGCAACGCATCCTTCGCAATTCGATTCCGGAGACGTCTTCGGTCGCTGAACTCTGCAAACTCAACGTCGAGCTCGCTTACGTGTATGCGGCTGCGATCAAAAAAACGTGCTCTCGTTTCGCTATATCGTTGGAAGACATCGGGTTAGTGGGGAGTCACGGCCAAACCATGTATCACGATCCTTCTCCCGCGAAGCTACCAGCAGCCACCTTGCAGATTGGCGATCCGGCCACACTGGCCCATCTCATAGGCATCCCGGTTGTTGGCGATTTTAGAATGGGCGATATGGCTCTCGGCGGGCAAGGCGCTCCGTTGGTGCCCTACGTAGACTGGGCGGTATTTTCGTCCCCCGATGAAAACCGAGTGTTATTGAACTTAGGCGGTATCGCCAATATCTCGGCCCTAACAGCCGGTTGTAAGCGTACTGATGTTGTAGCATTCGACACCGGACCTGCAAATATGCTGATTGATGGATTGATGCAGCAGTTTACCGGAGCTTGGTACGATAAGAATGGGGCTTTTGCAGCCTCGGGCGTTGTAAACGACTCTCTGCTGAAGCAGTGGTTGCAGCATCCCTATTTTGAATTACCGCCTCCTAAATCGACGGGCCGCGAGCTCTTTAACGCTGCGTTTGTTCAGCAAATGGTTGCTCAGGGGCGCGAAAAAGGCTTGTCTGACCAAGACGTCGTGGCCACGGCTACCGCTTTTACCGTTCAGTCAATTCTGGACGCGTTAAGCAAGTTTGTCGAATTCCCAGTTGATCGCGTGATTGTTTCGGGAGGCGGAAGTCACAACGAAACCCTCATGAACGGGTTGGCCCTCGGCTTACCGCACGCCCATGTCGATTCAGCCACGCAACACGGATTCGATTCGGACGCCAAAGAGGCCCTCTGTTTTGCCGTTTTAGCGCATGAAGCGATGGGCGGCGTGGCAACGGGAATGCCGTCGGTTACGGGCGCGCGTGGCTGTGCATTTTCAGGAAAGATCTGCATGCCGGGGAAATAAGCTTGGCCCATAGCGTTCAGCACCCCCATTCATTTTGATTACTGCCTGATCTCCCAAGCAACGCAAACAATGACGCCCACTATCACTCAACCCGACTCGTTTCAACTAGTTGGACTTCGACTTGAGATGAGGCATAATTCGAAACAGCCAAACGATTTGTCTGGCATTCCGGGCCTTTGGAAGCAATTGCGGGCAGTTTGGGATCAGATTCCAGGGCGCGTGGGCACCGAGCGTTACGTCGTCATTTCTGGGGATTTTACTACGAGATCAGAGACAGCCTTTTACTACGCCATGATTCAAGTGGACCAACTTGAAAGCGTACCCGAGATGTTCGTGCGGTTGGACTTTTCGAATCGAAAGATTGCATATTTTCGGCACAAGGGTTCTCCCGCCTCTTCGGGCCAGACGGCCTATAAAGTTTTAAATGAATGGGTACCGGCTTCAGGGGAATCGATTTCAGAAAATCTGGAATTGAGTCGCTTCGAGGCCTCTTTTGATCCCCGTCGTACAGACGGGGAGTTTGACTACGGCATCTTTATTTAGCAGGTAAAGGCGTTAGCTTTCGCACACACGGAAACGAATCAATCATTATGAGCGAGCATTTTACACCGGTTTCAACTCTTGGGGAGTTCGGCATTATTCAGCGCATGTCCGACCGTTTGGTCGATTTGCCTAGGTCTTCAGGCCTGATCGAGGGCATTGGAGACGATGCGGCCGTTTACAAAGTTAGCGAAGGCACCCTGCATGTGATCACGACCGACGCGCTCATAGAGGGCGTTCACTTTGATCGCACCTTTATCCCAATGTCGTTTCTGGGGTTTAAGTCCATATCGGTCAATGTGAGCGACGTGGTGGCCATGAATGCAAAGCCGCTTTATGCCACTATTGCGCTGGGTATTCCGCGGAATATGTCGGTTGAAATGCTGGACGGTCTCTACGACGGCATAAAGATGGCCTGCAAGAAGTACGGGATGGAATTGGTAGGAGGCGATACCACAACGGCTCATGCTCTCTACATTTCGATTACTGTGGTTGGGGAAGTGGCAGAGCGAGATGTGGTGTTCAGAAGAGGGGCAAACGTCGGCGACTTTCTTTGCGTTACCGGCGATGTGGGTGGAGCTTATGCAGGCCTAAAAGTGCTCTTAGACCAGCGTCAAGCCCTGAAAGACTTGGGCGAAGACTACGAACCTGATTTGGAAGCGCTCCAATACGTGATTCAGCGCCAACTGCGCCCGAATGCGCGCCTCGACATGATTGAGGCGTTTAAAAAGGCAGGTATCCGCCCAACTTCGATGATCGATATCTCAGACGGTATTGCGTCAGAAGTCCACCATATTGCCATTCGAAGCGGGGTAGGAGCCACCGTGCGGATTCCAGCTCTGCCATTCGATCCGGAAACCCGGTTGGTGGCCGATCAATTCATGGACGATATCGACGCCTATGCCCTGTTCGGCGGCGAAGATTACGAATTGCTCTTTACCGTAGACCCATCTGAGGTCTCAAAAGTGGACGCGCTCGAAGGCGTTTCGGTGATCGGAAACATCGAAGAAGCAGCTCGGGGCGTTAGAGCCTACAGCCCGGAAACAGGACTGTTGCCACTGCATCCTGCAGGGTATCAGCATTTTGACCCGAACGAAGTGAACCCCGATGACTTCGACCTACCGCCTTCCAAAAACGGAGCAAAATAGCTCTCGTTGAGTCTTTTTTGTGGATCGGAGGGGCCGGCTTAGCTGTGCCGCTTGTTGTTTTCTGTAGCCGTTTGTCGACACAAATAGCCTTTTGTCGCAAGTGGTCGCCTCTTGTCGCAAAGAGATCGGATGACGTTCCGCTGTGGTGGATTTTTACACTTATTGTAAACACCCCACCAACGCATTCGTGCGGCCAGAAAAACTTGACATGTCAAACATTATTCCAATCCTAAAGAAAAGTGCAGCCTTTTTAGCCTTCCTAGTACTGGGAACGCTCTTGGGGAATGCCGCTTTCGCTCAATCGACTGTGGCAAGCGGTCCATCTGCTACCGAAACACGGCAGTCCGTTATTGGACAAATTAGCGGTGTGATTCTCGAGAAAGAATCGGGAAACGCTCTGTTTTCAGCGACCATCGGAGTGAGGTCAGCTTCGGATTCAACACTAGTCACGGGAGCCATAAGTGATTCGGACGGACGCTTTTTAATTGAGCGCTTGCCCATCGGGCGGTACTTCGCTGTCGTCAGTTTTGTGGGTTATCAACCGTTTGAAACCCCGGTTTTTGTGATCTCCGAGGCGAATAGAATTGTGGACCTTGGGACCGTTTCTTTGGCTTTTGATTCAGCGGAAATGGAAGGAGTAGAAGTGACTGCAGAACGCGCGGAAGTTGCTTTTGAAATAGATCGCACGGTGTACAACACCAAAAACCAGATTAGCTCTGCTGGTGGGTCAGCGACCGATGTATTGCAAAATATTCCTTCGGTTGAAGTCGATATTGATGGGAATGTCAGTCTGAGGGGCAATCAGAATATTTCTGTATTAATCAACGGAAAGCCGTCGCCGCTTAAAGGCGATTTTCTAACCTCCTTTTTGCAGCAACTCCCAGCCAGCTCCATCGACCGGGTTGAAGTGATTCCTAACCCGTCCGCGAAATACGATCCGGATGGCCAAGCTGGTGCGATTAATATCGTGCTTAAGAAAGAAGCTGAAATGGGCTCGAGTGGAGGAATTACGCTAGGTGGCGGTTCCGACGGCGGCTACAACGCATCTGGAAGTTATAACATTCAAAAAGGAGCCCTAAAGCTCTTCAGCACCTATGGGTTTAGAAGCGACGACCGGAACAGCGATGGGTTCAACCTCAGGGAAAACAGATATTTAGACCCACGCACGTTCATTGAGCAGGATAACTTCGGCTTACGCACGGGTACTTCGCATCTGTTCAGTTTGAGCTCCGACTATAGCATCTCAGACAAAACGGAGCTTTCTGGATCGGCTCTTGTGAGCAACAGGCAAGGAGACAATGAGTCGACAAATGCTTATGCCCAGCTCGACGCGCTTCGCGACCTTACAAGTAGATCTTCTCGCCAGAGCATGGTCGCTTCAGACGGCTATTCGATGGATTTTTCCACATCATTTAGACGAATCCTAGACTCATCGAAAAACGAAACGACGGGCGAAATCCGGTTCAATAGATCAAATGGTGGGAATACGGATGAGCTTTCCGAGCAGTTGCTTTCCCTTGACGGAGCGTCTGCTCTCGATTTAATTGAACAGACCATCAATGAGCTAGACAATCGTGAAACAGAGGTTTCAGGTCAAACAGACTGGATTCGTACGCTCGGTTCAGTCAAAGTCGAAGCGGGTGCTAAAGGAACGTTCCGCTCCATGGACAATCGGTTTGATGCGTCTTTCTTCGATGCAACAGCTGGCAATTTTGCTGAAGACATGGGGCTTAGCAACCGATTTGATTACGCAGAAAACGTATTTGCGGGCTACGGTATCGTAAGCACGAAGGTCGGTAAGATGGAAGTACAAGCAGGACTTCGGGCAGAGCAAGCCAACACGACCTTTGACTTGAGAACAACCAGCGAGTCCTTCGACAACAGCTATACCAGCCTGTTTCCAAGTGCTTTTGTGAACTACAATTTAGCTCAGACCAAACAGGTGAAATTGAGCTACAGCAAGCGGGTAAGTAGACCTAGAACCAGCCAGCTCAATCCGTTTACGACGTTCTCCGACCCGCTGAATCTGCAGATCGGTAACCCACTTCTTGAGCCAGAATACGTTCACTCCTTTGAGATGGCGTATCAGCAGTTTACTCAGAAAGGTTCAATTTCTGTCACGCCCTACTACCGCCGAACTGTGAATCAGATTGAACGATTCAAGACGCTGGATAGCTCAACAGGCATCTCAACCTTGACATTTCGCAACTTTGACAAGAGCGAATCTTTTGGAGCAGAAATGATTGGATCGATGCGGTTGGGCTCAAAACTAAGTGGATTTGCCAGCTTTAATGCCTACCGTATTGTTACGGACGGCGCAAGTGTAGATGCAAGCCTGGCGAACGATGCGGTTTCTTGGTCCTCGCGGGCGAGTGCAACCTGGAAAGTAACTGACAAAACGGATGTGCAGTTGTTTTACTTCTACCGCGCCCCCATTGACGTAGCACAGGGGAAAATATCCTCCTTCTCTGTTGCCAATATTTCTGTGCGTCAGAAAGTGCTAAAAGGAAAAGGCTCTCTCACGCTCAGAATGAACGACCCGTTGGACAAAATGGGCTTCCAATTCGAATTGGATCAAGCCTCATTCTACCAACTCGGAAATCGGAAGTGGGAGTCGCGTTCCGCCAGCCTCACGTTTCAATACAATTTTGGGAAGCCGCCAAAAAGAGCTCCAAACCGCTCCAACCAGGAAGGCGGATCTGGATTTGAAGACGTAGGAATCGGATAAGCTGGACTTAGATTTTGTTGGAGCGGTGGTGGGCTCTGGCAACGAAGCGGGGGGATTGAACGCATGTTCAATCCCCCCGCTTATTTCAAAACGCCCAAATTAGAACGATAAAATCAAAAGATAGGCTCAAATGTGCAGAGGTTCGTTGCGTCCATCCATTCGTTGAGCCACGCCTCGCGTTCTGCGGAGCGAATAGCCCAAGCGGGGGCATCTGTGGCCATCATGGAGCCAATCGGAGAACCAGGCGGCGTGGTTACAGGGACGGGGCGCTCGGTGACCTGGTACGGACGGAAAATATAGCGATCAATTTCGTCAAGAACGGCAAACCGGTGGGCGCGGGTTTCGTCGTCGGAACGGTCGGCGTTTTCGGTGAGCCATTCGTGCAGGTCCCTCAAATGAAACAGGATACGCGATTGGGCCGCTGGGGACTGAGCCGGAGACGCTGCGGCTGAAAGGAGTGCATCAACCCAAACTTGCTGAGTCAGGCGTTGCAATTCGGCCAAGTAGGGGTCTGAGGGGATATCAGCGAGCCATACTTGTTGTGTAAACATAACTAGGACACTCAGAAAATCAGGCAGTGCTTTATCGAAATCCGACTGGTAGGTAAGTCGAGCCGTCCTGGCTGGATGTAGCAACAAGCCAAACACCTGTTGTGCCACAACCGCTGCCGGGGCATATGGGTCAAACACCGGGCCGGTGTGCCCAGAGAAAAGTTCGCGATGCGGTCCGTACCCTGGAGGACGAGGTGGAATTTGAGTAGCAATATGCTCTGGCAGGGCTAATGCCCCAGGTGTAACAACTGACAACAAGCTATTTATAGCCGAGCGCTGCGTGCCTGCAGATACGGGTGTTGGTAATTCTTGAGTGTCTCCGCGAACATTATACGCGTAGTTAACTCCACCAATCAATTTGGAGACCGCTTCTACTTGATATCGATGTCGCAGATAAAGCGGAACGAGGACTTCTTCCAACGCGGCCATAGGCTGTCCGTGTTGCAAATTGCTCACGCCAAAGCGGCCCAGAGCAACGGCGCGAACCTCCATATCCAACTTGAGCCCATCGACCGCGTTGGCTCCATTATCCCAAAGGTGGGCAAGGGGGTGAGAACCACCCTCGTCGCGCGCGTCGTTATCGGTAATGTATTTCCATCCTTGCTCAACGTATTCGTCCACAATCGTATTCAGCGCGGCCTGTTCGTCGGTGCCTTCTGGGAAATCAGAGTATCCATATTTGATGGTGATTTTATCCCATTCGCCAATGCCCGTGTCGTACGCGTCGTGAAGCAAAATCCGATTGTTTGGATCCATTTTGGCTAGCGGAGCTGGGTAATCCATAACCGAAGCACGGTCGTTTACAGATGCAGCAAAATTGTGCTGAAGTCCCAGCGTATGGCCTACCTCGTGTGCCGAGAGCTGGCGGATTCGAGCAAGGGCCATGTTGAGCATCGGGTCGTTTTCATCGCCTCCAGTGAACGAGGGGTCAAACATATTGAGCAGTCCTTGAGCAATTAAATAATCTTGTCTCACTCGAAGGGACCCTAAAAGCACATGTCCTTTGAGAATTTCACCGGTTCGTGGATCTGTAATGGAAGAACCGTAACTCCAGCCTCGTGTGGAGCGATGGACCCAGTTTATAATGTTGTAGCGAACGTCGAGCGGGTCGGCGCCGTCCGGCAGAACTTCAACTTGAAATGCATTTCTGTATCCGGCGGCCTCAAACGCCCCGTTCCACCAGCGAGCGCCTTCCAACAGAGCTGAACGAACTGGTTCTGGCGTTCCGTTGTCGAGGTAGTAAATAATGGGCTTAACCGGATCTGAGACGGCAGCCGTAGGGTCCATTTTTTCTAACCGATGTCTTGAAATGTAGCGCACCGTCATATCTGAGCCGATCGGAGAGGAGTAATCGACAAAACTAGGTCCGAAATAGCCAGATCGGGGGTCGTTCTTTCGAGGTTCAAAACCCGGCTCAGGCAGCGCAATAAATGAATGGCGCTCTCTGAGTGTGAACGATTCGGCAAGCGACGCGACGCTCCGTACAATACCTCCGGGGGAGTCAGACGTGAACGTGAGCATGGCCTCCATTTCGGTATTTCTTGGAAAAGCTTTTGTCCGCTCTTTGTAGGGAGCGGAGCGAGAATCGTCCACCCGATACGCTCCTTGATTCGACCTCTTAAGCGTGTTTGCTGCTCCGTGTGCATCCCGTACAATGAACGATGTGGCATCGACAAGCACATTGGAATCTGTCTGGGCAGCCACGGTAAAGCCGTGCATAACACCAGATGCGAACGCATCGCGCACAGATTGTTGTTCCGCTACATTTTTTGAAACGGCGACGTAATCCAAGTTCGGAACTACCATAAAGACCTTGGGCCCTCGGCGCTCAAAACGAACGATGTACGTTCCCCCTAACTGATTGCGGTCCAAGCCAATATCGTTGGATCCAAGACCGGCCGCGAGGGATACTTGGTACAGGAAATCCTCATTAAAACGGTCTATTTCCAACCACACCTTACCTGCAGCCTCGTCCCAATAAATGGTATAGAACCCCTCCATTTTTTCGAGACCTTTTGTTTTGGCCTCAATACTGGGTAAATCTTGGGCAAGAGCCGAAAACGAAGTTAATAATACCAGTGCGAGCAGAAAGGAGATACGGCGGAGCATAACGGAAACCCGATTCATCAGGAAGAATATGTCGATGGATCAATATAGGCTCAATCGATCAAAAAACAGGCAAAAGTGAACATATTGAGAAGGTGGAAATTCCCCGTTTCTTTGCGATATACCCAGCGCTAAACGAAGCGATTCGATATGGATCATCGTATTTTTGAGGCTCCCTTATTGATAGCGGTAAACCGGTCGTGGAAAGTTCTACGGCGGTATTTCGTTTAAATAGTCTTTCCAGGTCGTTTTGTTAAGAAATCACGCAGGTGATTTTGCTAACGGAATTCCGGAAATAACAAGAACACAAAGATCTTCGAATACTGATGGAAGCAAAGGTCGCCACAGGTAAAGTAATTCAGATTGTCGGTCCAGTTATCGATGCTCAATTCCCAGCCGATTCCGTTCCGGATATTCTGGATGCACTGACCATCACCAAAGCAGACGGCTCTATGCTCGTTTTGGAAGTTCAGCAGCACTTAGGAGAAAATCGTGTGCGCACCATTGCAATGGACGCCACAGACGGACTCCAGCGCGGTGCGGTTGTGGTGAACACGGGTTCAGCCATCTCGATGCCAGTTGGTGAAGATATTCTCGGTCGGTTGTTCAACGTAGTTGGCGAAGCGATTGACGGTATTCCTCAGCCGAAAACGAAAGAGCGCCGCCCGATCCACGCAGCACCTCCTGCATTTGAAGACCTATCCACATCCGTTGAGATGTTGGAAACGGGTATCAAAGTGGTTGACCTGCTCGAGCCATATGCTCGTGGTGGTAAAATCGGTCTCTTCGGTGGCGCTGGTGTTGGTAAAACCGTGTTGATCATGGAATTGATCAACAACATCGCTAAAGGCCACGATGGTCTGTCAGTATTTGCTGGCGTCGGTGAGCGTACTCGTGAAG
>JABMOI010000150.1 GCA_013204185.1 bacterium | reverse complement strand
AGGCGTGCAATACGACATCAAAAAGTAATCCTGGGCTTCAGCACCCTGAACGGATAAAACAAGAGCGGCCCGAAAACTTTCGTTTTCGGGCCGCTCTTAATTTGTATCAAACCTAAGTATTAATCAGGGAGCCGCGATGGCCGCATACGCATGCATCATCGTGAACTTAGGCTTGGTCGATGCTTTGATTGGGGTAGCCAACTCCATCATGTACTCGTCCCGAAGAGACTCGAAATCAGGCATAAACTGAACTGGAATTGGGCCAGACGAAGGGAAAACCTCTCTTCTATGATCCACTTGTTGGCCATTTTTCCAAAAGCGATAGCACACGTGATTGCCTGTCGCTAAGCCAGTAGAACCTACATACCCGATTACCTGTCCCTGCTTGACCCTCGTGCCCGGTTTCATGCCGGAAGCGATCTTCGACATGTGCAGGTACTGCGTGGTATACACACTGTTGTGTTTGATCTTGACGTAGTTGCCGTTGTATTGGCCATAGGTGGCGTTGGTAACAACGCCGCTGCCCGTTGCCCGAATCGGTGTTCCCTTGTCGGCGGCGTAGTCCGTACCCAAATGCGCTTTGTACCGTTTCTGGACAGGGTGTAATCTGCGACTTGAGTAGCCAGAGCTAATCCGACTGAAGTCAACAGGGGCCATCAAAAATGCTTTTCTGAGGCTATTTCCCTTCTCATCGTAATGTTCTTCTGTATTGCCTTCATGGAAGAAGAAAGCAAAATAGTCGCTACCAAAGTGGACAAAACGGGCGGCTAAGACCTCGCCAACACTTACCATTTCGTCGCCTACGTACTGCTCCTCAAAAATAATGCGGAAGGAATCTCCCTTTTGAATGCGATAAAAGTCGATCTGCCAAGCGAACACATCAGCCATACGACCAGCCACTGCAGGGTGGATGTCTTGGTCCATCAGCGTCATGTAAAGCGAGTTATCAATCACTCCACTCACATCGCTGACACGCGTAACGACTTCTTTTTCTTCGAGCCTAATGTTTGGGTTATCGCCCAGGTCGAAAACGACATAGCTGGTACGATCCTTCTCGTAAACCATCAGTTTAGCAACGCCCGTGGAGTCCAAATAGACCCGGTAGGGGCGGCGAGCTTTCATGCTACGCACATCGAAGACGTCTCGGCCATCGCGAGCCAGCGTAACAATGCGTTCGTAATCTACATTGAAAGGGGTGAGTAGGTCGGAGAAGGTTTCATTGTTCTCAACTTCGGCTTCCGACACCTCAAATTCGGACACATCAATTCCGTACTCATCAGTTGTGAGCGAAACAGTTTGAATCAAGGAGTCTTGGGACGACGCCTCTGGATCCGTTCCTGAATTTGCTCGAACAACGATAAAAGTACCGATAGCAATGAGCGCGGCAATAACAAGTAGGGGACGGTCTCGCATGGATTGAAAGGTCTAAAAACGAATCTGTTAGGGATGGCTAGAAACAGAACACGCGCGACTAATGGGTTCTCCTAAGATATGTTATCGGCCGGTAAGTTTCGAACATTGAGTCAAAATCGAAAGATTGTTTCTGGTCGAGACTCAGATTTGGGCTTGAAAATGGGCCAACACATCTGGAAAAACGGGAGCGCGCTGCCGTGACTAGGAAGGGTCAGTTGCCTTCCATTTCGGCTCAGAAAAGCCAAATTCGTGGTTTACCCATCGAGAAGCCGTAAAGAGAGCATCTGAAAGGCGGTTCAAATAGACGATGCAAATCGGGTTGATTCCATCGACTCCTGAAAGTGATATGACACGGCGTTCTGCCCTACGACACACGGTCCTTGCCTGGTGAAGAGCCGCTGCTGCAACGTGTCCCCCAGGTAAAATGAACGAAGTGAGCGGCTCGAGATCGGCATCAAACGCGTCAATTTCATCTTCTAAACGATCCACAGCCGCTTGAGGAAAACGCTGAATTTGCACTTTGGCATCTAGTGGGGTTGCCAAGTCTGCACCCAGGTCGAAACACTCGCTTTGCAACCGATCTAGCCACTTGTCTAGGATCTGAGTGGTGGAAGGCGTCGTGGGTTCTGAGGCAAAGCCGGCGCCTTCACCCGTTACCTGGGACCCAAAATAATCGCCTTTGGCAGGTCGAGGTAAGTTGCAGCGCACGATGCCCAACACCGAGTTGAGCTCATCGACCGTGCCATACGCCTCGATCCGGATGTGGTCTTTTGAGACACGAGGGCCTCCAAAGAGCCCAGTCATGCCTGTGTCACCAGTTCGAGTGTAAATTTTCATCCGCGTGCCGTTCCTGTCAAAATTAAAGATCGTCCTTACTCCTACAGGGAAAGGGCGGTTTCAAAGTGAATGCGTAATGCAGCGTTTTCAGACACGTGAACTGTCGCATTCATCCGAAAAACACGAGCCAGCAATTCAGAATCCAACACATCCGTCGGAGAGCCGTCTGCAGCGACGGTTCCATCAGAAAAAACAATGAGGTGATCGCAGAAGCGAGCAGCCATTTCAAGATCGTGAAACGCACCAATAACCGTTTTCCAAGAATCTACCAGCGAACGCACATGCTGAAGAAATTCAAATTGATGGTGCACATCTAAATACGTGGTGGGTTCATCCAACAGCAAGATATCTGCTTCTTGGACTAATGCCTGAGCCAAAAACACACGCTGCTGCTCGCCGCCGGATAGAGAAGAATAGGAGCGAGAGGAAAACCCGGTCATATCCACCAACTTCAACGCGTTCCGAACCAGTTGGGTATCGGACAGGTCGTAGGAGGACAGGAGGTTCTTGTGAGGTGAGCGCCCCAAGAGTACCAACTCATCGACTTTGAAGTCGAATGGGATGGAATGTGACTGGCGAACAAAGGCTAGCCGCATGGCCAGCGCCCGGGCGGACCACGAACGGACGGCTTTTCCTTCCACCGAAAGCGATCCTGAATAGGGAATTAAGCCTGCCAAAGCCCGAAGTACCGTTGTCTTTCCACTTCCATTGGGCCCCAGAATACCAGTAAACGAACCTTCACCTATCGAAAAATCGACTTCTTTGATGATGGGCTGTCCGGAGAGGGACACGCTAAGCTTAGATGCAGAAATTACGGGCATGAGTGAGGCAATGAACCGGGAACGTGAAGGCTGAGCAGGGGTAGGTTCTGCTTTCTACCAACCTATTGAGTGGTGAGAATACGGTGATACGTAGACTTTCGATACTCGTTCTACTTTTCTTTACGCTTTCGTCTTGTGATTCGCAGCAACAACAAGACGATTTTGAGCAGTCGGCAAGCGAAACAGCCTCCGGTTTTGCTCGAACAGATAGCCGTGGCGCGATCATTGACGACGATCAAGACGATTGGCGTACCGCTCCTATTTACGGCGGGAAGGTACGATTCGATCCAGCGTACCCCAATCCGGCCACTATCGATTTCGTGACCATCCCTGTGACTGTCCTGGAATTCAATTCTATACAAGGCGGACTCACGTTACGCGCAAGAGACGCTAATAACGTATTTCGGACACTGGACGACATTGTAGACAGCACCGATCCCGGAGCCTACATTTTTAGATTCAGTCCGGCGCTCCTAGCTCGCACTGGGTTGGTTCGGGTGTTCGTGTTTGATCGCATTGGAGAATTGGTTACCTACGGCGACATATTAATTCAATAGCCCATTTCGCCCAAAACGTGAACCTGTTCGGCGATAAAATCGACAGAAGAAAACGAACTGGATGGCATAAAGTCGATGCCAATTTGCTGCGCGTGATCTGCTTCTAATTCGCCTTCGTAGTCCCCCCATTTAGCGGAATTTACAGATACGAACCCATCGTTTACGCCTTCGCGCGCAAACATCAACGAGTTGAATGGTCGAAGGAGCGGATTAATCGAGTGTAGCGTGCCTTTACCTGCGCTTCCTGCAAAGGACCGGTACAAGACGTCTGGGTGGTCGAGAACGGCTGGATTGAATGATTCAGCTAGGGAAGAAGGCGTTAAGTTTTGAATGGCTTTGTGAAAGTCCGCACTGCTGTTGTCCATGGCGTGCTCACCAAACCAGTTTGCCGCGTCTTTAAGCCAGTCCTGAACCCGCCCGGGCTGCTCCAATACAATTTCAGCTAGGGAAGAACCTCGATGCGGGGTCGCAATGGTAGTTAGTGTGGCTACGCGGTCGTGTAGGCCGAGCTTACTTATCAAATATCGCGCGTCCAGTCCACCCATGGAGTGTGCGATAAGGTTCACTTTGCTCGCTCCCGTCTGGTCCAAAATGGTTTGAATACGATCCCGCCACATGCTGGCTCGTTCCGGAATGGTTTGGTACGGCGAAACGTTTGGGGCGAAGGCCATCACTCCCCGAACGCGCAAATACATGGCCTCTTCGTGCAAGTGCCCGCCTTTTGCCAGAAAAGCCAAGAGTCCAAATCCGTGCATTAACACGATCGGGTGTTTCACCCGAATAATATCGGGTTGGGGGAACGGCTCCATGCCTGCAAACCGCTTGATGGCCGTTTTCGTTATTTTTGCCATGACTTTCTCGTTAACCTATCCATCCATACGCTAAGAGAAAGAGTCCGGCTCCAATGGGCGCAACAATATTATCGTTCAATGGAAGCGGCGCGGCCTCTAACATTCCGGCAATAAGAACGGCCCCGATTAAGGCGGGCAGTGCAAAATCAAACGGTGCAAACGGAATGAGCGTCGAGCCCAACAACAGCGCCGTGATAAGCCCTGAAATCATAAAGGAAGCGGTTCCTTCCCATGAACTGCCACCTGTGCCCAACGGATGACGGCCCAGTTTGCGCCCTACAATGGCCGCCATCGCATCTCCAATCATAAACATGACAAAGGCAACGATGGCAATGGGGGCGGGAAAAAGAAGAATGAGCACCGTAAAAGAGGCGGTCACCCAAGAAGCACCATTAATCGGAGGGCGGGACGGATCAAAAGCACGCTCCTCGGGGCGCATCATAAAACCAAAAAAACGATCAAACCAGCCGTGGACTGCTCTGTTTTTGGCTCTTAGCAAGTCCAATCCGAGCGCAGTGATGCTCAATGGAATGAGAATGCTAAGCCCAACGCTACGCCCCAGCACCAGATAACCCACTGGGTATAGGAGCGCCAGAAGATGCAAACTCTTTCGATACAGCTCGCCAGAATAATTTAACGTAGGCTCCATGAGACTTGAAGGGGAACTATGCGTTATCGCGGTGGGTCGGACTGGAAATCAATCCTAAGCTATGTTAGAAACTATTTACGAATATTGTCGCGCAAAAGCCTGTGTGACGGAAGGGTTTCCCTTCGACCAAGATACCCTTGTTATTAAGGTATGTGGTAAAATATTTGCGATTGTTTCCCTTGAAAAGACTCCATTGTGGATCAGTCTAAAGTGTGATCCGGCGTGGGCCATCGAGTTAAGAGAAGCGTACGAGTCTGTTCAACCTGGCTACCACCTAAACAAACAGCACTGGAATTCAGTTGTCTTAGACAGTTCAATTCCATTGGATTTGGTTCGGAAAATGATTGATGTGTCCTACGACCTGGTTGTTAAAGGACTTAATAAGGCCCAAAAAGAAGAGCTGCGTGAGGCGCTCAACCGAATATGAAATTACCCGTAGTATATGTCGACAATCACGTCTTGGTGGTAGACAAACCCGCAGGAATGTTATCGCAAGAAGATCGCACCAAAGACGAAGACGTCCTTTCGATTGCTAAACAGTGGGTAAAAATTGAGTATGAAAAGCCAGGCGCCGTGTATTTGGGCCTCGTTCACCGACTAGATAGGCCCGCTTCAGGATTGATGGTGTTGGCCCGTACCTCTAAATCTGCTGCTCGTTTGAGCGAGCAGTTCAAGAATCGAACAGTTACAAAGACGTACCTAGCGCTGGTTGAGGGCGCTCCCGTGAAAGGAGATGTTTACGAAGACTGGCTCCAAAAATGGGATGAAACAGTCCGCGTTGTCGATGCGAACAAAAAGGGCGCTAAACTCGCAAAACTGACCATTTTGGACGTGCGCAAAATTGGGAATTACTCGTTGGTGCGCATTGAGTTAGCGACAGGAAGGGCGCACCAAATCCGAGTGCAATTAGCCGCTCGGAAATTCCCCATTGTCGGGGATTTTAGATATGGATCTCGTACGCATCATCCCGGAAAGAATTTGGCCTTGCATGCCGGGATGCTCAGAATCGAGCATCCGACCAAAAAAGAAACGATGGTTTTCACGAGTGAAGTACCGGACGCGTGGCCAGCGGAAGCCCGCGAATACGCTTCTCAGATGCTTAGTAAGTCGTGAATCCTTGGTTTAATCGAAATGAAACTTCGGGGAAATTGGCTTGCCTTCATCAAGTCTAAAAACACGGCAGGGCTCCCCACGTTTAGATTACACCATTCGATCTAGATCCAGCCCTCCTTTTAGCGCACGCTGAATGGGGAACTCGAAAAGCGTATCACCCAGCGTTTGATCTGGTCGAATCCCTTGAGCGTTTGAAATCGAGGCTATTTTGGAAGTTACCCAGGCCTTCTCGGCAGAAAATCGACTATTTAGTGGTCGATATTTTTCGACTGGTCCCATTGATGTGGGCCAGGGCGACCGGGTGGGTATCGTCCTTTTGGTACCTGGCGCTCCCGAAGCTCAAGACGACGTGTTTTCGTATTTGTATCGTCGGTTCATGCTTCCAGGCCTCAGAGACAAAGGATTGCGGTTCTGGGCCTCGCATATTAGAGCCCGACTCAAGGCGCGGCTCGCCACTCCCCGCATTATTTCAGAATACAAGGCCATTGGCGGCGGGAAGTCTATCAACCGATTTAGCCGAGAACAGGCCACTGATCTAAACCGTCGGCTGGCGGCCAGCTCCATATTGCCTGATGGTGTAAAAACAACCACGTACTTGGCTTCGCCGTTCGGCGCTCCATCGATGAAAGATGCAGCCGAACAGATGGCAGCCGATGGTATTACGCATGTGGTCTTATTACCGCTCTTCCCGCAATATGCAGCAGATACTACCGGCCGGGCGCTGGCGTACTGGGAAGACATGGTGGTGAACCTAGAAATTGCAGACAGGCCCACGGTAGCTGTTTGGGAATTCGCAATTCGGGATAGTTTCGTGGGTGCGCTCAATGAGCGAATTGATCAGGCACTTCAACGTTTTCCGCGGCAGTTGCGCTCTGAAGTTGCCCTTCTCTTTGCAGCACACGGTAAAACGGAGAAACCTTCCGCGGTAACGGGCGACCCGTATTGCTGCCTCGTTCATCATACGGTAGACCGGGTGATGGAGAAAAGAGACGATAAAAGACCATTCTCGCTTTCTTTTGTTCAGGAACGCGGCTGGGGAACGCGGTTTGCAAATCGTTTGAAAGTCGATTTGGAACGCATCGTTCGGGCTGGAAATAGAGCCGTTGTGGTTGTGCCTGTGGATCATGTTTCCGAACAGTTCGACACGGCCTATCTCCTCGATGTGGAATTGCGGCAGTTGGCAGAATCAAAAGGCATGACCCACTATCAGGTGGTCTCTGGATTAAATTGCCACGACTTGTTCATGGAGGGTTTAACCGATATGGTGTTAGACTCGATTATCCCTTCATCCCGCACTGCGCCTCAAGAAACGTGTGTTGATGCATGTCCTCGACCTAGTTGGGAAATGGGACCAATTGGTGAAAACACATCTTGTATTGCTTGTCCCTACAGTGTTGCGGAGGAAGACCTTAGGAATCTGAGACCCTCTAAAAGCCATGCACAAGCTGCCCATCAAGCCGGCAGGCCAGCCATTCGTCGATTTGAATAACAGGGGCTAGAGCGCAGCGTTTGGGAGGCACCAGGCTTCTAGGTTGCGGAGCTCGTTTGTTCTGACGAAAAGAAGCTGTTCAGTTCAGCCAGCGTTTCTTTAGACGTCTCGGTATCGCGAATAATCTTACCATTGTCTATCAAGGTAATACGCCCGCAAACCTCTGTAACGTGTCCCAAATCGTGAGAAGAGACAATCATGGTTGTTTTTTCCTCGTTGGCCGCGCGAATGAGCAAATCCTTCAATCTGATTTGAGATGGAGGATCCAGATTGGCAAACGGCTCATCTAGGATCACAAAGTCCGGTGACGGGAACAAAGCCGCCAAGATGCCAACCTTTTTCGCATTTCCTGTCGACAGATCCCGTAAAAGGCGCTTCGTATCCACACGGGAGATTGGCAAGAAGGACTCAAAGCGTTCCAGCCTGATATAGGTCTCTTTTTTAGACAGGCCAAACGCTGCGCCCACAAACTCGAGATACTCAGGGATGGTGAGGTACTCAATTAAGAACGAACGATCCAAAAAGGACCCCGTTTTTGCTCTCCAAGATGAATCGGTTTCGAGCGGATGGCCATCGATCCGAATCGTTCCTTTTTCAGGGCGAAGTAAATCGAGCAACAACCTCAAGAACGTGGTTTTTCCAGCCCCATTGCTTCCAACCAGTCCCAATATTTCACCTGATTCCATGGACCAAGCGGGCACTGATAAGGCAATTTTCTGGCCGTATCGCTTTTCTATTTGATTGAATTCAACCCGCACTTTTGGCAAACCCCTGAATCATTTTATGTTTTCGAGCCTGCAAACCGCGTGCGAAATATCGTGTCCAGCCGTTCGTAAAGACAATACTTATGAACCCGATGGTGGCCAAGATAATCAAGGCAAGTTTGGGAGAGGAGTGCATTGAAAGCATAAACAGCACAGGGGGCAAGGCAGTTGGGATGAACCAAAGCCAGTGCTTGGCTGAAAAGCCTTCGTAGTTGAAAAAACCGCCGCTTCGACCAATATCGATTGCCGCTGTGTTTCTGGATGCCAGCTCCATAATAAGGATGCTGGTTATGCCCGCATTATAAAACAAAAAAGCAAAATGCAGGGGGACTAAATCGGGTCTGAACCAAACAAAAAGTGGAAGCGAAGTCAGGAAAAGCACAGCACAAGAAGTGTGCAAGAGCATCAATTTGGCTTTTATAATCAGACGAAACGGGATATTTCTCGTAACCAACGCCGGATAGTATTCACTGTCCCAACTAAACATGAGCTGACCGTAGTTGAGCACAAACCCACCCGATGCAAAAAGGCCAAGCAATGCTGCATAGGTGAACCCGCCAAATGGCGATGCGGCGGCGAGCATAAAGACCAGGTACATGGTCGAAAACAGGAGCGAAACCAATAAATAATGCCTTGGCCGCCTGTTTCTCCACATCAGTAGCAATTCCAATCGGAAAAGGTGCCCGGTCAAGCCCCACGACTCAGGAATGTTAATCGTGGTAACCCGGGTTGGCTCCGCTCTAGATTCAGGATTGCGTAGGGTTTTGTAAAGCTGAATGGTTGAAGCAATAGCCATAAGGGCAAAAAACAAATACAGCAACGAAATACCGGCGAACTCTCCGGATAATATTCGCGTGAAGAGGTTTTCTGAAAGTCGCTGTTGGCGCATTGCCTCACTCAAAATGTTACCGAAGGCTCTTGCTTCCAGAATAGTTTTGACAATGTACGACGAGTTCAATTGTCTCTACATTTGGCAAAGAATCACCACAGCTAAACTCGTATT
>JABMOI010000014.1 GCA_013204185.1 bacterium | reverse complement strand
GCTTCATGATTTACCCCGTCCAATCCATAGGAAAGGGCGATTCCACCACCAAAGCACCAGCCCATGGCGCCCACTTTGCCTGTAACGTCGGTGCGGGCACGCAAAAACGCAGTCGCCGCATCAAGGTTGGCAATTACGCGAGGCATATTCTCGTTTGCTTCGGTAATGAGTGCCATGTTTTCTTCTGTCGTAGTGCCAAGTCTGCCCGAAAACAGGTCAACAGCCAGGGTGATATACCCTTCGGCCGCAAAGTCGTCGGCTACTTGACGAACCCGGTCCGACAACCCGTTCCATTCGTGTATGATCACGAGGGCAGGGAAGGGACCGTCGCCCTCTGGAACTGAGAGGTATCCGGTCGTGGCCGAATCTCCTTCTAAGTAGTGAAGGTCAACACCTTCGAGCGCTCCACCATTTCCTAAAATGGCAGGCGGCATTTGATCTGCGCTCGTCGGAGCAAACGCAACGCGCGGCTCAGGCGCCTGCTCAGTGGTTGAAGATGGTTCTGCGCAAGCAGAGAGAAAAACAAGGGATAGGGCAAAAAGAAACGTGCGGAAAATAACGAGACGCTGCATTTGGACTCTCAAAATGAATTAGCTTGTGGGTTCGCTGGATTTTTTCGATTCTACAATGGACAAAACGCCTGTGGAAGGCGAAGAATCGTTGTCTGGGATTCGTAAAATGAGGGATCTCCAGTCAATATCCAACAACAAGTAAGGGAGAATGAGGGGACTTTCTGATAAGAAGTCTGCATTGAACCCAACAAAACGAGATCTAGGGCATACAAGCCTTATTCAATATTCGGAAAGACGCTACATCAACATGAACCTCTACAAGCAAAAACCAGCCACACTAACCCCGACGGAAGCGAGCGAAGTCTCGATAGAGGGTGCTGGATATGCCTTTTCTATCCCTGATACATTTCAGGATATCATTCAGGGCGTCTTTTTTGCCGAACGAGATCATTCCGAAGCGCTTGAAGCGCTGAAAGAGAACGAAACGGTGCAGTTTAGCGGTACGTGGTACAAGCGAACTCAAGCCGGTACGGTTAGAGGTCAGAAGAAGGTCTTTTTGGTGAAGTTGGAAAAAATCGTCAACGTATCTCAGGGTGTTCGCGTCAATTTTTTGGTTGATAGCGAAGTCTAAGTGGTTTCGACCTGATCGCAGTTCGCTGGGGCTCAGTAGGCCATGGCTCAACAAGTCAGGCCAGCGCTTGCCCTACTTCGTGAGCACGATTAAACGGCCCTCGATTTCAAGCTCCGAAAACGGCACATTTTCCTTGATCCACGTCAGTGTCTCGGCCTGGTAAATGAACGCATGGGTGGGGTCGCGCATGTAGTACCAATTGTCGAACGTGATGCTTTCTGAATAGAGATGCGTCATGCAATAGAGACGGCCGCCCGGTTTCAACAGTGAATGAAGCAGGCGAAACTCCCCGGCGGGAGCGTGGAAGTGTTCAATGACCTCGCAGCAAGCCACGTAATCGTAGGTGGGTTTTAGTGCTTCCAGGTTGTTGTCGAAGAAGGGATCGAATTGATTAATTTCGTAGCCCCAGTCTGAAAGCAGTTTTGAAATGACTGGGCCCGTTCCCGAACCAAAATCGAGACCCAAGCTCGACTTGTCCTGATCTTGAAGTACTCGATTCGTGATGGGCTTGACGAAGGCTTGATATCCAGCGTTGTTTACATCGTTGTGATGCTCTTCATATCGAGTCTTTTCTTCTTCAGGCGTTGGAAGGTGCGTTTTAGATCGGATAATCCCTCTGCAGATCGTGCACTGCAGGAATACCTCCTTGAAGAAGGGCCGCGCCGCGCCAGAGCACAAGGGACACACGTGTGAGGAAGCTGAATGCAAGTAGGCGGTTCGATTTAGTTGGACGAGGCATCAAGATAAGATCGTAGGTTTCATCTATTTCCAACTTTGAGCCATCCGGATTGTATTATCACTAGAGCCTGATCCAGTCCAAACCACTCGCGACCAAACCCATGCGCCGTTCATCATCCAAAAAGAAATGGATTTTCGTCTCCTTCGCTGTTGTAGGCGTAGTCATGATTGGTCTCGTCGCGCGTCAAGAATTCGGAGACCTGCGAAATCTATCAGGGACGATGGGTTCTTCGGAAGCAGCGGCCGATAAATCGGCAGTTTCGATCGAAGGGTTGGAAGCAAGTTGGCTTGAGGGTACAAGCAATCAACCGGGCTATGGACGTCTAGATGACGTTTTTGGTATGACCGTTCGAGCTGTGAATCAAACGGACGGTTTTCTGAATGAGCACGTCGAGCTCTATTTTTCCAGAGATGAATCCTTCAGCGTAGCCGAAGACTGCCTAATCGACTCTAAAGATGTAATGGTCGAGCCTTCAGCCACATCAGCTGTTGAGTTCAAAACCACCGCTCGGCTCGTGGATTGCCTTGACGCCGGGCCTTGGTATGTGGGCGTTCGATCTTCCGACGGTAAATGGAGCTCATTGGAAACTGTTTATCACGTTGAAAGCGGAAATGCTGCCGTTCAAGTTGGATCGCTTGCAGCCGAGGTTGCGCCACGGGGAACGCTTAATGTCGATCTTTTAGTTCACCGCGAAACAACCGCTACTGGTGTGGATGGGCTCTATGATTTCCCGGTAGATGTGTGGCTTAAACAAGGCGAAACCATCTGTATTATTGAAGCTGAGCCAATTGCAGTACCGAGAGATCCCGTAGCCAGCTGGAATCAAAGCTGGAAGGAAGTGCCCGTTTCGATGGCGCTCGATTTACGCACTGCAAAGCAAATCAAAACAGGCGCCCAGAATTGGTCCCCATTTTTAGACGCTTCAGCATTGCAAACAGGCAGACGATGTGAAAACTGTACCCCTCCTGAGCAAACCGGTGGCTGCCAGCTCAGCGAAGGCCCAGTACAAGTAACAGCAGGTCCCAGCTTTGGTGGATTTCACGTGATTCAAGAAACGTACCTTCACGCCTCTCCAGTTGTGGTTCAAACAGGGAAAATTGAAGTCTCCGTACGGTCTGGTGAAGTTAGCCAAGTATCCCAGACAGCGTACAACCCTAGCAAAAGGACGGTCAACTGGAGCACATCAAGCGTAGAGGGGGCCAGTTGGCTGATTGGGATGAAGGATCAGACCCTTCCCGCCAAGAAGCCGTCAGAGGTTCGATTCACTGTTTCTGCAGTTGACCTTGAACCAGGCGTGTATGAAACAACGGTCCTTGTCGCTGCTTCTGACTTTTACCAAACAGAGACCAAGCTACAAGTTGTTGTAACGGTCCTCCCTAAGCAAAACGTCGTTCAGGACCAGTCCTTAGGCCAAGATCTACCGACCTCATTTTCGTTAGGGAATTATCCGAATCCGTTCAATCCGACTACCACCATCCGGTTTGAATTAACCGAACGTGGACAGACATCCCTTGTCGTTTACGATGTGAGTGGACGTGAAGTGCGTATCCTACACGATGGCGACCTAGGTTCAGGCGTACACGAGTTTCGCTTTGACGCGGATGGCCTTCCAAGCGGAACCTATCTCTACCGCCTTACCACCCCCAGCGCAACCAAAACCGAGAAAATGGTTTTGTTGAAGTAAGGGATACAGGGCGTTTGGTTTTCTTGTTCGTAGGTGAACTGTAATTCAATTATCTTCTCTATTGAATCAATTCATCGTTAGAACCACGCCTCATGCGCCGTTTAAGAAATCTCTACTTTTTGCTTTTAGTAAGCACATTTGGCCTTAGTACCTCCGCTCTTGCCCAACCTACCGTTTCAGACCCAGGAAGCGGAATCTCGGTCCGGTTCGTTTCGAAAGCAGTCGGAACTCCCGTTCGAATAGAGCACGATGCCACGACAGGAGACCTGTACTATTTGACCATTAATGGCGACGTGTATCGCTTGCCACCCCCTTATACGAGCCAGTCATTGGCTTTTTCTTCTGCGAACCACGGATTGACGGGACAGGTATTGGGAATGCTGATTGCTCCAGATGGGACCTTTTATCTGGTAGATAATCAAGTAAATGGGGCCTTAACAACTGGAGTTGTAAAGAAAGGTGTTCGGCAGCTAAACGGATCCATGGTCTGGACCACCGTTGCCCAAACCGAACCCTACCCACGAAGCAATACGCCTTTTGACCACAACGTAAACGGTTTGGCGCTCAGTCCCGATGGCACCTATCTCTATCTTAATAGCGGCTCGCGGACAGATCACGGCGAGGTTCAAAGCAACAATGGGCAATTTCCGTTCCTGAGGGAAGTCCCTTTGACTTCGGCCATTTTGCGCTTTCCTGCCAATTCCCAGAATTTGATATTGCCAGCCGATGAAGCCTCCCTGATATCTGGAGGATATCTATTTGCCGATGGGACACGCAATAGTTTTGATCTGGCATTTGGTCCCAACGGCGATTTATTTGGAACGGAAAACGCGGGAGATCGGGATGATAACGAGGAGCTTAACTGGCTTCGAGAAGGACATCACTATGGTTTTCCATGGCAGATTGGAATGACTCAAACCCCCATGCAGTTTGCTGGGTATGATCCCTCTCAAGATCTTCTGCTAAATCCGCAGGCTTTTGCTGTCCAAGGCAATTTCTTTTACAACGATACGAGGTATCCGTCTTCGCCAGCGGGCGTGACCTTCACCGAACCAATCCGAAATTTGGGCCCGGATGCGAGGTACTATCGGGATCCAAGTGACGGTATCGTCAAAGAGGTATCTGGTAACACCGTATTTGGGACCTTCACGACCCATCGATCGCCTCTAGGCCTTGTGTTCGACAATGCAGCGGTTTTGCCTGAACCGTACATGGATGATGGCTTCGTCTTGAGTTGGACCGGGGCAAACGACAGCGACCTGTTGGCTCCGTTTAGCGGAGAGGGGGAAGATTTGCTTCACCTATCTCTCAACAAAGTTGGGGACACCTATGAAACCCAGGTCAACCAACTAGTCAGAGGCTTTTCGAATCCTATTGATGCCGTTTTGGTGGGCGACGAACTGTACGTACTCGAGTTTTCTGAGCCCAAAGCTATCTGGAAAATCCGCTTTCCTCAAAACACGGCAGTTGAATCCGAATTGCCTGTTGAAGCCCTGACGCTAGACGCATATCCCAATCCGTCCAATGGCGACATTCGACTTAAAATCGAAATGCGAGACACCCAAGAAGTTCAAATCTCGGTGTATGATGTGTTAGGTCGAGAAGTGACCAGAGTGCTTCCAACGACTATGCATGCCGGGGCGCCAAACGAGCTACTTATAGATTTATCGGGCAAGCCAACCGGTATGTATTCCGTTGTCGTTAGTGGGGGTTCAGGACCTATCGGTCGCCGATTAATCACGCACTACCTCTCAAATTGACCTATTATCTCTCAGGCTGACCCATTATCTCTAAGGCTGCCCTGTTAAAAGTAGAAGTCAAGCCAACCTTTCAAGATGAAGGGCTGTCTATAGCTTGAATTCATCTACCAAAGGGTCCCATGTTTAAGAACTACCTGTCAATCGCCTTCCGGACGATTCGTAAGCACAAACTGTATTCGTTCATCAATGTTGTTGGCTTGGCCGTTGGGTTGGCGTCCTTTTTTGTCATCGGAATGTTTGTCAGGCTGGAGCAATCCTTCGACGACTTCCACGAAAAGGGGGATCGAATCTTCAGGGTAGTTCAGAACCAGCCGAACAATTTGTATCTGGGTTCGACCCATTTTGGCGTAACCCCAGCTGTCCTACCAAAGGCCATGATGGAGGAAGTGCCATCTGTTGAATTGGCCACTCAGATCACGAACGTCGAGGCCCTTTTAACGGTCAAAGGAAAAGGATTCAACGAAAAAGGCCTATTCGCAACCGACACATTTTTCGATGTCTTTACGTTTCCCCTCGTTTCTGGCGATTCAGAAGGCATGCTGTCTAGGCCTGAGGACTTTGTGATTTCAGAGTCCTTAGCGCAAAAAATATTCGGCCGGACCGATGTGTTAGGCGAATCAATTGAAATGGCCACCTTTGGCGATCCCCTCCATTTGACCATTTCAGGCGTAATGAAGGATGTCCCAGCCAACAGCCACCTCCAATTTGACTACGTAGCTTCGTTTATGTCCAATACCTTTTGGCTGAACAGCGATGGTTGGGGCAACAATAGTTATTACACCTATGGGCTCAGCGTTCCTGGTGTAACTCGAGCAACCATCGATGCAGACATCAAAGAGTTAGCAGATCGGCACTTATCAGAAACGTCTTGGATCAAAGATAACCCTGATGATTTGGCCACATTTTATACTCAGCCTCTTCGAGAAATCCATCTGTATTCAAGGGTGAATTTCGATTTGGCCGTTTTAGGTGATATCAGATATGTCTGGTTGTTTTCAGGAGTGGCATTTCTGATTCTTGTGATGGCCTGCGTGAACTATATGAATCTGGCAACAGCGCGGGCAGCTATCCGGGCTCGTGAGGTCGGGATCCGGAAAGTGGCGGGAGCTGCGCGAAGTCAGCTAGTTCGGCAATTTATTGGTGAAGCGGTGGCCACAGCAAGTATCGCTTCGGTGCTGTCTCTAGGGCTGGTGGCTTTGGTTATACCAACACTCAACGCCTTGGTAGAGCGTAATATTCAACTTTCATCCCTCTTTCAGCCGGGTCCGATCCTGTTCATCCTGCTAACAGGCCTCGCCGTTGGTGCCATCTCGGGAAGCTATCCTGCTTTATTTCTTTCGCGAATGCAGCCTGCGGCAGTTCTGAAAGGCTCCATAAAGGGGAAGAGCCGATCTAGCCTTAGAAATGTGTTAGTGGTTGGGCAGTTCGCCTTGGGCATTGTCATGGTGCTCGGCGTGATCGTGATTCAACAACAAATGACCTTTGTTTCGAATTATGACACGGGCGTAACGCGCGATCACATTGTGGCCGTTCGAGTTAGGGACCAGGATATTCGAACGGATCCTGCGCCCATACTTGAGCGCATTGCTGCGATTTCAACGGTTTCCGCGGTAAGTAGTGGCAATAACTTGCCTATCCGAATCACTTCGAATTCTAGCGTTAGTGAGTGGGAGGGATCCAACGAAGGAGATGAGTTTCACCTCTGGAACTCAGACATCAACTTTGGTTACGAAGCCATTTCGGGCTTGCAATTTGTAGCAGGGGAGGGATTTTCAAGAGAGAAAATGGTGGACACCGAGGAAGGTTTGTTGCTCAACCAGGCGGCGGTTCGTGCTCTTGGCTGGACGGACGAAGAGGCCGTCGGCAAAACGTTGGATTTTCAGGGCAAGACCCGTGTGCTGGGTGTACTGCAGGACTTCCATTTTCAGTCCATGCGAGAAACCATTGCGCCGCTCGCACTCAAATTCGACGCCTCGCGCTCCGGCTACTTGATGGCTCGAATTGATGCCAAAAACGTGCCGGGCACTCTTAAAGAATTGAAGGCTATTTGGGACGATGCATCTGGCAAGTATCCGTTCGAGTACGAGTTCATGGATGATGCTTTCAACAAACAGTACCAAACAGAGCTTCGCTTAGCCTCCGTCTTGAAGATGTTCACCTTCCTCGCGTTACTGGTAGCCGGGCTTGGATTATTTGGGCTTGCTGCTTTTACGGCTCAGCAACGAACTCGTGAAATTGGGATCCGCAAAGTGCTGGGCGCATCGGTGCCATCCATTGTGTTGTTGATGAGCAAGGATTTTGGCCTTCTTGTGGGCGCAGCCTTTGTAATCGGGGCGCCACTCGCCTACCTATTTATGGTGCGTTGGCTCGATGCCTTTGCTTATAAAATCAGCATTGGTATTTCCACGTTCGCATGGGGCGGCGCGGCAGCTCTCGTGTTGGCCTCCATTGCAGTGGGGTACCAAGCCATCCGGGCCTCGCTGGCGAATCCTGTACAATCACTACGGAGCGAATAACAGCAGACGCGAACGGTTCGGAAAGGTTTTGGACGTCGTTATTGTTGGGCCACAGAAAAGCTATTGGGCATTTCACCAATCGATGGGTACCCTCAGCGTACATTAGGGAGAGGTGGACACATAATTATTCCTTCCCATTTTTGACCTATGGCTGATCTTCAAGTTGCCTTGACCCCCTTGGTATTTGTATCTGGGATGAGTTTGTTTCTCCTCGTGCTTACGAACAGGTTTCAGGTCTTAACAGCCAGAGCTCGCGACCACGCCGCCGAGCAGAACAGTACTCAGATCCCCCGTTTTCGCCATCGTATTTACGTCATGAAAATGGCCATTATGTTGGCTACGGGAAGTGTAATTTTAAGTCTTGTCGCGGTGGTATTGGGCATTTCGGCCTATCTTTCCCTGGTCAGAATCAACATCCTTATTGTGACTCTGATGGCCATCAGTTCAGCTGTTTTGTTTTTAGTTGACGTCTCGCAAGCGGCCAACGGAACGCTCGAGATTTTAGACATGAAAGAACGAGAAGTCGAAAAGTAGGCAACCCTCGAACGCGTTCACCGCCTTACTCGCTAACTAACACGGTGGCATCCTCAATGAGGCGCTCCACTTCTAGCTGAAGCGTACCGTTATACATCCCTCGGAGGTACCCCTCCTTGTCGACCAGGTACAATATTTCAGTGTGCAGGTAGTCTGATTCTAAGTTGCCCTGGCCAGACTGGTTCGTTAGCTGGGCGCCATACCTGTCCGTTGCAAGCTGAATGATTTGGTCCTGATTTCCAGTTACAAGATGCCACTTTTTAGAATTGATCTCATTGACCTTGCTGTAATTAGAGAGCCGCTGCACGGTATCTGTTTCGGGCGCCACTGAGTGTGATACAATGCTTAGCTCATCGGCGTTAAACTGTTGCTGCACAACGGTTAATCGTGTTTTTAGTGTGGGGCATACATTTGTGCAGTCCACGAAAAAGAAGCTGGCCACATAGGGTTTTCCTCGGAGCGATTCGTTCGAAACGACTTCGTTTTCCTGATCCACGAACGAAAAAGTGCCCACTGAGCGAACGGTTGAAGGCTGTACGTCCGAACGTTGCTTCCAGGTAGGACTTAGGTCAATGTCCGAGAAATAAGGGATGCTGGATTGCTCTGGACGCGAGCATGCAGAAAGCAACAACACAAGCACTAGCATCGCCCAATTTATGGTCGTTTTACGCATCAGCTTCTCCGTTCAAACGGTTTTCGGTCACTTCATCCTGCAGCGTGCACCCTTTGGCCCCAATCGATCCAAATCGCCTTCCATCTTTCACCACGTAATTGGCCCGGATAGACCCGTCTTCATACCACATCTTTTGAGGGCCTTCTTCTTTTCCTTCCACATAGGAAAACTGCCGCAAAAGCGTTCCATCTGAAAGCCATTCTGAGTGAGAACCGCTGAGTAGGTCTGCTGAATAGGTAGACCGAGATTTCAGTTGTCCGTTAGGCCACCAAAAAATGGTTTCGCCCTCCCGTTTGCCTTCGATCCAGTTCCGCTTGAATGCTAACTGGCCGTTTGGATAGTACGCGACTTCGTTTCCGTCCTTGTGGCCTGACTCATATTTGGAATAGATCAACGTGCCGCTCATATCAAAATCGAGCAACAGCCCTGAAAACAACTGGCCATCTACAAAAAGCTGTCCTTGGTTTCGCTGTAACGAGTGGCTAGAGGCCAGCTTAACCTGCTGCACGGCTGCGTCTTCCGGCGCAGGCGCCCCTCGAAAAGCCGCACTGCCGGCAAGGCTGACGATGCCGAGAAAGGCCGCAAGTATGATGGATAGAGTACGAGTCATGTCCTTGGAGAATCTTTACGGTGAAACGGTGCCAATTACTGGGAAACAGTTCCTGACGTACCAAAAAAGCCGTTTCCGTTGATATATGGATCTTCACCTGTTACGTGGTAATGGTAGATTCCGCTTGGATATTCGTCTGTCGCATGCTCGTGACCATGATAAGCATCCAAGTTGTTGTTGGTCACGGACTGACTGGCTTCAATGGGTCCATATAGCGGAAAACCATCCAAGAGGTAGCCTAGTAGGCCGTCTCGCCCAACCAAATCAGTGATGTAAACTGGCTCAACATGGTAGTGATAGGCCCCCGACTGCTGAGGATGCCCGTTGTACTGGTCGAACGAATTGATTTCGTTGGTCAGTGGCTGGTTAGGACCCGCATATTGGTTGTATATGGCCACGCCGTTTAGCGCCACTCCAATGGGACCGAGAGGTGTGGCAGACTTGTTAGAAGCTTCAGCTGGAGAGGCTGGAATTCTAAAGGTATAGTTCTGTGTTGCGATGCGATTAGGATTGAGCTCGAAAGCTGAATTAGAACCGCTATAGTCCTCATACAGGCCACTTGTGGAGGACCAATACGGGGATGTGTGATTTGGTACTCCAGAAGCTTCAATGACAATGCTGTTGCCGTCTTGAAAGACATCAACCGTTGCATCGAACACGGAAAACACGGCTGGGGCCTCTTCATTTGAGTTGGAATCGACTGCTGTGGAAGAGGATTCGCATCCTGAAAGAACTACAAAAAGGGCGAATACGCTACCAAAGATGGTTGGGAATAGGTTTGATTTCATGGCGGTCTGAGTTGGTCTGTTGACTGGATTCGTCTCCAGAATACGCGGCGCCAATTCCCAAGATGTCACAATTATGTGATGAAACGGTGGTGATTCTGACTTGACCGTAATCAGCTGTCGCTTAAAAATAGGCACGATACAAAAGACGCACGTTCCGACCTGGCTCTGGCATGATGCTTTTCACGCGGGAAAGGTGGTCGCGGTACGCCGAGTTGGTCATGTTATCAATTCCCACG
>JABMOI010000149.1 GCA_013204185.1 bacterium | reverse complement strand
GGTCTTCCCGGGGGTCGTTGTCGCCGGCGTGCTCTTGAACGGATCGAATAAGGTGGCGAATAAGCGATGTCGGTTTTGTATCGGCCGTTTCTCGTAGTGCGGAAGCTAGTCGCTCACGGGAATAAGAAGCACCCGTTTCATTCACCGTTTGAGCTACTCCTTTTGAAAAGAACACGACAGCATCCCCCGCCTGAAGCGAGATGGTTGACGCTTCAAAAACGCCCGCCTTGTTTTCCCAGATGGCCGAGCCGTGTCCTTCAATGGAATCGAGCTGGCCGCTCGCTCGAAGTATCATGGGCGATTCGTGCCCCGCATTTGCGAGTGAAAGTTCTCCTGAAGCGGGATCCAGCAACATGGCCATCATCCGAAGGCCCACGTGAGGTAGGCCGTCTGCAAACAGCATGGTGTTTAGCTGAGACAAACAGGATTCTGGTGAGATGCCCTGCTGCATAAAACTTTTGACGAAGGTTTGGCCCATGGCCATTAGGAGAGCCGCCGTAACGCCACGGCCACCCACATCGCCCATCAACATGCCAATTCGGCCATCTTTCAAGTCGAACGCATCGTAAAACGTGCCGCTAACATCAGCTGCCGGTGCGCTAAAACCATAAATTTCCAATCCGGCATGTTGCGGAAACGAAACGGGGATGATGGCATCCTGAATGCGTCTGGCTACATCCATTTCTTGTTGAATGGATACGGCCTGTTGCTGCCCACGAAGGGCCTTGTGATACTCCGCCAGATCGCTTGCTGCCTTCAAGGTCGTGGTTTCAAGATCTTGGAAGTCCACAGGTTTGGTCACAAAGTCGAACGCGCCCCGGTTCATGGCCGTGCGTATTTTTTCCATGTCTCCGTAGGCGGACACAACCACCGTACGCGTGGGGCGGTCGAGTTCTGCGAGTTTCCCTAGCAGCGTGAGGCCATCCATCCGAGGCATGTTGAGGTCCGTCAGAATGACTCCAATTTCTGGATGCTGCTCTAGTTTGAGTAGGGCTTCCTGGCCGTCCAGCGCAAACACAAACTTCCATTCTCCCGCCCTCAGTTTCTTCCTAAAGCGTTGCTGCATAAGGAGTTCGAGTTCTGGCTCGTCGTCCACGCAAAGAATATGCAGCACGTCGTTCTCTGGCTCGGAATAGCTTACGTCTTGAGCCGAAGGTGCTTTTTGAACTGTATCTTGTTGGGCAACCAAATGCCGAGCCGCACTCTTTGCCGTAGCTCGCTGTTGCACGGCTTTGAGGGCATTCGCCATCTCAGCCATGTTTTGGAATCGATTGGAGGCTTGTTTGGCGAGAGCCTTTTCAATGACCTGAACCAATTGCATAGGCAGACCTGGCCGGAGCGCCGAAAGAGGCTCGGGATCCAGGTTGTTAATTCCATAGAGCACTGCTTGAGGGTATTGCCCAGGGAAAGGCCTACTTCCAGACAACATCTCATATAAAACGGCCCCAGTGGACCAAATATCCGTCCGGTGATCTACCGTTTTGCCCGTCGCCTGCTCGGGGCTCATGTAAGCGGCTGTGCCCAGGACCATGCCTTCTTGCGTTACAACTGCTGCATTATCTGATTTGGCGAGACCAAAATCCAAGATTTTTGTCGAGCCTTCATCGGTAACAATGATGTTAGCTGGCTTGATGTCTCGATGGATAATGCCTTTGCCATGCGCCGAAGCCAAGCCTGAACATACTTCAACAGCCCAATTAACAGACTGCTCTATATCCAAAGGGCCACGCGAAACCAACTGCTCAAACGTTTTTCCCTCGTACAACGCCATGGCAATGAAGGACCGCCCCGCGTCTTCCCCAATTTCAAAAATGGTGCAGATGTTGGGGTGGTCAAGCGCAGAAGCAGCTCGGGCTTCTCTCAAAAAGCGCTCTTTAGCTTCCGGGTCTCTCCCCATGGAAACAGGCAAAAACTTCAGGGCTGCTTTCCTGCCTAACCGGGTGTCTTCGGCCCGATATACCATGCCCATCCCTCCGCCTCCCAAAAAATCTGAGATGCGATATTGGGCCACCATCTGGCCAATCAATGCTGAGGGATCACTATTCATGGTATGCTGTGATGGTTCGGTGTGTTGGGTTCCTGGAAGCCTAAGCCGTGCTGCTAAGCCGTCAAAAAACCCTGATGCTTCTTTAAACGACAAAAGAAGCTCGTTCAGCTCATTTTCGAGACCTAGGTCCCCGTGGCTTACGGAATGTATGAAAGCGCCCCGTTCTTCTTCGGGTTTATCGAGCGCTAAGGATAGAATTTCTGACCGTTTTTCACTGTCCATGCTAATTCACATCTTTCATTAGCTGGTAGAGCAAGGCTCGAGCCATGACCCAGTCCCGTTTGACTGTCGCGGGGGATAGGCCCAGGGCTAGGGAAGTGTCTTCAACGGTCATTCCTCCAAAAAAGCGGCATTCGACCACTCTGGCTGCCCGCTCATTCGTTTGTTGAAGTTGAATGAGTGCGGTGTCCAATGCAATGACTTGGTCCGCTTCTTCGGCTCCCATGTCCGCCATAATTTGAGGGGCGTCTTCATCGTCAAGCGATACATGATGAGCTCCATCGCCTCGTTTCTTTCTTGATTTGCGCTTGGCATAGTCCAGAAAGACGTGACGCATGGCTTTGGCCGCCACAGCAAAGAAGTGCGCGCGGCTTTGCCAGCCGCCGCCCTCACCGACGTTCCCGCCTCCAGCCCCTGCTCCAGCTTCGGCCCCGGCCAACTTGAAATAGGCCTCGTGCACAATGGCGGTTGTGTTCAATGTGTTGTGGCCACCGAATCCAGCTCGCTGCGCATGAGCCCTTTGGCGAAGTTCGTCGTAAATAAGGGGGAAGAGTTGATCCACGGCCGACGAATCGCCGGTCTGGGCTGCATTTAGTAATTGGGTTACGGTTGCTGGATCTGCCATATCAACGCTTTGAGACCTTATCCACATTTTTGTTTTATGTCTCGCTTCTCAGCAGCATAATATGGAAATTCAGGTAGAACCAATCGAAAAGTTGAATCATGAAAATATTAGTTGTTGACGACGAAAAAGATGTCGAGCCGTTGTTTCGAATGCGATTCCGTCGAGAGATGGCTAAAGGCGAGATTGAATTGATTTTTGCCTTCTCTGGGGAAGAAGCTTTGGCTCAACTACACAGCCATGGGAAAACGGATGTGGTACTCGTGCTTTCGGACATCAATATGCCTGGAATGACAGGGCTTGAATTGCTCGAACGGATCAAATCCGACCCGCCACCACTTCCAGTTTGCATGATGACGGCCTACGACAACGACGATTACCGCGGCCGGGCGTCTGCGCTGAATTGCGATGGATATGTGTCCAAGCCCATCGATTTCGCCGCCCTCAAGGAAAAAATCAATTCATTTATCGAATAGTTATGGTTCTTGAAATCACGCATATTGGCAACCCAATTCTTCGGGAGATATGTTCTGAGGTGCCCGAGGATCGGCTTCTGGACAGCGATTTTCAGGAATTTATTGATGATCTAATTGAGACGAAACGTGACGCCAATGGCGCAGGGATCGCAGCTCCTCAGGTGGGCGAGCCGTGGCGCATATTTGTGGTCGAAGTAAAGGACAATCCGCGTTATCCGTACAAGCCGCAGGCCGAGCTAACCGTTTGCGTGAACCCCAAGATTACGTTTTTAACAGACCTTCGCTACGCCAATTACGAGGGATGTCTCTCTATTCCTGATCTGCGGGGCAAAGTGCCACGGTGCCCCCATATTCGGGTCGATGCGCTGGACAGGCATGGAAAGCCTTTTTCAAGAGAGGTCAAAGGAATCACGGCGGGCACGTACCAGCACGAAAACGACCATTTGGATGGGATTCTCTTCCCCGACAGAGTGGACGATACCCACTCATACAGCACGTGGGCGGAGTTTAAACTGCGCCACGAAGACGATGTGCGCGTGGCCGTTGAGGCAGTTGTAAAAGAGTGGGGCGAATAACCAGAAGGCACTCGCGC
>JABMOI010000148.1 GCA_013204185.1 bacterium | reverse complement strand
GTGGTAGAGCATGCGGCTGTTAACCGCAGGGTCGTAGGTTCAAATCCTACCCGGGGAGCTTCGAAAGCCGAAGTCACATCAGTGGCTTCGGCTTTCGACATTTTAAGGGGTAGGATGCAGACCCGTACCCGAGCAAATATCTCCTATTCGGATTTTAAAGCATAGACGGGATTCGCCTGTGCAGCCTTGATCGTGGTGTAGCTAATCGTGATAAACGCGACAATGAGCCCTCCAATCAAAGCAATTGGGAATTGGAACAAGTTGATTTCTGTTTTGAATACAAAATTTTGCAGCCAATTGTTCATCACGACATAGGCTAAGGGCCAAGCAATCACATTGGCGAGAATAATCCATTTTCCAAAGTCTTTAAAGAGCAACATTACAATTCCTGAAGCTGAAGCTCCTAAAGATTTTCGAATTCCAATTTCTTTTGTTCTCTGCGTGGTTACGAAAGCAGCCAATCCAAAAAGTCCAAGACAAGCAATTAAAACGGCCAAGATGGAAAACACGATCAAAATGCGGCCCATATCCTGCTCCGCCATGTACCGTTCTTGAAATACCGAATCGAAAAATTCGTATTCAAAAGCCTGGCCATTGGACACTTTATACCATTCTTCCTCGATACTGCCAATAACCCCCATCATATCAGCGGAAGAAACCCTAACTGAGAGATTACGCCCGGCATCGCCCTCCCCCATGGAAACAAACCCAAATGGTTTTATCTCGTTTTGCAATGATTCTACGTGAAAGTCTTTCACAACACCGACCACTGTCATCATACCCTCGGCGAACATTGTGTGCAACTTCTGTCCTACCGGATTTTCAAGACCCAAAAGTGCAACCGCGGTCTCGTTTAAAACAATTGACGATCGATCAAGGGGCGTATCTGAAGTAAAATATGACCCGTCAACCATTTCTAGTTTATAGGTCTCAGCGAATCCTTCGTCGGTATTATTAGTCCAGATAAGTTTATTCTCGGTTTCAGGCTGGCCATCGGCCCTAAACATATTATCGTTGTTGAGGTCTCCAAACAGACTTGAACTATTTCCCACCGATACAACGGCAGCATTACGAAGCAAATTTTGCTTCAACGACTGCAGACCGTTAGGAATATCATCTGTCTTCTCTACCACGATAACTTGATCGCCTGAAAAGCCCAGATTCGTGTTCTGGATGAATTTAAGTTGGCCGTATACCACGAGCGAAGAGAGCACCAAAACGGCAGAAACTGAATATTGAAAAACGATTAATCCGTTGCGCAATAAGGACTTAGACTTGCCCTTTGGGCCTCCTCCTTTTAAAACAGCAGCAGGATTAAACGACGACAATAAAAAGGCTGGATAACTTCCGGCTAAAAAGCCGACTACTATAGCCAATCCAAGCAATCCCGGAATTACGAACCAATTGTCGAAATACGATAATTCAAGGTTTTTATCTGCAAATGAATTCATGACCGGCAAAAACAACTCGACCAATATCAGCGCGCACGCGACGGATAGAAAACTTAAAACGAGGCTATCAGACATGAACTGAGCAATGAGTTGTCCTCTGCTAGACCCCAATGCCTTGCGTACGCCCACTTCCTTTGCTTTTCGGGACGAAATAGCTGTGGATAGATTGATGTAATTGATGCAAGCAATTAACAAAATGGCTATGGCGATTCCTCCAAACAGCCAAACATACAGGATATTACCGCTTGTTTCGTGCTCCCCGCGAAGCCTCGATTTCAGGTGAATATCGGTGAGCGGCATCACGAGATACTCAAATTCAGTGCCGCTAGACATGATCGCATCAATAGGGGCATTGAAAAGCTCGGCAATTTCCGGATATACGTGGCTCACCACCAATGCTTTTAGCTTTTCTTGAAATTCCGAAGCCGATACGCTTGGATTCAGCACGAAATAGGTACCGAAATTGTTTTGTGTGGCCCACGAAGTGTTATTACTCATTTCTCGAGAGGAACTAGAGCCTAAAAAGTCGTAGTGAGCATGTGAAGCTTCCGGAGCATCTTTCACCACACCCGTAACCGTATAGTCCTGCCTACCATCCATGGTTACGACCTTTCCAATGGGGTCTTCCTTGCCAAAATATTTTTCGGCCATCGACTCCGTAAAGACGATCGTATAAGGACCGGTCAGAGCTGTTTTGCGATCGCCCACCACAAAAGGAATGGTAAAGACATCAAATACCGTAGAATCCGCCCAATAAAAGTCTTCCTCACTAAACGCCTTATTCTCATATCGAAGGACAGGAACGCCATTTTTACTGAAACGAGTGGACGCTTCAACCTCGGGAAATTCGTCTAGTAAGCCCCTAGCAACGGGCGCAGCGACGACCGCAAAATTGGACTCCGTGCCATCTAAAAAGAGATGCAAACCCATTTTGTGGATTTGGTCGGCCTTTTCATTATGGAGGTCATAGCTCAACTCATTTTGAACAAAAAGTCCAATCAAAATGAAACAGGAAAGGCCTATGGCCAAACCACCAACATTTAAAAACGAAAACCCTTTTTTGCTCGACAGATTTCGAAGTGATGTTTGGAGCAGATTTTTGAACATGGGTTCAAGCGACTGGTATAGGTAAGCAATGATTATGCTTCCTACACGGCACATTGAACGATTTAGTTACACGAAAACGGCAACCAGCCGAAAAACATTCCTTTACGGAATGTGGGAATCACGGAGTTCTTGTCTGGGTAACCCGAACCCAATCGACATACATGGCCACATTTCCCTGCTTGATTTGATCCACTGTTTTCTGGGGGAGGCCATTATAGGGCGTTTCAACCCCATTGGTCTTGTATGGATAGGCACCTCCAACAGCTAGATTAAGAATCAAATATTTGGCAGAGTCAAATCGCCAAGGGCCATAATTTTCAACCATTGGGCGCGTAACTCGGTAAGTAACCCGGCCATCCACAAGAAAATCTATTTGGTTCTCGCTCCATTCCACAGCATACACGTGCCATCCAGTCACATCTTCGGAACCTTGGAAAAAATACTTATTGACTAGGGGCGTTTCTCCTGAATACCCTGGGCCGTGAAGAGCGACACCAACCCAGTCTTTTTCGCCGACATACTCCATGATGTCGATTTCGCCCGTATCTGGCCATGAATCGTTCCCAAGAAGCCACCAAGCTGGCCAGACTCCTTCAGCATCGGGCAGTTTAATGCGGGCCTCTGCCCTTCCGTACGTAAAATCAAACTTGTTTTTCGAATTGATTCGGCCCGAAACAAAGTCTGCTTTACGTCCTTTTGGAGTCGTAAAACCTTCCTGAAATCGGAGGTTTAGGGCCAGAACACCGTTCTCGGCTCCACTGACATCCGAAGCAGACATAAAATGGATGGTCTGATCGGAATCGATATATGCTTGTTGCTCGTTATTTACCCACATCGAGGGCCCGACTACATTCCAGTAGGTTCGATTTAATGTGCCCGTATTAAAGTCATCAAAAAAGATGACACGTTCGCTGGCGGATTGGGACCGAGCGCTCGGTATGAAAAACAACGTGCATCCAAGGAAGATAAAGAGGAGTTTTTTCATCATTAACCTGTTCTGTTGGGACAAAAAAGGGCTCGATTGCCATTTTAAACAGAGTAACTTTCCATCGGCGATCTACCAAGTGTTTCAAATATTTTCATGCGTTTTCAAGTGTTTTCATAGGTTTTCACACGATTGTTTTCGTTTCCGCTTAGTACATTCACGTGTTCCGCATCCTAAAACTCCATAAATATCCCAACCATGTACTTTTCAACCCTCGATTATGTCGTGTTCGCGCTGTACGGTGCGGTCATTATTGGGCTCGGACTCTGGGTTTCCCGCGAAAAAGAAGGCCATCAGAAAGACACAAGTGATTACTTTTTGGCTGGTAAATCCTTGCCATGGTGGGCCGTTGGAGCGTCTTTGATAGCAAGCAACATTTCTGCAGAGCAGTTCATTGGCATGTCGGGCTCCGGGTTTAGGGTTGGACTAGCTATCGCTTCATACGAGTGGATGGCCGCTGTCACGCTATTAGTTATAGCCTATTTCTTCTTACCGATTTACTTGCAAAAAGGCATTTTTACCATGCCGCAATTTTTGGAGAAACGGTACGATTCAAGGGTTAGGACTCTTTTAGCTGTTTTCTGGTTGCTGGTTTATGTCTTTATCAATTTGACGAGTGTCCTGTATTTGGGTGCTTTGGCTCTTGAAGGCATCATGGGAGTGCCACTTTGGACAGGAATTATCTGCCTTGCCTTGTTCTCGGCTGTGTATAGTATTTATGGCGGACTAAAGGCTGTTGCTTTCACAGATGTGGTTCAAGTCGTGGTCTTGGTCGGGGGCGGATTGCTGACCACGTACCTAGCACTGGACGCCTATGGCGCTGGTTCAGGGTTTATCGCTGGATTTACCAAGCTAGTTAAGGAAGTCCCAGGCCACTTCAACATGATCTTATTTCCCGGAGAACTGACGTATCCGGAGGTCGAAGCGGGACAAACGGTAATGAAGGACGCCTACCAGCTACTTCCCGGTTTGGGCGTATTGCTTGGCGGAATGTGGGTTGCAAACCTCTTTTATTGGGGATGTAATCAATACATCATCCAGCGAGCATTGGCAGCGAAAAGCATCAAGGAAGCCCAACGTGGGCTGGCTTTTGCTGGATATCTAAAGCTTCTACTTCCACTCATTGTCGTCATTCCTGGAATTGTTGCTTTTGGACTAGATGCACCTATTGAACGTGGCGACCAAGCCTATCCATGGCTCCTAGCGACGTATGTAGGTCCTGGTTTGCGTGGACTAGCCTTTGCCGCGCTCGCTGCTGCTATCGTTTCGTCGTTGGCATCCATGATGAACTCTACCGCGACCATCTTTACGATGGACCTCTACAAAAACTTGATTGATAAAGAGGCAGGCGAACAAAAATTGGTAAAAGTGGGGCGTATCGTTGGGATGGTGGCCATCATTATTGGCGCTCTCTTAGCCCCTCAGCTATCTGCACTGGATCAAGCATTCCAATACATTCAGGAATACACAGGGTTTATTAGCCCGGGTGTCTTGGCCATCTTCATGCTTGGCTTGTTTTGGAAGAAGGCTACGCCAAATGCTGCTTTAGTCACAGCGCTTCTAAGTATCCCGATGTCTGCTGGAATGAAAGTACTTGCGCCCGCCGTGCCGTTCATCAATCGAATGGGGTATGTGTTTGTCCTTTCTGTACTACTCATCGTTGTCATATCACTTCTTGAAGGGAAGGGCAAAGACCATGAAAAAGGTGTTGATTTGGCTAACGCAAGAGCCGAATCTGACGCCGTATTTAATGGGTTGGCCTTTGGCATTTTGGGTATCACGGCTGCACTGTACCTGATTTTCTGGTAAATCGATCTCTGTTTACCACGCTTAGGCTTATTGAAAACGAGTAGCGATCTATTAGGAAGCAGACAGTTTTAAGATTAAACTGTCTTGTTTCCGATTTCAGAACCTATTCAGGTACGCTCGTGAAGAATATATTCCGACTCTCTTCAATCGCAGCGGCCGCTGTGACCCTGTTGGCCATCCTAATTGTGACCGGATGTAGCCAGAAAGAAACCTCGTATGTCGAGGCCAACTACTCGAAGATGGAGGTGAACATCCCGATGCGGGATGGGGTCAATCTGTTTGCGACCATTTACGTGCCTAACGACACAACCCAGACCTATCCGTTTTTGATTAAGCGCACACCGTATAGCTCAGGCCCGTACGAAGCTGGAAAATATCTAGACCATATCGGTCCTACTGGTACAGCTCGTTTCGCCGAAGAAGGATATATCGTTGTCTACCAGGATGTTAGGGGACGTTTCATGTCGGAAGGAACGTTCGTTAACATGACGCCGAACCATCCCGGAAACGAGCCCGGGGCTCCGGTAGACGAAAGCAGCGACACGTACGACACAGTAGATTGGTTATTAGAGAATGTCCATCCAAATAACGGAAACGTAGGCCTTTGGGGCATTTCGTATCCCGGTTTTTATGCTGCTGCCAGCATCATCGACACACATCCGGCCATCAAGGCTTCTTCCCCTCAAGCTCCTATTGGGGACTGGTTCATCGGGGACGATTTTCACCATAACGGCGCGTTTTATCTCCAAGATGGGTTTCGGTTTTTCCATCGATTCGATCACATCGAACCGACTCCAACCACGGCTAGTCGAGATGCTTTTGATTTCGAATCCGATGATGCCTACCAATTCTATCTGGATCTCGGACCGCTGAAAAACGCCAATGAGCGCTATTTTCACCATGAAGTAGCAACATGGGACTCGCTTATGCAAAATGGGGTGTACGATCGGTTCTGGCAAGAGCGCAACATCATCCCCCACATGAAAAACGTGACCGCGAACGTAATGACGGTAGCGGGACTCTATGACGCCGAAGATCCTTACGGCCCGATTCAAATCTATAGATCAACTGAACTCAACAATCCAAGTATCAACAACACCTTAGTACTAGGCCCTTGGTTTCACGGCGGCTGGGTACGGGGCCTAGGTGACCACCTCGGCAACGTGTCGTTTGAAACGGAAACGTCTACCTATTACCAAGAAAACATCGACCTTCCCTTTTTCAACTTCTACTTAAAAGGAAAAGGCACTCTGGACCTCCCCGAGGTTATGGCGTACGGCTCAGGAAGCAATACTTGGCACCGGTTTGACGCGTGGCCTCCCTCTGACTCCTCTCCCGTCTCTTACTATCTGGGCGAAATGGGACGTCTCTCTGATACCCCTTCTGTGACTGCCGGCTCAGATTCGTATGAAAGTGATCCTGCTAACCCCGTGCCGTACACCAAAGAAAAACGGATAGACAGGACGCGTGAGTATATGGCTGAGGATCAGCGTTTTGCCAGCGAGCGCAGTGACGTGTTGGTCTATGAGTCTGAAGTACTGACCGAAGATGTAACGTTTGGCGGCCCGGTATCAGTTGAACTCTTTATCGAGTCCACGGGCACGGATGCGGACTTTATCGTCAAAGTGATTGATGTTTTCCCGGACGACGCTCCTGAATGGCAACCTGCAGAAGAAAAGTATCTTCCGGATACCATGGCCGGGTACGAAATGATGGTTCGAGGCGAAGTGTTTAGGGCCAAATTCCGCAACAGCTTTGAATTTCCAGAGCCTTTGGTTCCTGGCGAGGCGACTCGTGTGGCCTACGACACGCCCGATATCCTGCATACCTTCAAAGCAGGCCATCGTATTATGGTGCACGTTCAAAGCAGCTGGTTTCCTCTTGTAGACCGCAATCCTCAAACGTTTGTGGATATTTACAACGCCGACGAAAGTGACTTCCAGGCAGCCACTCAAACCATTTTGAGATCGGCCGAATACCCTTCGCGGATAACGATGCGCCAGGTTCCGAAGTAGGCAACGGGTGAATTGCGAGGCGCGCCAGGCCCCTCTAGCCCGAATTAAGGTCCATTTGCCCGCCCGTGATCCGTTTTCTGAGGTTTCGTCGTATTCTATTCTGAGATGATTTTCTATCCCTCAGAAGGATCACGTATATGTTGGATTTCCGAACTTTTGTCGCCACTCTGTTAAACGCCTTCCACATCATCTTGGGCGGCTTTTGTTCTATTTCGCGCTTCTCGTTGCTTGCTGTGCTATCGCTGACTGTCTTTCAGGGCCAGCGCGTCTCTGCTCAATCCGTACAACAATCGGAGTTGACTTTTCCGATGTCTCAATTGGAAAGCCGTGCTACCATGAAGCTCCTTTCCAATAAAGATGGATTGTCGCAGTCTTCGGTTGTTGATTTACTTCAAGACAAAAACGGTTTCATATGGGCCAGCACGGGGGACGGACTAGTTAAGTATGACGGATATACTTTTACCTCATATCGACACAATCCAGACAACCCCAATAGTATTAGTCAACTGGCCAAAGGGGGAATCATTCACGAGGATTCCCGTGGGCGTATTTGGACGCAAGCGCTCGATGAATTGGATCCAGTTACGGGAATCGTAATTCGTCACGTGGTCGATTCAACACGCGATATCTTGGGCGGTGGACCTGCAAGGTCGTTTTTGAACGATAACGAAGGTAATCTCTGGATTGTAAAGGGCACCCGAATTCTAACGTTTGACGTTAAAGCTAGGATGTTTTCCAATGTGGTTTTAGATCCTCTAGATCCTTCTAGCTCCAACGAGTTTAGAGCTATAAAACTGTTATTGGGTAAAGCCGAAACGCTTTGGATTGCTGCCTCAAATAACAGATCGGGCTTTCATCTTTTCCATATGAACACGGTAAATCGCCAGAGTAAACGCATTCTTTTTCCCGGAGAGGAAGACCCTTCCGCATCCCAAGGACAGATAAACGCATGGAACTGGAATGGATTAGAGTTGTCGTGGTTTGTAGACAAAAACAACCACTTGTGGGTCAGTACGTGGAAGGGAGGCTCATCCGACTTGTTCATTCTTCAATTTGATCCAGAGGGAGTTTTACTCAATTCATATCCAATTGAAGACTCCAGATCACCTTATCTGGATGAGCGTGCCGGCCAAATTGCCAACTTTTTTGAGCTGCTGGACGGGTCGCTTTGGTGTGTCGATATGACTAATGGCTTTTTGCAATTCAACAAAGAGTCAAACGCATGGAGACGATACTACGTTGTTATCAGGTCTCCATTGTGGAATGACTTTATTGTGGGTCCAATTGTCGATAAAACCGGCCAGGTCTTGTTCAGAAGGGCCCGTGGATACACCGACGGAAAAACTCTCAGGACCTATTCCCATGAACGATTCGATCCGAAAACCGGAATGTTTTCGGACATTAAGTCTAACCACGGGGCTTTAAATGTTAAGTCAGACGATTCTCTACCCAAAGTGCTTATTGACCCGGATGGTCAATATTGGTTTGAGTCGGATCGCCAAGGAATGGATCGGTATGACCCTGAAACAAAAAAAATCACCCAGTATCTGCCAAAACCGGGGGACGTCAATTCGTTTACGGAGGGTCGTTTTCTAACCTCGTTGATCGATCGAAGTGGTGGGTTCTGGATTAGTCAACAAGGCGCGGGATTGTTCAAAGTTGATACGCAGCCAAAGCCATTTTACACCATTACGAATCAGTCCGAAGGATCGTTCGATATCGGGGCAGCAGTAATTCGCGGAATGCATGAGGCTCGAGATGGCACCCTTTGGGTCGCGTCTCAGGCAGGGCTACACAAATGGAATAAAAACACATCTACATTTACCAATTTCGTTCATCAACCGAACTACACGCGTTTCGCTGCGGGACCTATACCAATAGGTACGATCGCAGAAGATGATTTTGGAAATTTAATACTTGGTGGGGCCATGGGAGCCTATCGATTCAACCCCAAAACGGAAATTTTTTCGTTCATACCCATGTTTCCAAAAAAAGAGGCCAACGATAATTATGTGTCAATCCATAAGATCAAACGCAAACCAGACGGGACTTTCGGGTTTGCTACGGCCGATAATGGCTATTTAGAAATGAACGCCGAATTGACTGCCGTCACATTTAGCACTGCAGACTCGGCATTTAGTGGTTCCCCCCTTCGTATCAACACCTTTGATTTTTCTGTCGATTCGGATGGATCGATTTGGCTGGCACCAATGAGCGGACTCGTTCACGTAGACGCTGATAAAAACATCCTGTTTTATTATGACCGAGAAAAAATTGATCAAAATGGGTCCACGTTAAACATCATTAACTACTTACTTCCCGATCCGACCAATTCAAACATTTTGTGGCTCGCTACGAGAGGTGGTGGCTTAGCCAAATGGAATAAAACGGCAGGTACCTTTTCATCTTTTACTGAATCCAATAGCGATATACCAAATAACGTAGTCTATGGTCTTTTGCCGGACGATATTGGGAATCTGTGGCTCAGCACCAACAACGGATTAGGCAGATTTAACCCGGCTAATGAGTCGTTCAGTCAGTTTGGAGAGGAAGATGGCCTCCAAGACCAAGAATTCAATATCAATGCCTTTTTAAAAATGAGCGATGACGCGCTGGTTTTTGGTGGGATTAAAGGTATTAGTGTTTTTTATTCGAGCGAAGTCACCGAGGATGCCAATGCGCCGCAAATCAGCATTTCGAAACTAGTCATTTACAATCCGTCGGCAGATAGTTCAAGGTCTTACAATGGCATTGACCCATCCATGAAAGAAATGACCGTTCTTTCTCATGCCGAAAACGATCTCACATTTAGCTTTGCTGCGTTGCACTTTCAAAGCCCAGAAAAGAACCAATATTCCTACAAATTGGATGGGTATGAGCCCACGTTTAGCAAACCTGCGACAACACGAACTGTGCGATACTCCAATTTACCTCCTGGAGAATACGTGTTCCGAATTGAGGCCTCCAATAGCGACGGTGCGTGGACGGAAAACGGGTATTCGTTTGCGTTTGAGATCCTTCCACCGTGGTGGCGCACCGTTTGGGCGTATTTAGTCTACGGCGCTCTTTTTGTCGGTGGCGTGTACCAAGTAGACCGCTTTCAACGACGTCGATTGAACCGGAAACAGGAAGAGCAAGCTCGTATTGATCGGGCGGAGCTAGAGGCGGAAAAGGCGTCTGCTCATGCCAAAGTGCTCTTGGCAGAAAACGAAGTCAAAGAGCTGGAGCTCAAAAAAGCCAAAGAGTTGGAATACGCGTTTTCTGCGCTTCAAAAGGCACATGACGACCTCAAAACGACCCAGGATCAGCTCATCCACTCTGAAAAAATGGCTTCTCTTGGCGCCTTAACGGCCGGGATTGCCCACGAAATCAAGAATCCACTCAACTTCATCAATAACTTTGCCGAGATAAACGCTGAGCTCGCGGATGATTTAATTGAGGCCCTCCCTCCTTCGGCTCAGACCGAAGAGCTTCGATCCATTCTGGACAGCTTGCGGGAAAACTCCGCCGTTATCGGAAAGCATGGTAAGCGCGCCGATAGCATTGTGCGCAATATGCTTCAGCACGCCCGGGGCAGCGCGGGTGAAATGGAATCGGTCGATTTGAACCGATTGATTGGAGAATACATCGACTTGGCATTCCACGGCAAGCGGTCACAAATGACTGATTTTCAATCGGATATCAAGCGCTCTTTTGCTACTGACCTAGGCCAGGTATCCGTTGTGCCACAGGAGTTTAGCCGAGTTGTACTTAATCTCTTAAGTAACGCCTTCGACGCGGTACAAGAACGTGCCCAGTCCGAGTCTGGGGCGTTCGCTCCGCTAGTCGAAGTCCAAACCAGTAGGGTTGGTAGCCAAGTAGAAATACGGGTTATGGATAACGGTTCTGGGATCAAAGCGGAAAACCTAGATGAAGTATTCAAACCGTTTTTCACCACCAAACCGACTGGCGCTGGGACCGGGCTCGGCCTTTCGATGTCTTACGATATCGTTGTCAAGGCGCATAACGGGACCATGCGGGTGGAATCGAATGAAAACGGCGGAGCTACGTTTATCGTGACAGTGCCAGGGTGACGGTGCCCGGTTGATGGCGCCTAGGACCGAGGCTAGCCCCAGTGCGGGTCCTGTAAGGCGCGGCCTGCCTTACCGGGCAAACATCTCAGCAAGCGTATGCAAGGTGAGGTCCTGCACCTTTTTACTAACGCTCCCCAGCTTTTGGGTTAGCCGAAGTTTGTCCACTGTTCTGATCTGGTCCAGCACCACTTGTCCCTTCACTTTTTGGAAGGAACAGTTGATGCGTGTCGGGTAGTTGCGGCCCTTACTTGTCATTGGAGCAATGACAATGGGCGCAATGATCACAGTACGGATATGCCGGTTCATTTCGTCCGGAGAGATAATCAAACAGGGTCTTTTTTTCCTGATTTCGCTGCCTAGGGTTGGATTGAGATCAACCAAATAGACATCGAATCGGCGTATTTCTTCTGTCATTCCCAACTCCATTCCGTCTCATCCCAATCCGTCTTCGTATCAGGACCTAGCAGCTCATCATCCCCCTTTAGGGCCATCTCTTTAAACAAAACGTCCCATTCAAGCCGCTGACGGTTCGCCGCTTGGATAATAATTTGACCGCCTTCGACCCGCAGTTCGACATCATCCGTAATTCCAGCCTGCTCCAAAATGGGTTTGGCTAACCGGATTCCTTGCGAGTTTCCAATCTGGATGATCTTTGTTTTTAGGTTCACGTCGAGTTCAGGTAAGTACATTGTAATTAC
>JABMOI010000147.1 GCA_013204185.1 bacterium | reverse complement strand
TTACCTGTTTCAAGAGAACGGGTAAACGGAAACGAGCGATCAGATGCTTCAAACAGTTCGGAGAAAACCACCGGCTTACCCGGATTGGGCTGCAAATGGATCACGTACGAAAGCGAGCCAAGTTCTCTGGACGTGGCGTACCGAAAGAACCCTGTTACCACGGAATCGGGCCCTCCGAAGTCTTTCTGGTTGATTTCGACGAAAAAAGGCTCAGTAAACGGGAAGGCGCCGCTCTTTTCAAGCGTGAAGAAATTGTCCTCTCGTTTCAAAAAGCGTGCGTCGTATAGCGTTCCTGACGTGTCTCTGAGTGTGGCCTTATACAGCGAGTCTACGGGGACGGTAGTCCGGAACCCAAATTTTTCCTGAGGCCATATAGTGCGCGGGCCAAGGCCGGATTCTGTGGCCGCGACGTCCGTGGAAACAACAGCTGAATCTGGCACCCACATCATAAACTCGGGCGCCGCAGCGGGAGGCAAAACGGAAGGGACGGAAAAGCGAGAAGACACGGGATGCCGAATATTTCCGCTCGAATCGCTGGCCGGGCTAGGTCCTTCTAGCAGATAGATCCCTTCCTGTAGCGGAAGCGACTTTGCAAAAATAGAGCGGGATCGGCTTTCCTTGATGTACAGCGAAAGCGGAGAGATCTGGTTTCCGAGGGTGTCGAAAACGCTTTGCATACCCGCTGCTGATGGAGGGAAGCGAAACGCGTTCAAATCGGTGTTTAGCGGCTCAGAAAAACGAAGCTCTAGTTCGGTGGGCGAAACGACACGAACTCGTTCAAGCGAAGGCGGCGTGTTGTCCCGGCTTGTTAAAACCCATGGGATTTCAGGTGAAACGGCCACCGAATCAGCCTTTAGAAAATGGACAGGAGGAACCCCGTAGGCCTCCCCAGGATCTAGCAGTCGGTTCCGATTTGCATCTCGTACGGCTACCACGAAATACGCCTTCTGGGCAACATGTTCAAACAGAAATTCGCCAGATTTAGCCGTTTGGGTGCGGTAGAGCGGAGGGCCTACGATGGTCAAGGAATCGTCGGAAGCGAATGCAAAGACATCTACCCCAGCTACGGGTTTTCCGTCCAGTGCACGAACCACGTTCCCGCTCATCATTGCCGCGTCAATAACACTGCCTGTCGAAAAGGCGATGGTAATGGGAGCCGTCAGAACAACCCCATGCACGTCCTTAAGCGTGGCTTCAAGAGAAACGATGTAGGTGGTTTCGGCGCGCGGGTCCTCTGGAAGACGGACTCGAACGCGCTTTCCGGATCCTGAAATGGATGGGGGCCCATTGAGGTCGGGAGAAATTGAAAAAGCAGAAGTAAACGACCTGACATCCACCGCTTCATCGAACTCAAATTCAATTTCGCGACCCGAAAAATTAAGCGAACCATTTTCAGGTGCCGTTCGGACCACACTTGGCGGCTTTTGGTCAGGAGGACCTCCCGTAGGTGGAACAGGAACGGCACAAGCAGACAGCAAGCACATGACTGCGCCAACGGTAAGGCATAAAGACAAAAGCCGGCGAAATGGAAGTGTATGCATTATCCGCTGTCTGATCTACGGCTGCGTAGATTGAAAAAGAGGTACGTCCCAACCGCCGTTGCTCCGATAAGAACGGCGGGCTCTAGAAACCGTCTCAACCCTCCCTTTGCAGGAGGGGCAGGATTGGTTTCCGGAAACCCAGCATAACTCAAAGAAGAAAGTAGCGTTCGATCCACTGTGTCTACTTGTACGTCAGAACAGGTTCCGGACTGTTCCAGCGTCGCCGCAGAGGCATTTTGTGCCTGATTCTCTTTGGCGGTTCGATCCCAAACCTGAAAAGACATTCCAAGTGAAACGGTTCGGGTCACCTGTTTCCTTCCGCTTTTCTTGAGGTCTACCACGGCAAGGTCAACCGTATATACCAGGGACTTTCCGGCGTCTAGATTGGCCAATTGGTATCCGCTTGCTAACATCCCCGCTTCAAGCTGCGGCGCAACAATGGGCGCCAATCCCTTGCCTTCTACTTGCATAGGAGAAGCCTTGTCAATGTGAGTTATCACGCACTGTAAGGCTATGTCCGCCATCACGTTGCGGTGAGGAAGCGGCTGGGCTAAGGGCGCGTCAGATTGCGCCCAGGCCGGCCCCGAAAGGGTCGAAGCCAGCAGCAGCAGTAGCGCTCCTCTTAACCAAACATATTGGATTGGCATCTTCATCCGATCGCGCTTTTATTCGATCCATTTGAAATAAATCAACGAACGCCAAGATGCGACCGATCCAGGCCAAGATCAACCTGGATCGGTCATAAACTGCAGCTCACGTGCGAATTAGGCGTAGATGCCACGCATACGTAAGGCGTCGGCTACTTTCTTAATAGCCAACACATAGGCACCAATTCGAAGCGTTTCATCGTGCTCTAGTGCTTTGTCGTACACGGTATCGAAGGCTTGACGCATCATCCGATCCAAACGACGATTTACGCGGTCCAACGTCCAGAAGTAACCCTGACGGTCTTGAACCCATTCGAAATACGAAACGGTTACACCGCCTGCATTTGCCAAAATGTCTGGAATAACCGTGCAACCGTTGGCTTTCAGCAAGGCATCCGCTTTGGCAGATGTCGGGCCGTTGGCGCCTTCAGCAATAATTTTCGCTTTAATTTTCTCTGCGTTTCGAGACGTGATCTGGTCTTCTTTCGCGCAAGGTGCTAACACATCGACGTCTAGCGTCAATAACTCCTCGTTTGAAATTGGCTCGGCGCCAGGGAAGCCTTCCAAGCTATTTCCATGAGCTGCTGAATATTCGATCATGGCGCGAATATCGAGGCCTTTTTTGTTGTAGTAACCGCCCGAAACATCGGAAACGGCAACAACAGTGCATCCCTGCTGAGACAAAAGATCTGCAGCAACAGAACCCACGTTACCAAATCCTTGAACGGCTGCGGTAGACGAAGCCGCTCGCATTCCTAGACGCTCCATGGCGGCTAGCGTAACGGTCATAACGCCACGACCTGTTGCTTCGCGGCGGCCTTCCGAGCCACCTAGAAGGATTGGTTTACCCGTTACAACAGCAGGCTCGGTTCTTTTTACACGCATCGAATAGGTGTCCAAGATCCACGCCATGGTCTGCTCGTTCGTATTCATATCTGGCGCCGGAATGTCTTTATCCGGACCGAATACGTCGGCTAGGTTCGCTGTATAGCGACGCGTAAGGCGCTCCAATTCTCCTATGCTCAGCTCGCGCGGGTTACAAACCACGCCGCCTTTCGCTCCACCAAAAGGAACGTTCACAATGGCGCATTTCCAGGTCATCCAAGCAGCTAGCGCTTTCACTTCGTCCAGATTTACGTCTGGTGCGTAGCGAATACCGCCTTTCGAGGGGCCGAGAATGTCGCTGTGAATCACGCGATATCCTTCAAACATCTTGATGAAACCTGTGTCCATCATGACCGGAATTGCCGTGATGTGAACCCGAGCAGGAGTTACTAGGTACTCGTAAAAACCGGGGTTCAGGTCTAGGATTTTGGCTGCTACGTCAAACCGCTCGACCATAGCTTCGAACGGATTGTCTTCGTTCGTTAAAGGAGATGGTTCGTGATACACGGCTTTTTTGTACGGATCGTTGAATTGCATCGCTTGTGGGGAATCCGGTGAGGAAAAGCGCTTCCAGAACCCGGACGTTAAATGGATATCTTTACAAAGAGTAAGAGCGGCTCGCCGAGAAGATCTCGGAACGCCGTTTCGCGCAAAGGTAAGACTGCCGTAGATTAAACCACTGTTATCGGAGTTGAATCTATTGTATTCTTCACTAATAAAATCAGGCCCTCTATTATGCCTCTGCCTCCTACTGAACGACACATAAAGGAGATTGTCTCTTTAAAGCGAAAGAAAGGTCGTGATGAACATGGCATGTACCTGGTTGAAGGTCTGCGCAGCCTTGAGTCTGCACTCTTAGCTGGCGCCCCCATTCAAGCGGTTTATTTGACGCCCAGCCAAGCGGAGGACCGCCAAACACAGCAAGTGTTGGCGAGAGCAGCTATGGAGTGGGCGGTCGTGCCCGATAAGGTCATGGCAAAAATGTCAGACACTTCTTCGCCTTCAGGCGTGCTTGCGCTGGCCTCCATGCCAACGCCAACGCTGAAGTGTATTGCCTGTATGTCCAAAGTGTTGGTTCTGGATGGCGTTCAAGACCCAGGAAACGTGGGTACCCTCATTCGCACCGCGGCCTGGTTCGGAATTGAAGCAGTGGTGGCCGGCCCCGGAACAGCCGATTATTTCGCGCCAAAAACGGTTCGGGCCACCATGGGTGGACTCTGGGATGTTGTGTTAGAGCGGGTTGAACATCTCAGTGGTTTTGTGGCAACCAACGTGCGAGCCGGAGTAGATGTCCGCGTGGCAGATATGGCCGGCGTGTCTATTGAAGAGTGGAAACCGGCTGGGCCCTCCATGATTGTGATTGGGAGCGAAGCGCACGGCATCTCGGAAGACGTGCGCACGGCGGCCTTAGGGGCGGTTACCATTCCGGGATTGGATCAGTCTAAGGC
>JABMOI010000146.1 GCA_013204185.1 bacterium | reverse complement strand
CTTCTTACGGCTGCATTCGTATCAGGAATCTTCTTTACGACGGCAGGAGCAAACTGGCTTGGAGCCGGAACGCATGTGGGTACAGCGTCCCACGCGAATTCTGTACAGGCTCCAATTTTACTAGATGAAGATGCTTCAATGGCAGCAATTGACGATGCTTTTGTGTCAGTTGCGGACCGAATAAATCCAACTGTTGTCCAAATCCACTCGGAAGTCGTGCAAGAGCGGCAAGTTCAGGCAAATCCGTTTGGTAATTTTTTCAACTTCCCTGGGCAAGACCTTCAACAGGCCCCAAATACGCCTACAGAATTCCGAACTTCAGCGCTCGGATCTGGCGTTTTTATTTCAAGCGAAGGGCATATCGTTACGAACTACCATGTGATCAAAGATGCTGAAACGCTTGAAGTTATGCTTTTTGATGGTCAGTATTTGAAAGCCAAAGTAGTTGGAACGGATCCCAACTCAGACCTGGCGGTCATTCAAGTTGAAAAACGGAACGCGCCTTCTATTTCATTCGCTGACCCCTCCAAAATCCGTGTCGGACAATGGGTTATGGCGTTTGGATCTCCCCTTGCCGAGGAGTTAGGAAATACAGTTACTTCTGGTATTGTCAGCGCTGTTCGGCGTAATAGTTCGACGCTAGCGGGTTTGAATCTGTTCTCCTCTTTCATCCAAACGGATGCTGCAATTAACCCCGGTAACTCAGGTGGGCCACTGGTCAATCTAAGCGGACAGCTAATCGGGCTGAACTCCGCCATCCTATCCAGAAGTGGTGGTAGCCAAGGCATCGGCTTCGCGATTCCTGTTGACGTGGTGAAAAACATCACCTCCCAACTGATTGAATCAGGCAAGGTGGAGCGCGGATTTCTAGGGGTTAACTTCGACCGTGTATCCTCTTCGCTATCGAGGGCTCTGAACGTCCCAAGGGGCGCTGCGCAAGTGACCTCTGTCACTCCAGATGCACCTGCCGACGATGCAGGTCTTAGAGACGGCGACATCATTATTGCTGTGAATGGCATCACATTAAACGATTTCAACGAACTACGAACAACCATTGCCAACCTAGCTCCTGGCGAAAAAGTGTCTCTCGAAAATGCTCGCGACGATCATCGCAAAACAGTAGAGGTGACCCTTGGCAAACGGAGTGCCTTTGTTGACGAAACCGTTGCCGATGCCCCAGTAGTCCTCGAAAAAGAGTCCAATATGGTTGAGTCCTTGGGGCTTCAAATAGAATCTATTTCAAATGAGATTCTAGACCAACTAGGCGTCGATTCCAAAGATGTTAAAGGCGTCATTGTTCGTTCGGTAGATCCAAATAGCCTAGCGTTTCGGAATGGTGATTTGCGCCAAGGCGATATTATTACGGAGGTAAATCGAGACGCAGTGAGCTCAAAAGAGGCCTTTGTAGACGCCTATAAGAATGTGGAAGAAGGCTCTACGTTTTTAGTCAAGGCGTACCGCGTTTCTGCCAATCCCGATGGTTCTAGAACGCTGCGCTCTTTCTTGACGGCTCTGACAAAGCCTGAATAAGCGAAAATTTCTGTTGGAGTCCATCCTACTTGATTAGTATGTTGCTGAACTCAACTTGAGTTTTATGCAACGACCCGACTTCAACGATATCGTAGAGACAGCATTGGCCTCCCTTGGCGGCAGCCCGACTTCTTCTGAAGTCGAGGCTGCCGCTATGCGTTTGTACGAATCCCGTCAGGCTGCAAACGCGGCGTCAAACGTGGGAATCGAAGCCGTTCAATGCTCTGTTTCCTTGGCATCTTGCTCGAGCAGGCGTTCTGTAACACAGAAGGCAAAGGTGTATGATCGTGTTAAACAAGCTGCGGATGCCCTTTCGGAGGCTGTCTACAACAGCAGTAAACAACTTGGATTAAGCGATGTACCCAGCATAGAACTCCATGCTCGTGACTGTTCTAATCTGTACGCTGGACACGAACCTGAAGAAGTTCTCTCCATTGCAGATGCGTTATCGGAGGCAGCAGTGAATGCGTCTATTGCGTCCATCCGCGGGCCGTTTCTAGATCTATCACTTTCTGAGGAGTTTAGCAAAGTAGATATCATCCCAGATCTTCTTTCACGATTTAAACGATTGACCCCGGTCCTCCAAGTAGGAACCGAGCAAGACCCACTTTCAGAGGATACGCTCCAAGCGCTTATGTTCGGTCTTGGAATTGCTTCGAGCGGCCTGGCCAACGACTCCATTCGGGTCGCAATGGTTGTAAATGGCTGTGACAGAAGGGCTTATGGGCGTCGTGTATCGCCCGAAATCAAAGGCCTTTCACTCGCCGTTTCCCCAAATGCCGATATTACCACTGCTCTGGAATTGGGGAGGCAAGTCGCAGCGACGTGCCAAACATGCTATCGACTCTTGGATTTGGAACTCCGCTCTCCCGCCGCCCCACTGCTCAGCCAAGCCGTTCAAGTTAATTCTAATGTCGGCGGTATTCAGATTGTGCGACGCTTGGATGGCTTTCCGGTCTTCGGCGGCCAATCTAACCGAGTATCACTTTCAGGAACGTTTGAACCAGAGGAATTGCTTCGATTTGTGACATCTAGATTGTCTTCCTTTTGCTATGGATCCAAGGAAGCTGGATTGGTTTTCGAAGTCATTCCCGGCCAGTAACGAAAATGCAATGGTTGTAACAGTCACGCCTCTCCCCTTACAACTTCGGCATCCTTTTCGGATTGCACACGGTACGAGCACCGTCCGAAATAATGCGTTGATCACCCTAGGAGACGGCATTGGGGAGGCCGCGCTTCCTCCCTACTACCCCACAACCTTTGAAGACGTAAAGACCTATGTAGAAGGGGTATCGCATCTGTTGCAGGATGTCATGGTCTCTGACCCCTTAGAACTCATAGCTACCCTCGAGCGTCTCCCAGATGGCCCGAGCCCAGCCAAAGCCGCGATTGATCAAGCGTTGCACGACGTGTGGGGCAAACGGCTGGGATTGCCGCTTTACAAACTACTTGGCCTTAGTCAAAAGCACATTCCTGCAAGTTCATATGCGCTGCCAATCCCCGAAAGTTTAGAGCACCTGGACCAGCAATTGTCCTCCTTACTCGACTTTCCGTTTCTAAAGCTGAAGCTAGGTTCAGGCGACGTCGAAATGGATCTCGCCATTACCCGTCGAACAAGAGAGCAATATTCAGGACAGCTTTGCGTGGATGTAAATGGTGGCTGGACCTTAGACCAAGCTGTCCGGGCCATTCCGGCCATGCATGAACTGGATTTAGTGTTTGTAGAACAGCCTATCCGCCCAAAGGATAACGATGAATGGCATCTACTCAAGCGATTGCTCCCTAAAGCCTCACCTGCGCTCATCGCTGACGAGAGTGTTCAGGGACTCGACGACATCTTTGAGTTAGAAGGAGCAGTTCAAGGAATCAATATTAAGTTGGCCAAATGCGGAGGCATTCGCGCGGCGCAGCAGATGATCTCGTTAGCTCGGTCGTTGGACATGTCCGTCATGCTAGGTTGCATGATCGAATCTTCTGTGGCGCTAACAGCGGCCGCGCACTTAGGAGCCCTGGTAGACTACCTAGATCTCGACGGACAACTCCATCTTGCTCAAGACCCATATTCTGGTCTCTCGTTCAACTCTGGAGTGATTACGTTACCTGAAAGACCCGGCCTTGGCGTCGTACCAGCCCAATAAGTAGGGTCCCTACTTATCAACCAGCGTGGTTTTGATCACTGCTTGATCGACCAACGTGCGGTGAACCGGGCATCGATCGGCTATTTCCATGATACGCTTGATCATATCTGGCGTAAGGTCCTTTCCAGATAGTTTTACTTGCCTCTCAATGAGATAGACACGCCCTTTTGCATCCTCTGGCAAACCACAATCGACACAGTCTTTTGCCTGCACTTGAGAATGAACCAGTGCTACCTGAATGTCCTCCAAAGGCCATTCCTTTCGATCCGCATACATCCGTACGGTAATGGCCGTACACGCACCGAGCGCCGAAAGAAGTAAATCGTATGGCGTTGGACCTAAATTCGTCCCTCCAAGATCCGCTGGCTCATCTGCCACTAGGCTATGCCCATTGGCAATTATCTCTGTGTAGAAATGTTCAGTCCCCGTTTTGACAGTTACCTGATGAGAACCCTCTTCCTTTCCTTTCACATTTTGTACGGGAATATCCAGGTACCGGGACGCCCAAGCCCCGAGAACGGCCCCCACATACTTAGCGTCCTCCTCTTGTGACAAAAGGTGGTCCGCGGAATCCAGAGAAACAAAGCTTTTTGGATGACGGGCAGCTTGAAACACTCGAGCTGCATTGTCAATTGAAACGATGTTGTCTATTGGTGAGTGCATTACCAGAAGCGCCGCGTCCAGATTGGCTACAAGTTCAGCGCAATCAGTCCGATCTAAATCATCCAAAAACGATTTCTTGATGTTAAACGGGCGTCCCCCAATGGCCACGGTTGCTTCGCCTCGGGCTTTAATTTCATCCGTCGTTTCCGCAAAGAGGTGCGCTACGTGCCCTGGATCAAATGGAGAACCGATGGTAGCAATTGCTTTAATTCCCTCCAATCGGGATGCTGTATGTAACAAAGCCGTCCCGCCCAATGAATGTCCGATTAGAAGCGCGGGAGCTTCCAGATTCTCTTTAAGCCACTCATACGCACTTTCCAAGTCACCCTGATTCGTTGAAAAGCTAGTATCCTCAAACTCCCCTTCGCTTTGGCCTAAGCCGGTAAAATCGAATCTCAATACGGCGTACCCAGCATTTACAAGCGATCTGCTTATGTGCCGCGCAGCTCTTAAGTCTTTGGAACACGTAAAACAGTGAGCAAAAATCGCGTGGGCAACTGCTTGTCCATCCGCTGGCTGTTCCAACACGGCGGACAAAATCTGGCCGCCCTTATTTGGGAATGTTATTCTAGTCGAGGACATATTTATTCCGATTCGTAAATTGGACGCTCTTCTAATCGATCGGTATCCGTGGGTTGAATTTCAAACTGGACCGAGTCCGGAGTGCCGGGTCGTGGTGGATGAATTGTTTTTTCAGCAAATCGAATGGTACGATCCCCCATAATGCCGACCATGGTAGAACATCGAGTACCGTACCGCTCGGATTTGATCATCATAGCAGATAGCCTCCGCTCCCATTCAATTGGCACGCCCGTAGAGGGAAGCTCGCTATCCGGAGCTGTTTCCTCATCATTGAGCATGTCGATAAATGAGGTGTCCGCCCAGATTTCATTCACATGTTGCGCTTCATCCAATCTCACTCGGAGCTTGGATTTCAAGCGCTCTACTTTGGGCCAACTAGAATCGAGCAGATGATTACTTAGGCCATAGATGCCTGCAGTTAAAGACTCTGGCTGCTTTTCTGATCGATTCGAGTAGTATGCCAGGGTTGTACCATCATAAACGATCACATTGAATCCGTTATAGCGGTGCGCCCTCTGGTGGATCTCATTCAAGTATGTTAGCGCCTCCTGTTTCGAGGTCAGAAAATCCAGGACCAAATTCCCACGAGATAAAGCGTCCTCAACGATAACACCTGGTTCGCGGTAGTTAGTAACTGCTGCAAACCTACCAGAGGCATGTACCCCGAGCCACGTTCCACCTGCTTGGACATCTTTGCCTGCGAGCAACCCTTCGTAATCCGGCCAAAAGTGTGCCTGTAGGGCCTCACGTTCATAAAACTCATCTCTGTTGGCCAAAACAAGTAGTTTTTGCTCGGCTTCAGGATCAAATGCAAAAGCGATCAAACACATGCAGGACGACTAGTTAACTCATTCGGTGCCTTTCACATGACATCTTGAAGAGGGCGTCTTGTGGAGGGCGAAATTGTGAAGGGCGATATTGCGGAGGTCGTATGCCGTTAGTGCAACCTACACCCGAATTGTTTCGAAGACCGACGGGATATCCCCTGAAAAGTGGATTTCTCGGGTTCTTTGATGAAAAGACAGCATGTACAACGACAACTTAGGATCACATTTGGAGAATCGAGTGCGAATTGAGTCAAATACTTGGCTTTATTGATCATTTCAAGGTGCCGCGTGTATAGAAGTCCTATCTTTGGTGAAATTTATTTTACCCCCCCGATTCGCACATATTTGTCGTAGAAATGCTGCTTCAAAACAAAGAATTACCGGTACGAATAAACCTACCCGACGACCGAGGTTACGAGTTAATTTTTGCTCCCCTCCAAGCCCTGCCTGTCCGCATGCGAGAGGCTGGTTTGCGTCCCGGTAAATGTTTAGTTATTACCGATACAAACGTCGCCTCGCACTACCGAAATGTAGTGGTAGGCATGTTGCAACTTGACGGGTGGGATCCATTTGTTTTGGCACTCCCCCCAGGAGAAGAAACCAAATCGCCCAAGCATCTAACGGCCATTTATGACGCCGCATTGTCGTGGAATATAGATCGGCATACGCCGGTATTGGCTCTCGGCGGTGGCGTTATAGGAGACCTGGCCGGATTTGCTGCAGCTACTCTTCTGCGCGGTGTACCCATGGTACACATTCCTACTTCGCTCATCTCTCAAGTAGATAGTGCTATTGGCGGCAAGACCGGGATTAACCACTCAGAAGGCAAAAACCTCATTGGAGCGTTTTATCAACCGAAATTAGTACTGATCGACACAAAACTGCTCTACACGCTTCCGCGCAGAGAATGGACAAGTGGACTGGCAGAGGTGGTGAAGCATGCACTCATCGGAGATGAAGCATTTTTTGCCTGGATCGAATCTGAAATGAGGCAAATTGTGGCCCGAGACCCCCGAGTTGTGGGCGATCTCGTTTATCGAGCCGCCTCCATAAAAGCTGAAGTCGTATCAGAAGATGAGTTGGAACAAGGCAAACGGGCCTTCCTGAATTTTGGGCATACGTTTGGACACGCCCTTGAAAAAGCACTCGGATACGGCGTTCTAACCCACGGCGAAGCAGTTGCAATCGGAATGAAGGCAGCGGCCTTTATGTCTCGACGGTTTAGTCGAAAACTGGATCACTCCCGCGTACAGGCCATTTTGAATCTGATCCCAACGCCACCCATTCCAGCCCAAATAGGAGTCACAGACATTAGGAAAGCCATGGCTACAGACAAGAAAAAGGTATCCGAACGGCTGCATTTCGTCCTTCTGAAGCGTATTGGGGAAGCTTACGTGACAGACGATGTAACCCTAGCTGATGTAGAAGCAGCGATTTCATTTTCTTTGGGCCGCAATTAAATCTGTACGTAGGGCGTGTTCGGCTCCATATTAACGCACATATCAAAACGTACTCTCCACACGATACTAGCCGTAGCGTTTGGAATCGTTGTGTTGTTTTTTGCGCTGACTCGAACTCAGGTAGGGAGAGATCAATTAGGCCGGCAACTTGAGGTTGAATTTGCTAATCGGTTTCAAGGTGAACTCCAAATTGGGCAATTAACAGGGAATCTACTCAACACCCTCTATGCTCGAAATGTGGAAATCGCAGACTCTCTAGGGAGCGTGGTCGTTCACATTGATTCCGTCATAATTCGTCCCAAGTGGACGTACCTACTTCAGAAAAAGTTTTCACTTCATAATTTGACGCTTATTCGGCCTCGCGTTGAAATCAGGTTCGATGAGAATGGCTCTAGTAATGTAGCAAATGCCTTCCGCCGGGCAGATTCCACATCCGAAGCGGTTGAAACTACCTGGCGCCTTCAGGGTGCAGCTATTGAAGTACTCGACGGGCAGGTGGTAACCTCTTCCCCAGTCCCTTTGCACTCACTTATCCAATCAGGAAGAGTCTTCGATTTTGGAAACACGAGCCTTTCGCAGATCACGCTAAATGCGAATTTGGATATCTCGGAGTCCAGCAAGCAAATTGATATTCTACGTTTGAATGGTCGTTTTCCTGAGCCAAACGTAGCCATTGAATCCGGCGAATCGCAGGTCGTGATCCGTGACGGAAGAATCGCAATCACCCATTTTGGACTCAGAATTGGGAATTCGGATCTGTCACTTTCAGGCTTTTGGGATGCCAACGAAGGTGCTCAGGAATTAGTGGACCGGCCGTTCGTGGTAGATGTAGAATCTGAAAACGTTGATTTTTCAGAACTAAAACGCTTTTTCCCGAAAACTCCCATGGGCGGCTCTGCTTCTCTCAGCGCTCATGTGCAAGGACCTCTTTCTGATGTAACCATTTCGTGGATTAAGCTACGCAGAGACGAGTCCTATTTGGAATTGGCGGGGACTTTTTCAGGTTACCCGGATGAACTCGATGTAGACTTATCGTTGTCGAATAGCACCCTTGAACCATCCGACCTGAACGTACTGCTACCCTTTGTTGACTGGAGTCGGTTCTTAGAAGTCCAGTCGGTTTCAACGTCAGCTTATGTACAAGGCAAGTTAGGACTCGACTCTGGCTCAATTTCAGACATTTCGGCACGGGGCTCTTTTGACGTTTCATCAGACGCCGGGCTTTTGTCCGGATCTCTGCTGATTTCTGGCCCAATCGATTCCCTATCTCATTCTGTTTCCTTGCTCACAGAGCATGTCGACTTATCCAAGTGGACCGGTAAAACTGCCCTTTCCAGCGACATCTCAGGCACCCTCAAAGCAGAAGGAGCCCTTTTGCGCGGAAAGGAGCTATTCGCAACCATTGAAGGCGATTTAGTATCTCCGGTGCTTGGGAAACGATCGTTAAAACGTCTTGACTTCGATTTGGACCTAGAACCAGAAAACATTGGTGGTAGGATTCTCTTGACCGGTAATCAAGGTTCAATGGATTTGAACGGGGACGTGGTTTTAAGTGGTGAGCCTTGGATTGAAGTTGCCTCTCAGTTAACCCATTTTGATATAGGTCCGCTTCTTGGAAATTCCGATCTCTTTTCGGATTTAAGCGGCAGTCTTTCAGCGTCTACAAATCTTACTTGGGACCATTTATTTGAGGGTACACTTAATTTAAGCTTAGACTCCTCCCTCGTTAGTGTACGGGGTGATTCTTCGCGAATTGCCCCTTTCAACTCTGTAACAAGTATTAGAAATCCAGCGAATCAATCGGAACCGATGTTGGATTTCGTCTCTGATTTTGCAACGCTCCAGATGAACGGAACAGGCTCCATCCCTGTATGGACCCGCCTGGCGCTTTCCTGGGCTTCTGGGATTCGGTTGGCCCTTGAGCAAGAAAACAATAAGTCACTGTATCCAAACAGCGCCGTCGATGAGTCCTTCCCAGATTCCCCGCTCGAGGATCTTCTACTTTGGGAACAGGCTCGTACTTCCTTCTCGCGCGCAGGGCATTCCACTCCCCTGGAGGCTTCAATTCGCTTAGACATCCTTGATGCTGAACAGGCCTCGACGCTCATACCATCTTTCCCGTCTTTGACGGGAGCCGTTTCCCTATCCAGTTCGTGGGTCATTTCTCCGGATACGGTCTCCGCAACAACAATGGCAATCTCTCCAAGTTTAGCCTTTGGATCTAACTCACTGTTAGGCACGGAAGGATCTCTGCGCGTCGGCGCCAGCCGCCGCTCTGGAATTTCGAACTCGCTCGCCTGGGAAAGCGAATTCAAAATGGATACCCTTTCTGTCAGAAATATGCTCTTTAGTGACGCAGTAGTCCATTCTTCCTTCCAAGACAGAAGTGGTTTCATTGACATCTCAAGCGCTGGTAGCGAAAGAATTGATGGGATCGACATCAAATTGGGTCTCAACAGCACCCTACTATTCAATCGGGTTCAATTCCGGCAATTGGAAGTGCGCACAGCTGAAGGTTTCTGGAGTTTGTCTAAGCCCTCTGACCTCAGGTTGTATGGTGATGCGATCTCAGTTTCTGGTTTTGACTTGCAGTTTCACAATGCACTTGGAACTACAAATCAGTCCATTCAAGCGACAGGTGTGTTCACAGGGGTGTAGACGAAAAGCTAATTGTAACCCTGAACGAAATATCGCTCAGAGATCTTTCAGCGTTTGCCAACCTAAACCATGTATTAGGCGGTATCGTTAATACGCAAATTGCATTTTCTGGCGGTTTGCGACAGCCCATTTTGGCAGGCTCTGCAATAGTCAAATCATTTTCGATTGACCATCGCATTTTGGGTGACATTGAGGTGGTAAGCAACTATCAGACGGGATCAACAGATACCGACGTCTCTCTCGTTTTGACGCCCATACCCGATGAACGAGATGCAGTTTTGGCCGGTACCGACTTGCTGGGGGAGCGCATAAGTAACGATTTGACGCTTAAGGGGACGGTTCGTCTACCGAGTAAGAGTGAGGACATCGACAGTAAAATGGATCTCTTTTTAGATATTCATCGAGCAGATTTGTTCTTCCTCAAATACATCTTTTCCGATGCAATTGGCACAGTTACCGGCTATCTATCTGGAGATGGAACCATCAAAGGCTCGTTCACCAATCCTCTATTCGATGTAAAGCTAGGATTGATTGATGGGAGATTTAATGTCCCAATCACGCAAAGCCAATATCAGATTGCAGGAGATGTTAGAATAGACCGAGAAGCGATCCATGTGGACGCAGCGAAAATTTCTGATTCTCAAGGCGGTTTTGCCGATTTATCAGGTCGAATTCTATTCAATGATTATCGCTTTTTCTCGCTTGATATTGGCGGCCGGCTCAGCGAACTCCAAATTATGAATGTAGGCGCTTCTACTGAACTCCCCTTTTACGGATTTTTGTGGGCATCTGGAGATATCACACTTAATGGACCACTTTACGATGCTACCTTGTTTTCGAACAACGCCTCTACGCGGGCAAACTCAGAACTGTTTATTCCGATTGAAGAAGACCTCTCGGAAACGGACGAGAGTTTTATCGTGTTTGAGGACTCTGCAGGTTACATCCCCGACTTCAATCAGCTTAATACACGGCCTTCCATTTTGGGCCGTCGTCCAACGGCTGAACGACGCTTCTTAGATGGTCTAAACCTCGACCTTTCTATTTATGCACCGGTAGGATCGACCGTTCACCTCGTGATTGACCCTCTACTGGGCGACGTCATCAATGCAAAAAGCACCGGAACCGTTCAGCTGATTCGTGGAGACGACAAGTTTCAAACCTTCGGACAACTTTCGGTCGATGGAGGAGATTACCTTTTTACCGCAGGTGAGCTCTTTTTCAGGCGTTTCATCATAAACGAAGGCGGCACAATAACGTGGGATGGCGATTCCGTAAATGCCCAATTGGATATTCCTGCCTCGTACAGAACGCGCGCCAGCCGGGCAGGACTTCCGGGATCCGATGCGCAACAGACCGGCCTAATTCCGCTCATTGTTAACCTGCAAATTTCAGGAACCGTGAATGGCCCTCAAGTCGATCTTTCATTGAGCATTGATCAAGTCAATCAAAACGTACTGGGTGACTACAAAGCCCTTGAAGCGCAGCTCAACCAGCCTGACCGGGCAACGGAATACGCAACGAGCGTATTGCTCACCAACTCGTTTCAATTGACAACTGATAATCTGACCTCCGACTCGGGTAGTCAGTTGGCGTTTAACAGCGTTTCTCAGCTTGTATCAGCTCAACTGAATCGTTTTCTGAATGAAGCGCTTCCCAACGTTGATTTTTCGTTTGGACTGCTGGGTGAAAGCGCAGCCGACCTCGATGTAACCTACGGGGTAGCGCTCCGCCTTCTCGACGAACGCCTAATTATTCGCGGAGAAGGGGTGTATCAAGGGACTCGAGCCGCAGAGAATGTTCGGGTGAACGAAGGCCTTCAAGGGGAATTTGTGGTAGAGATTAGAATTAGTCCCAAAGTTTCTGTTGAAGTGTTCTTTAGACGTGAAGGCGATATCTTGGAGACGTCTGAACTGACCAACACCACTGGTGTTGGCGTCTCCTACCAAACCGATTTTGAATCGTGGGGTCGATTGTTTCGACGACTGACAAATGAGACCTCGGAAACCCAATAACGGACCGCATGAAACCGCTAGCAGAGAGAACAAACGAGTTAAAACAAAGCAACATTCGAGCTATTACGTTGCTTCTTCAGGGGCGGGATGGCATTAATCTGGGGCAGGGCATCTGCGATATGCCAACCCCAGATGCAATCAAGCGAGGTGCTCATGCAGCCATTGATGCCGATCAATCGATCTACTCCCATTACGGCGGTATTATAGAACTTCGAAAAGCGCTAATGACTAAGTCATTGCAGTACAACAAGATACCTGTTTCTTCGCCTGACGAAGTGATGGTGACGGTTGGGTCTACCGGGGCGTTTGTGGCCGCAATGTTTACGCTGCTTAACCCGGGAGATGAGGTCATCGTATTCGAGCCTTATTACGGTTACCACGCCAACCTGCTTTCGGTGATGGGGTCAAAACAGAAGTTTGTGAAAACAGTGGGCCCGGAATGGGAGATAGATTTTGATCACGTTGAATCTCTGATCACACCACGAACCAAAGCCATTTTGGTTAACACGCCCGGCAATCCGAGTGGAAAGGTTTGGTCACGAACTGAACTCACGCGTGTGGCAGGGCTACTTGAAAAGCATGACATTTATGCTATCACAGACGAGATTTACGAATACATGCTGTATGATGGTAGAGAGCACATTTCCCTTGCCTCCATTCCCGGCGCATATAGCCGCACGATCACGCTATCCGGCTTTTCCAAAACCTATAATATGACGGGTTGGAGACTAGGCTATGCCGTTGGGCCAGAAGCTATTATTTCAAAGATGGGACTCCTGTCCGATCTGATCTACATCTGTGCACCCACTCCACTTCAACACGGCGTGGCCGAAGCGTTTGACATGAACGATTCCTATTTCACAGAAATGGGTGAAGCCTATGCTCGAAAACGGGACTTGATGTGCACCACATTGGAAGAAATTGGCTTTTTGGTCCCTTGGCCCCAAGGATCTTACTATGTGCTAGCGGATTTTTCTCCACTCAGGAGCCGCTTCGATGGGTTTGAGGACGATATGGCGGCCTCTACGACGCTCGTGGAACGTGCTGGAATAGGTACGGTAGCCGGACGCTCTTTCTTTGATAAGGATGCCGATGGAGCTTCTTGCCTTCGCTTTTGCTTTGCCAAAGAATACCCCGTGTTAGAAGAGGCTTGCCGCAGATTACGAGCTGCGTTTCTTTGATCCGATTTCGGCTTTTTTTATGGCGCCCAGCAGTGGCTGGTGTAAAATGCTATTGGATACAATGACCCCTTGATTTGATTCAAGTAGGTACCCGTGCGTGAATGAAAGAGGGAGTCCGTTAATATCCGTCACCTTTCCTCCTGCTTCCTCTACAATTAGCATTCCGCCTGCGTGGTCCCAAATATTCTCCACGTACCGGCGGCTTGAGGGCAGCCTCATATAAATTTCGGCATCTCCAGCGGCCACAACCACATATTTGGCCTGCGAATCGAGTCGAACACTCTTGCCTTCAATTCCAAGAATACCTGCAATGCGCTGCGCGTCGGAGTGAGACGTATGAGCAGACTCAACGGATTCAGAAAAACGCACTTCCGATGGCTCGGCCGTCGAACTTACCTGTGCTTTTCCGATCGGGCTCATATTGCCCAATTGATATAGTTCAGTCCCCTCTCCTTTAACGGCCACTGCTAACACTCCCATACAGTCTGGAGCAGAGTTGAGTACCAGGTTTGGACAAGCCAAAGCAGCTACAACCACTTCACCGTCTACGATTAGAGCCAGCGCAACGGCGTATTGATCGCCCCGCAAAAAGCCTTTCGTGCCGTCAATGGGGTCCAACGTCCAAAAACGATCCGCCTGTTTCTTATGACCACCATAGTCTATCCAATCTAAGATGTCGGCCGCCGACGCATCAGGTCGCAGCAATCGGACCTGATGAATCATCTGATTTCGTTCAGAATCGTTTTCATCCTTTCTCAAAGCGGCTGAAGTCTCTTCTGCAATGATGGGATCTCCAGGATAGGCTCGGCGGATCCTAGAACAGACAAGTGCCTGACTTCCAAAGTCTGCAATAGTTACGGGACTTTTATCTGCTTTACTGATTGAGTCCCCCATCAAACTCTGTTGAACATTGATGCACAGATCAGAGGCCTCCCGAACGGCGGCCATAGCAATCATTTTCTCAGAGTAATAAGACATTTAATTTCCGTTCGATTTCGAATCAGGCCACGTTGGCAGTTCAGTCAAAAAAGTAATCAATTCGTCTTGAACATGCGCGCAATAATGCGTCGTTCCATTCGTGACCAGAACATAAGGCGCCTTATAAAACTGATTGTATCGTGCCACCTGATTTAAAGCTGCTTGCGTCAACTTTATGCTTGGTGCTTTGCATTCCACGACCATCCAGGGAGCCCCTTTGCGGTCATATACCACTAAATCAGCTCGTTTTGAATCGCCTCGGTTTACATGACCTTTCTCAACTGACATCAACCCGGTGGGGATGTTACGTTCTCTATGTAAATACAATATTACCGCTTGCCGAACAGCTTCTTCAGGCGTTTCAGCCACTGACTTGTTTCGAACGGGATCCTTCACATAAACGTACGTTGGGAGGCAGAATCTGCCTATTCGGAGGCTGCCTATTCAGAGACTACCTATTCGGAGGCTATTTGACCGGAAAGTAAATACAGAACCGCCATTCGAACCGCTACCCCATTGGTAACCTGGTTCAAAATAAGCGCGCGTTCGTGGTCTACTACATCGCTCGCAAGTTCTACTCCGCGGTTAACAGGACCGGGATGCATCACAATTAAGTCTTTGTGGGCATGTAAATGCTCCATCCTGATGCCAAATTGATCATGATACTCCCGAATACTTGGAAACAGGCTCTGTCCTTGACGCTCCATCTGAATACGAAGGGCCATGGCTACATCGCACCCTTCAAGCGCTTCATTCAGTTTGTGCGTGATGCGTAGATCCCCTTTGGAACTAGCCATTCGGTCTAAATGCACTGGAAGCAACGGTTTGGGGCCACAAATGGTCACATTCGCGCCCATGGCCAAAAGTCCATGGATGTTCGACCGGGCCACTCGGCTGTGCAGGATGTCCCCAATTATGGAAACGTTCAGGCCCTCCAACTTACCAAACCGATCTGAGATGGTAAGCATGTCTAGCAACGCTTGTGTTGGATGCTCGTGAGCTCCATCCCCTGCATTGATTACGACTGCGTCCACGCACTGCGTCAAAAAGTTAGGCGCTCCCGGAGATTGATGGCGAATGACCACCATATCAATTTTCATTGCCTCAATATTCTGGGCTGTGTCTTTGAGCGATTCACCTTTAGAAACACTCGACCCTGAGGCGCTAAAATTCACCGTGTCGGCAGAAAGTCGTTTTTCAGCTAGTTCAAACGAAATACGGGTTCGAGTCGAGGACTCAAAAAACAGATTAACAACCGTAATGCCTCTAAGCGTTGGGACACGCTTAATTGGCCGATCTAACACGTCACGAAAGCGCCTTGCTGTTTCTAGAATGAGACTAATTTCACGAGACGAATAGTCCGACAAACCTAACAGATGGCGGTGATCAAGTCCGGTTTGTATCTGATTTTCTGTCGGTTCCACGAATACTGGATAGTTCAATTAGTGGGTGATGGTGAGCGTCCTACCAACCAGACGCCTTCTTTATCGTCCATTTCGTGTAAACGAACGCGGACCTCTTCCCCAGGAAGAGTTGGGACTTTTCGGCCAACAAAATCTGCCTTGATGGGCAATTCTCTAAGACCACGATCAATAAGGACCAAAAAATGGACCGAGGCTGGCCGTCCTAAGTCAGTGAGCGCATCTAGTCCTGCTCTAGTGGTTCGGCCAGTAAACAGCACATCGTCTACTAATACGATGTCGCGGTCATCGATATCAAAATCTATCCGAGTTTCTCGGACCACAGGCTGCTTCAAGCGCATTCTGAAATCGTCCCTGTACATCGTGGCGTCCAAAATCCCCATCGGAACGTCTACTCGATCCACTTCGCTGATAATCTTCCGAATACGCGCCGCGAGATAAACGCCTCTAGTTTGCATCCCAATCAGAGCAAATGACGCGGCCTTCGATTCATCGAGATCAAACATCTCGACAATCTGACGCGCCATGCGATTCAATGTGCGCTCGAGGTCGTGCGCATCCATTAATTGCGCTTTAATGATATCATTTAGCTCCATGTCCGCAAGTTACGATTTTTTAAAGCAACTCATTTCAACAAACTCATTAATTGAATGGGAAAGATGGTGAAAAAAACAGAAGGAACGATTTTCATCCGTGTCGTATATGTGGTCTGTATCATGACTTAAATTCGAGCCGGTGAGCGAAGAAACTACTACCCTAAAGTACCTTGATCCATCTTTTGTTGGTCAGCTTTCCAACATGGAATTGCGGGCCCGGCTCATTGTAGAGGGCTTTATAACCGGTCTACATAAAAGTCCGTATCACGGTTTTTCCGTCGAATTTGCAGAACATCGCCCCTACAATCCCGGAGACGAGCTTCGGCACGTGGATTGGAAGGTATATGGCAAGACCGACCGGCACTATGTAAAGCAGTACGAAGAGGAAACCAACCTTCGCCATTACGTCGTTCTGGACACCTCCTCCTCCATGCGCTATAAGCATTCATCGGGACTTTCAAAGTTGGAGTATGGGTCTTATCTCTCGGCTGCGCTTCACTTTATGATGGCCAAACAGCGGGATGCAACGGGACTGATTGCATTTGATGAAAAGATTCACACCCTCATGCCGCCAAAGAGTACTCAAGCCTATTTGAGGCAGCTACTTGCGCGGCTCGAAGTCATTTCGAAGGCAACCGACAGTCAGAATAAAACGAGTGCTGCCACCGTTCTAAATGAAGTTGCAGAGCGAATTGCCAGACGATCTCTAGTGGTTATTATCACGGATCTGTTTGAAAACGTCTCTGAACACGATGAGCTACTCAATGCGCTAAGGCATTTGAGATATAAAGGACACGAAGTGCTGGTCTTCCACTTATTGGAGTCAGAAACAGAACGCCATTTTAAGTTTCCAGACGTCCCCATGCGGTTTGTAGACATGGAAACTGGAGAAGAAATGTCTATTCAGCCGTCTCAATTGCGCGAAAACTATGCTGAAGCGGTTAAAGGGTTCTCGGCTCGATTTCGTGAGAAATGCCGAGAACGGAACATTGATTTTATTGAACTTGATACTGCAGAACCATACGGCACGGCCTTGCTGGCCTACTTAAACAAGCGAAGTCGCCTGACCTAGAATGGAGGCCTCGTATACCAAATGACTCAACGAAATCGTATAAAAATGAAGTTTAAACACACCTTTTTGGTGCTCATGCTGTTAGCGGTTGGTACCGCTTTTTCATCGCATGCCCAAAATACCGATGGTCAACGGGGTCTGGCTTCGCCCGGCGACACGCCGACCACATTTGAAAATCCTGAATTGGTTGGCAAATATCAGGCTTCGATTACTGCCGAGGATCTCGCAGCTCACCTGTACTTTTTCGCATCCGACTTCTTTGAAGGCAGAGAAACCTCAACAAGAGGCCAGAAAATGGCGGCAGACTATCTCTCTGGTCAGTACCGCAAAATGGGACTCACACCAAAAGGAACTGGCGGAGGAGATAATCCCCGTTCTCCGGCTGTGTATCAGCAACAATTTTCACTTTACGGCTCACAGTTCGATAAAGCTGAACTGTACCTAAAAGGCAGCGCCACGCCATCGCACACATATGGCGGCTCAGCTACGGACGGCTCATTTATGACCGTTCTAGCAAGCGAAGCCGATGTGAATGCGAGTATCGTTTTCGGAGGATATGGCATCACAGACGAGAAACTCGGTTACGACGATTTCGCTGCATTGACTGCAGCAGGAGTCGATATGGCCGGCAAATGGCTTATGATTCTGGCTGATGAACCCATGAAGGACGCCGAAACAAGTTTGCTACCAACTGACGGAAGCGAACTTTCAACCTGGACTACGGGTCGTTTCAACAAGCTACGTGGCCTTCCAACTGGCGAACTAGCACCAGCAGGTATCTTCATCGTTGGCGATCTTTCTCCTCGTCAAACGGGTTCAGTTCACGACGCTGCTATGAGCGGTGGAACGGCTCCTACGTCTGTAGGCTCCCTGTCATTGGATGCTCCCACAGGCAATGGAAGAAGAGCTCGCTTCCCTACCGTTTTGAGTATCTCTGCTGACCTTGCGAACGAATTGATTGCTTCGTCTGGCCGTACGGTTCAACAAATACAGTCAGAAATTGACGGTTCTTTGAAACCTGTTGTTTTTGCACTAGACACACCGGTAAGAGCGGTGGTCGCGAATAAAACGTATGAGACCTCTTCTGAAAATGTTCTCGCATACATTGAAGGCTCGGACCCAGCTCTGAAAGATCAATTTGTCGTGGTTAGCTCGCATTACGATCACATCGGAATGCGCCCTGATCCAGTCGACGGCATCAACAACGGCGCCGACGACGACGGCTCTGGTACCGTTTCCGTACTCGAGATCGCAGAAGCGTTCATGAAAGCGAAAGCTGACGGATTCGGTCCTCGCCGCTCGATTCTATTTCTGAATGTAACGGGTGAGGAAAAAGGCCTGCTAGGATCGAGCTACTTCACTGATCGCGAGCCTCTCGTTCCCCTCGAAAAAATAGTTACCAACCTAAATATTGACATGGTTGGACGCATTGATCCGACGCACACGGGACCTAACTCGGACTATGTATACATCATCGGGTCAAACTTGGTATCGCAAGAATTGCACGACATCAACATTCGTGTAAATCAGGAAATCGGGACTAAATTGGACCTTAACGAGCGGTTTAACTCGAAAGACGATCCAAATCAGTTCTACCGTAGAAGTGACCACTGGAATTTTGGCAAGCACAACATTCCGTTCATTTTCTTCTTTACCGGAACGCACGAAGATTACCATGGCGTGGACGACGAGCCTGAAAAAATTGGCTACGAACGCATGGCGCGCATCGCTCAGGTCATCTTTGGAACGGCTTGGCAGGTTGCAAATCAAGACACAGCTCCTGTTGTATCCGGCGAAGGATTCAACTAGAGGCTTGCGTTTCGTGGTCAATAGCCGTGAACAGCTTTAGTATATAAGAGAAGGGCTCCGCGCATTCGCGCGGAGCCCTTCTTCATTCTAATCAAACACGGATAAATCCAACGCCAAAATCGAGGTTAGATATTTACCGCTTCGACCCGGACAATCTGGGGGACGGACCGTTTTACTGCTTGCTCAATTCCTGCCCGAAGCGTCATCGAGCTCATCGGACAGGTTTCGCACGCTCCCAATAGTTCTAACTCGACGACCATATCGCGAGTAATATCAACTAATCGAACCGAGCCGCCATCAGCCTCTAAATAAGGGCGGAGCGTATCGAGAGCGGCTTCAACCTGGACTCGAATGGCTTGGTCGTCTACGTGAGGCATCATGAGCGTGTCGTTCATACAATGGGATTGGATTTGGGCGTTTCTACTCTATCCATCAAGGATAGTTCAAAGCACATTATCGATGTAAAATATCAATTTTCTGCGTCGCGTCTCGAACAGCATTGCGCAGCTCTACTTGCGCCACTAAATCTAAAGCGACCTTATTAAAGACTTTAGTCGACTCTTGGGATGGATCTGTTACAACGGGCGTTCCTTCATCGCCGTTGGTGCGAATCGCCTCCACGAGAGGTATTTCTCCCAGGAAGTGAACATCCAGCTCCTCAGCCAGCGCTCTAGCACCACCCTTTCCAAACAAATAGTAGCGTTTCTCTGGAAGCTCCGGCGGCGAAAAGTACGCCATGTTCTCAACGACGCCTAGCACCGGAACGTTAACCTGATCGAACATTCCGATTCCCTTCCGGGCATCGGCCAGCGCAACGCGCTGAGGCGTCGAAACAATGACCGCTCCGTTCAAAGGAACGGTCTGTACAATGGTCAGCTGGATATCACCGGTTCCAGGGGGAAGGTCCAACAACAAAAAGTCTAAGTCTCCCCATTGGGTATCTGAAAGAAACTGCTTGACGGCGCTCGTTACCATGGGACCACGCCAAATAACCGCTTTTTCCGGGTCCACTAAAAAGCCCATGGAAAGTAATTTAACACCGTACTTCTCCAACGGAATAATCTTGCGTTCGGGGCTAACTCGTGGCTTGGCCGTCTCCAATCCAAACATGGTAGGAATGGAAGGTCCGTAGATATCGACATCAGCCAAACCTACACTATATCCTTGTGCTGCAAGGGTTACAGCCAAATTGGTTGCCACTGTGCTTTTACCAACGCCGCCCTTTCCTGAGGCAACAGCAATGATATTTGTGACGCCAGAGCCAGGGCCATCAGCAACCGCCTTCCCATCAATCTTGAAATCATCACCCAAGCCAATCATGGGGCTGTCTTGCTCTATCGACAAGCGAACAGTCGGGTAGGCAGCACGAAGCGCCTTCTCGCATTCAGATTTCACCACCCCGGCAAAAGGCAAGGTGGGATCGCCGAGGAGCAACATGAATGAGATGGTATCATCGGAAACCTTCAGGTTCCGAATCCAAGAAAGACGAACAATATCTCGTCCCGACGACGGCTCAACAACGTGTTTGAGTACCGACAAAATGTCTTGCGTATCGATCATAAATCCAGACAATTTATACTAGGGTCAGCAGTTGATAATTTTCCCAACTTTGGCTTAGTAAAGAGTTCCGCTTCGCTTCGTTCCGAACGATTTACGATTAGGCTAAAGATTCCCCAAAATATCTAATTGCGACGCCATGGCGGACTCCAAAAGGAGACACAATGAGTTCTTTCGCTCCCAAAAACATGAGCAATTCCGACAAAATAAGTGCACCAGAGGGCAACACATCGGCGCGGCCTTTCATTTTGGCGGGATGAAGGGCTACCACTTCGTCGTAATCCATGTGCAAAAGCCTAGTTGCGAGTTGAACAACCTCTTCCGTGGGAATACTCACCAATCCTTCGGCCTCTTTCAACTCAAAAAGATCATGGTAAATGAGTGCCAAAATCCGTGATGTGCCCGAGGCTCCAATGCAAGACGAAGTTGATTTGGAGCCAGATAGTTCTGTCCGAAGTAGATCCTTTACAAATTTTCGCGCCGTGTCAACTTCGCTAAAAGGCGCTGGTTGACGGGTCAAAAAACGCTCGGTTAACCTCACTGAGCCCATATTTAGGCTCTTTTTAAACGAAATCGCTTTTCCTGCGGCGCCTGGCCTTCCTTGTACAAACTCAGTGGAACCGCCCCCCACATCTACAACCGTCACGCCTTCCTGTCCAAACAACGGCGTATCTGAGGCGGCGCCATGCATCCATTCCAAGCCCAACGTTGCGCCCAGAAATGTCACATTAGCCTCTTCTTCACCGCTTAAAATGGTATAGTTGGTCCCCGTTATGTTGCGTACCAACGTGTGTATCCGATGTGCATCCTGAGCGTCTCTTGATGCACTCGTGCCCGTAATCACGATATCTGTAGCGCCATGGATTCGAATCTCTTCCATGTGTGAAAACAAAACGGCCTGCAAGCGGGATAGCGCCGCGTCAGAAACGCGCCCGGATGCATCCATTCCCTCCCCAAGGCGCACAAAACCACTGGCATCAAACACTTCGACTAGTCGATTCTCTTGCCATTCTGAAATCAGTAACAGGGCTGTATTCGTGCCGATATCTATCGTGGCTAGTCTCACTGCGCACTCGCCGGAGTCGCAGGCGCCGGAGTCGCAGGCGTAGCCCAGACGGACCACCAGTCCCCTTCAGTAGCTTCGCGAATCGGTTCTAGAAATAACCCTTCGAGCTCTTTGAGCATAATTCCACGATCTGAAACCAGCAAACCTGCCAATCCCAACCGCCCTTTCGGGCCCATAAAGCGTTTGAGAGCAGGAAGCATGGCCCGGAGCGCTTCTCTGTTTATGTTCGCCATGACCACATCATAAGGGCCCTCGAGCTGGGAAGAACCGGTATCTGTAGTTAGAACCGATTCGGTACCAACAACGACGCTGAAGCTTTCTGATAAGTGGTTCAGCCCAGCGTTTTCTTCAGCATTTTCCTTGCAAATCGGGTCAATATCAAAGGCGAAGGCGTTCTTTGCCCCAACTTTTAGCGCTGCGAAAGCTAGCACGCCCGTTCCCGTTCCGGCGTCCAGCACCAAATCGTTTGGCTTCACCATTTCAGGAATGGCCCCCATCATCAAGCGGGTACTTTCGTGATATCCCGTCCCAAAAGACATTTTAGGATCTATAATCAACTCAATGACAGAACCCGGCACGGTAGTTTGATCCCATGATGGTCGTATCCAAAAAGGACCAACATGAATCGGTTTGATTGTTTTTTCCCATTCCGCGTTCCAGTTTTGATCTTGAATTAGCTCAAACGAAATGGGTGCGGTTAGGAATGGAGCCGCCGTCCGCTCGATAAACTCTTTTTGCCCGTCCACATCATTTGGATCATAAAACAAAAAGAGTGCATCGTCGCGTTCCTCGACTCCCTGCACCACGTCGTCTAGCAGCAGCCCAAGCAAAAGCTCATGATCTGATGGTAGTGAGGGAATCCTAACGGCAACTGAAGACATGGAAAGACCTAAATTCTTATCAAAAGTGCGCGGCGGCTAGATGCGATTTCCACTTTCCAAAGTGATCTGCAACCTCATCTGCCTTGGCATGGTCCGGTTCCACTGTCCGAACGGGTTTCAGTTTCTCAGCGGCTTCCTTTTCTGACGAATAATAGCCTGCCCCAAGCGCTGCACCCCTGGCTGCCCCTTCAGCGCCATTCGTTTCGTAGAGACTCAGGCTCGTTTTACACGTGTTGACAAATATGTGCTGAAAGAAGGGGCTAAGAAACATGTTATTGAGCCCTGCGCGCATCTTGGCAGGAGAAATCCCCAATTCGCCGAGTACTTCAAGACCGAGACATAGGGAATAAGCAACGCCTTCCATTCCCGCTCTGACCAGGTGTCCAGCCTGGTGCGTGTTAAATTGAATTCCGGCTATTTGAGCCCCTTCATTTCTATTATTCAATAGTCGCTCAGGGCCGTTTCCAAATGGAAACACCATCAACCCATCACTTCCGCTTGGAACCGACTGAGCGAGGTTGTCCATGTGTTCATAAAACTGACTCGAAGAAGCCATTTGGCTGCTAGCCGTAACTGGGCCGCTCAGCACGTTTTTCAACCAATGGTGCCACTTACCGCCTCCATTTAGGCAAGCCAAAACACCCTGGACCGGACTTTCAGTAGCCTTAGTGGGATGCAAAAACGTGTTTACCCGATTGTACGCGTCTGCAGCCGGCTTCCCTGTCAAAGCGTATAAAACGGCAGACGTACCAGCGGTTACCGCTATATCGCCTACCTCAGTCACATTTAAAGAAAATGCATTGTTTGGTTGGTCGCCGCAACGAAACGACACCGTAGTCGAGTCACGAATACCGAACGTGGTAGCCACTTCTTTAGATACGGCGCCCTGGAAACCAATTGCAGGGACCAGTTCAGCAATGAGAGAGTGCTCCATTCCCCACAAGTCTAAGACGCCGTAGGCTGGTCGGTCTTCTTTAAAATCCCAGAGCATGCCTTCCGACAGACTGCACGCTGTAGTGGTAATCTCACCTGTCAGTTTGAAAGCGATGAAATCCGAAGGCAACAAGATCTTATCGATGCGCTTGAACTCGTCGGGTTCGTTGGCGCGAACCCACTCAAGCTTTGAAGCTGTAAAATTCCCAGGCGCATTCAATAAGTGGGTATTACACCACGCGGAGCCTAACTTCAAAAGGGCATCTTCCCCAATGCTGACGGCGCGACCGTCGCACCATATTATGGAAGGCCGGACCACATTTCCTTGACCATCTATGGCCACTAGCCCATGCATTTGGGCACTAATTCCAAAGGATTCGATCTCAAGCGGATCGATTCCTGACGTTTGAAGAACGTGGTGTATTCCATCCTGAACCATGCTCCACCATACCTCTGGGTCTTGCTCCGCCCATCCCTTTTGGCCCGAATGGATTGTCATTTCTTCGGGTGGATTAGAAGAAAAAGCGACTTCTCTTCCTAGATCCGCATCCAAAAGAGATACTTTTACAAACGAGCTTCCTAGATCAATCCCGACGAAATAGCGATTCATTGTGTGACGTTACTGGCCAACCTTATAGATAGCGATGCCCCAGTCTTGCCCATTCGATGGTTGATCGTCATCAAAATTCCCGTAGGAATGACTGAAATCAGTATCGAAATAGGCACGGTATTCTCCAGGCTCGAGCGATAGTGTTCCAGAAAATCGTCTATTTCGATCTGCGCCGCCAGCGCTCGTCGTGTTCTGGTAGGTCATTTCCCAAACTTTCTCGCCATCTGAAACTCGCTCAATCCAGCCGAAATCATATTTCGAGCTTCCTGTAATCTCTCCCATTGCCACGATGTGGAGAGCAGTGGCCTCGCTCAGTACAAATCGTTCATTGATGTGAGCGTCGTCCCCTAATCGATTTCGAATCAAGATTGAGTCTCCCGTAACAACGGTTGCTTCGGATGGCGCTGCATCCGTGGTCCAAGCTTGGGGTGTTTCCACTACCCGAACAGAGGAATCGACCTCATCCGGATTCAATGCAAAGAGAGCAATTCCCCAACGCTCGCCATTATCAGGACCAGCCTTATTCCAGCTCCGATAACTATGAGAGCCGTCAGATTCATATTTGACAAAGTAGCGACCTGGTTCAAGCGTAATAATCCCCATTTCCTGTCGGTTGGTTTCGTCTCCGCCTGCGGGTATGCTTTTTTCGTAGGACATCTCCCAGACCCTTGCTCCACGACCTTCCTTTTCAATCCATCCGTAGTCATACTTTGAGTCGCTGCTTCGCACCTCGCCCATAGCAAAGACTACAACGGTGAGTTGTTTGTCCAATTCTAGTGTAACGCTTAGCCGTTCACTATCGCGTACTTCTAACAACGAAATAAGCGGAGCTTCTGTCGCCCATGGATCAAACTCAAAAATATTATTCTCGTCCGATGTATAGAAGGTGGTTCTCCATTCGGATGGAAACGTAGGCGGGTTCGACTGCCAGGATCGAGATACCTGATCGCTCCCGACGGTGTACTCGATTCGATACAATCCTGCATCGAGTTCAATATTCAGGTCAAAAGACCTATTGGTGCCCGCGCCACCGGCTGGAATCGTCATGTCTTCGGATAAACTCCAAACGGATACCTCACTTGGTATGGAGTAAATCCGGACATCGTCGCATCTTGAAGAACAAATAGCAGCCGTGCCAGTGGCTCGGATTGGGGTCGCGGTTTTGACTCGAAATACTCGGTTTGAAGACTGCCTGCTATAACTTGGCTCAAACGACCACATTTCAGACAGCCCTTCTACCACGTTTGAGGATTGGGGCGCATCTTTCAGGATCGTTACAAACTGTTGACCGCTAGCTGCCGATAACGTGAGCTTCCAAAAACCGGGATCGTTTGTCCAATGTGGTTTGAGGCCCAAAAATGCACCTCCTCGAGAAGACGCCCTAGTTGGACCATACGTTGTATAGTAAGCGGTGTACACCCCGGGCACCAACTGAACGGAATCCTGTACCGATGCTTGTACACCGTCGCGAGTCGAAGCGTTTGGATCCATTTGCCAAACAACCGTGTGATTCGATTGGTTCACAATCCATGGATACACAACGAGTTCTTGACTGGCCGTTTCATTTTCAAAAGCAGCCTTGGCTTCAATCGAAACCATCAAGGTATCGCTCACTTGAAAATGCTCTTGGTATAAATGTCGAACAGTAAGATGCGTAAACGATACAAATCCGTCGCTTTTGTCGATATCTGTGTTCATTCGCCAGACAATAAGTCCCACGGTTACAATGAGCAGAAAAAGCTGGGTTTTTACGAGGCGACGTTTTCGCATGGGAGTGGGTTCAGATGAATAGGCTTCCTCTACGCTTAGACGGGGTTGAAGTTACTTTACCGACTGCAAACATTCAGCACAGATCAATAGAGTGCGTCTTTAATGCTGAATGTTTGATAGCTACCTTAGAGGATCGCGCTACTGTAACAATCCTTGGAATTGCTCGGTACAACGCCTCAACATCAAACGTACCTCCTACTCCAGTCTATGGCTGAAGCCATTCCTCAACAATCAGCATCGAAAAAGTGGACTTCCCGCCTTGCGGAGAAGGGCGTTTCCTTGCTCTTAGCGGTGGTTTTTGGCTCTTGTTTCCTGCTTTCAATTGGATACCACTTCATTGAGCTGGCCAGCGGCTCTCCGGCTGCCATGGGCACCGAGTTGCTTTATGCAGTGTGCGTAACGGTCGGGTTCGGATCCTTGTGGTTCTGGATGAAGGGGTATTTTCAAGATCGGAATGCCTCCCCCTCCAGAATTTTATGGTCTGTTATGGTGTCGGGCTTTGTTTTGGTGGCTATCGCTGGTTTCACATCGCGCTTCGGTACCATTTCAGCAGGTGGACTTGAACTTCCCCTCGGGTTTGCCCCGGACACCAGCGTACCTCTGACGTCTCCCACCATCGTGAAAATGATGGTCATCAGCCTTGCTCAGGTTCTATTCGCGTTCATTCTGATGCATCGCCTTCAACTTTTGGTGTTAGTCAAGCGCACAAAAACGAGCCAGCGCAATTGGTTCATTATGCTGACTCTCATGGCATTTGCTTCGGTTCTAACGGTCATGAAGCCTGCCGGATCGTCCCAAAACGAGTGGCAGAATATTGCCTTCATTGTGGCCGTCGTTTTCATGCTGGTGAATGCATTTAAACTTTCATGGATCGTTTTTCTTTCGTTAAGGAGAAAATGGCCACAATTGGCCTTTGTTTTGTTCTTGCTACTCTCCTTTTGCTTGGCCTTGGCATTGGAAATTCCGGCGTAAATATTCTGGTTCCGAGATCATTTGAGTATCTAGAGTTCTATTTCGTGCCCCTTGCTAGTTTCGTCAAACAGGCAAGTATCTTCGGCATTCTGTACTGCATCACCGCTTTTCTATCGTTGCTATTTCATCTTCCAACCTCAGGAGATTATGAGCAAAGGGAAGGCGAGCGCGCAACCATGTATTCGCTGGCCCATCTAGTAAGCCAAGTTTTTGATGCGGAACGCTTGTTCGTAACCGTTACATCTGCGCCAGTTGAGGCCGGTTCTGCTGATTTTTCATGGCTAGCAATGCCGGACCCGTCGTCTGGAAATCTTCGCTACCGAGTCGTTGGCACTCATAAAATTTCATCCGAACAAATTGCTGAGTGGGTAGACTCAGACCTGTTGGTTGAAAGTATGATAGGCGAAAGAAATCCCATTGTGATTCAACGCGCATCGACCGATCACCGACTCACCGTACTGCCAAGTAATGGACAAATTGGGAGTTTGCTTGCTGTGCCACTCATTGCACGAGATGAGATAATTGGCGCTCTGTTTGCAGCAAAACAAGTCGTAAACGGCTTTGAACGCGACGATATCGCGACCATTAGTGTTTTTGCGGCACAAGCTTCCCTTGCAATAGACAATTCCCGCCTTTTCGAACAACAAGTTGAAAAAGAGCGCTTGTCCCGTGAAATGAGCATTGCTAGAGAGGTCCAAAGACGCTTGCTTCCTCAAAATGTACCAGTAATGAGCGGGGTTTCCATTGCCGCAAGTAGCGTTTCGGCTCAGGAAGTTGGAGGCGACTATTACGATTTTGTACGCTTAGCTGACAAAAAACTAGGTGTGATTATTGGAGATGTTTCGGGCAAAGGAACGTCTGCAGCGTTTTACATGGCGGAAATGCAGGGCATTTTTCAATCTGTTAGCCGTTTAGCAGACTCTCCTGCCGATTTTTTGCATCACGCCAATGTTGCATTGGCTCAAAGCTTGGATCGTAACATATTCATTTCGGCCATTTATGCGATCCTCGACCTCGAGAAAGAAGAGATGATCCTTGCAAGGGCCGGTCACTGCCCTGCTGCTATTATCAGGCTCAATGGAGAATCACGCTACATTCGGACAAAAGGTCTCGGACTTGGACTAGATCGAAGTGACCTTTTCAGGCGGAGCTTGACGGAAGAGCACATAAGTCTTCAGCCGGGCGACGTCTTTGTTTTATACACGGATGGAGTCGTAGAAAGTCGTTCATCAGATGGCGAAGAATACGGATATGACCGACTCTTAGCTCTGCTGAATGATCACCGGCACGACGACGCAGATGGCATACACGCGGCCATTTTGAGAGATTTAAGAAGCTTCATGGCCGGGGAAGAATACGACGATGATATGACGCTTGTTGTGTTAAAATGGCATGGACTGCCCATGGAAAGCATCATATCCTCGAATCAAATCGTACATGAATCAGCATGAGGCACTATCTTTCAACCAACTTGGTAAAATCATTACCCGGTAGGACCACTCAACAGACTGCAACGAGATTATGAGTAATTTTTCAGTTGGATTCCGCAGCAGCGGACACATCCAAATACTAGACCTAAAGGGAGAACTGGATGCCCATACTGCATCCGAGTTAGAAGCCGCTATTCAGAAGTGCCAACGTGACAATTTGGTTCATATTCTGATCAATGGGAGCAACTTGATGTACATCTCAAGCGCAGGTTTGGGAGTTTTTATGGCCTACATCGAAGAAGTACGTGAAGCCGGCGGCGACATCAAAATTGCGGCTTTACAGCCAAAGGTTTTCAATGTTTTTGACTTGCTAGGATTTCCAATGCTGTTCGATATCGTGGATTCAGAAGTCGACGCGCTAGGAAAATTTGAACCTTCAAACGCCTGATAAGCACCCAAACGTTAATTGCACGTGACCGCAAATACGCACACAATGACAATTCCGAGCTCAACGCGCTTCCTTGAAGAAGTGCGCGAGTTTGTGACGACTCATGCTGTGCAAGCTGGTTTCAATGAGATGACGGTCGAACAAATGAAAATGGCGGTCGACGAAGCCTGCACAAACGTAATTGAACACTCTTACAGAGGACAAAGCGGTCAACCCATCGACATTTCAATCCACGTCGATCCTGAAAAGCTCGTAGTCGTTATACGGGATAAAGGAACAGAATTCGATCGCAAAACCTACGTAGAGCCAGACTTAGTCCAGTTTGCCAAGTCCAAAAAGTCCGGCGGGTTCGGTGTGCATATCATGCATAAGTTGATGGATGCAGTAGAGTATCGGCACCATGGAGGGTTCAACGAATGTCTTATGACCAAGATGAGAGCGTGATGTCCTGAAAAACGGACCTTCAGCTGTTAGGAACGCTCACCTACATAAATTGAAGCGATTCCGAACGTTAGGCGCTCGTCACGAACAGTCTTAAAGCCTGCTTGGCGCATGTGGTCTAAAAAGGCTTCTCCTTCGGGGAACGCGACAATGCTTTCTGGGAGATAGGTGTAGGCCGCTGAATCGCCGGATAGCAACTTACCGATATTCGGTAGAATGTACGAGTTGTAGAAACCGTACAGTTGCTTAATTGGGAAGGCTGCAGGTCGGCTAAATTCCAAAACTACCAATTGGCCTCCTGGTCGAATAATTCGGTGGATTTCCCGTAGGCCTTCGTCCAGATCTTCAAAATTTCGGACTCCAAAAGAAACCATGCACGCATCAAATTGGGCGTCTTCAAATGGTAACTTTTCTGCGTCTCCGCTCTGCAAAACCACTTTTTCGGTCAGACCTTTGGCGACCACCTTTCTTTTTCCCACGGCAAGCATTTCTTCTGAAATGTCGACGCCTACGGTGTTTGGTACCCCACTATTCGCAGCCATGATGGCTAAATCTGCCGTTCCAGTCGCAACGTCAAGAACCCGCTGAGGACTTTTCTCGAGAATGAGCCGAATCACCTTTTTGCGCCACTTTTGATCAATTCCAGCGCTCAACACCCGGTTCAGTAAATCATAGCGAGGTGCTATCGAATCGAACATCCGTTCGATTTGGGGCTTTTTTCCTTCGACCGTACCGATGGGCGGCATGCCCGACGTGGGTTTTTTCGACACAATTTTATCTGTTTTTGGGACTTTCGTTTTGAGGAATTAGCTCAACATTTGAGTCAGTCCTAACAATTCGTAACTAATACTTTTCTTTCGGCTCCACACATTTCTGCTAGGGGTCAATTTGATCTCATTATTGACAATTCCTACCATCACATTGGAGTGACCGGCAAGCAATGCATCCACCGCCGCAACTCCCAAACGACTCGCCAAGACGCGATCTCTGGCCGATGGAGCACCGCCGCGTTGAGTGTGCCCAAGAATACACACTCTCAAATCGATGTTTTCAAAAGCGGCATCAGCGCGCAGAACATTTGCAATTTGCGTAGCTCCACCTGTCTCGTCGCCCTCGGCAACAACCACAATGGAAGAGCGATGCTGGGAAGACATCAACGTGTAAATATGGTGTTTCACCTCATCTAGGTCGCTCAACGTTTCAGGTATCAACACCATTTCCGCTCCCCCACCTATACCGCAGTTCAGAGCAATAAAGCCGGCGTCCCGTCCCATCACCTCTACCAAAAAGAGCCGGTCATGTGCATCGGCTGTATCTCGTATTTTGTCGATGTTTTGAATGGCCGTGTTCACCGCTGTATCAAAGCCGATGGTTTCATCCGTTCCGAACAGGTCATTGTCGATGGTTCCGGGGCATCCAACCAAAGGGATTTTGTACTCGTCATAAAAGACGGATGCACCTGCGAGCGTACCATCACCACCAATCGCTACCAAACCCTGAATTCCAGCTTGTTTTAAGTAGCCAGCAGCCAGTGCGCGGCCTTCAGGTGTTCGAAATGCCTTGGACCTGGCACTTTTAAGGATGGTCCCTCCTTTTTGGACGATGTTTGAAACGGACTTGGAATCCATATCAACAAAATCGCCCTCAATCATTCCTTGGTATCCTCGTCTGATTCCAACAACGTCCAATCCAACGGACACGGACTTGCGAACCACCGCACGAAGACAGGCGTTCATTCCTGGTGCGTCTCCGCCGGAGGTGAATACTCCAATTTTCTGAATAACGCCCATGGATACTAAAGTTTGATTCTGTTGAGAGTAAATGCGTCGTTGTCGGTCACGTTCTCGATTCGGCTTGAAATTACCACGAAACAGGTTGTTATGTATACGGTAGTTCGCATTTTCGAATGGCCCCTAACAATAGCAGGATTCCTTATCTTGCTTTCCTTAATGTAACGGATTTCCCATTGTCAAAAGCTCACGATCAATTACCCGTGCCCTACAAGGTTACGCTCGACGGCGGAGACCCAGTCTCCGTGGATCCAAACGTCCTGAAAGATCTTGGTATCCGGCTCGATCGTATCAGAGATTCACAGTACGTACTTCACATGGAGGGAAAAACAATTCCCATCGTGATTGAAGCGTTGGATCGGAAGAACATCAGATTATCTTCTAAAAACAGGGTCTTTGAGGCTATTGTTAGAGATCATCGCGATCAGCTACTTGCCGAGTGGGGATTGGACGAATCGAGCCAACAAGGAGCTCCAGAAATACTTGCTCCCATGCCTGGGCTGGTTCTTTCTTTGAAGGTAGCGGAGGGACAGGCCGTTTCAGCAGGCGATCCACTACTTGTACTAGAAGCCATGAAAATGGAGAACGAAATCAAGGCGCCTTTCGATGCAGTCGTACAATCGGTCCACGTTTCGGCCGGCGATGCAGTTCAAAAAGGACAACTCTTAATTGGTTTTGGGTACGAATCGAAGTGAAAGTATTTGTAACCGGTGCAACAGGGTTCCTAGGTTCAGTCCTGGTGCGTCAGCTCCTATCGGCAGGCCACCAAGTAAAGGCCATTAAGCGACGGACGTCCAAGCTCGATCTGTTGGGTCCGTCTGCGGAACAGGTGGAATGGCTAGAAGGTGAAGTGGGCGATATTGACTCGCTGATTTCTGGAATGGAAGGAACCGAAGGGACCTTTCATTGCGCTGCATACCTCGGGTTTGACGGGGAGTTTTCTCGCGAAATATTGATGGACGTCAATGTGGCCGGGACGGCAAACGTGGTGAATGCGAGTCTCGAATTTGAAAACAGGCGTCTCGTTCACATTTCGAGCATCGCTGCTTTAGGCCGGTCGGACCAAGCGAGCGGAGAACTGAATGAAACAGTTGAATGGGTCAACTCTCCGCTGAACACCGCGTACGCCCTTTCCAAGCATATGGCCGAAATGGAGGTTTATCGGGGTATTTCTGAGGGTCTCGACGCGGTAATCGTTAACCCATCGCTTGTGATGGGTCCTGGGCGAAAAGGTGAGAACACCATGCAAATCGCCGAAAAGCTACTCTCTCGCTCTATCCCTTTTATTCCAAAGGGAGGTACAAATGTGGTCGATGTTGAAGATGTTGCCGCCGGGACTATTTCTGCCTATCACCAAGGAGTTTGTGGGGAGCGTTACCTGTTGAGTGGACACAACATGAAGTGGACCGAAATTATGGCGGACTTAGCCCAGCCTCTTGGGGTCCCCGCTCCTTCTCGCATCGTTTCGCCGTCAGTTTTAAGAGCATTTTCGTACCTCTCGGAAGGATGGGCAACGCTATCGCGTACTAAACCGCTCATTAATCGTGAAACGGCGCGTTTGGCATCATCTATTTCATTTTATTCTAACGCCAAGGCCAGCAAGGCGCTAGAGTTTAATCCTCGACCATTCTCAGAAACAGCGGCGCGGATTGCGTCTGCCGCTCTGATGTTACTCTTAGTATTCATAGTTGGATGTTCCGGCGGCTCCCCGGCGCTCAACGATCGTTCAGTTGTTACCACACTCCCTGTCTTACACCTTATTCTGGCGCCTATCGCCAGTGAATATTCATTTGAAGTCCTACTTCCAGATGGACAATCACCTCACGGATTCCAGGTATCTCCTTCTCAAGCCCGCAGACTAAGTGAAGCCCGACTGTTGGTGTACGCTCATCCAGAAATTGACGGATGGGCCTCTACCCTATCCCCGGAGTCGAGCTTTGCACTCTGGACCGATTCTGCTACCGAAGATGCTCATTTCTGGACGGATCCGGTCATGGCGAGCGAAGCCGCAAGACGCTTTGCGGATAAGCTCTGTGAAATTAATCAAAGTGAATGCGCTTTATACCGCCGTAGATCAATCGCTTTTTCTGTTCGCGTAGACTCTGTTTCAAACCGTATAAGAACTGAACTTGCCTCCCTTCAAAATGAATGTTTTGTAGTCGCGCATTCATTTATGACTCAGTTTCTGGACCGATTCGGTGTTTCATCAATTGGGCCAATTCAGCCATTGCCCGGACATGATTCCTCACCTCGCACGCTAGCAGAGATGATGAACCAGGCTAAATCGTCTAGTTGCCGCACATTGCTTGTCCAAAAAACGGTGGATAATCGTTCCATGGAATCGTTAGCGAAAGATTTAGGGGTCAGAATGGTCGTAGTCGATCCATTGGGGTCTGAACAAGTGACCTATGAAGCGTATCTTTCAGCCCTTTCACAAGCGCTTCTTGACTCGGCAGAATGATTTCAGTCCGCAATCTTGTTGTTCAAATTGGCGATCGCACCATTCTTGATGGAGTTCATTTTGAGCTGCCCTCTCAGGGGTTTTTGGCCGTATTGGGACCAAATGGGGGTGGCAAATCTACGTTAGTGCGGTGCTTGTTGCGGCTTCAGCCGTTTAAAGGCCACATAGATTTTGATGCCCGCGCGGCAGATCAGATTGAGTTTGGGGCGCTCATCGGGTATGTACCTCAGATAAAGACCCTGGACCGAACGTTTCCAGCAAAGGCTAGCGAATTGGTGGCAACTGCGCTTAAAAAGAAATGGCCGTGGACCATGAATGCCGCCTGTTCCTCCATAGTTGAAGGCGCTTTGGAACGCGTTGGAGCAGCACATCTGAAGGACCAACAGATACGTAATCTATCGGGAGGAGAGCTACAACGGGTGTATTTGGCCCGTGCTGTCATAGGCAACCCCAAGCTTCTCATTCTGGATGAACCGTCGGCAGGGGTCGACCAGGCTGGTGCAGCGGACCTCCTTGAAATTGTTGAGTCCTATCGAAAAAGTGCGGGCGCAACGGTTATCATGGTAACTCATGACTGGGAAGTTGCATTTCACCACGCAACGCATGTTCTCGTTCTCAAGACCAAGCAGATCAGCTTTGGCACAGCCGACCAAGCGCTAACTGATGGCGCCATTCGAGAAGCATTTGGGCATGTCGGGCACTCGCATGGCGTTTTGCTAGGAGGACACTCCCATGCCTGAGTTTTTAGTACATCCTTTCATGCAACGCGCGTTGCTGGCAGGAATGATGTTAAGCGCGCTCTCTGGCTATTATGGAGTCTTTCTAGTCCAACGAAAGCTGAGTTTTCTCGGTGCCGGATTGGGGCACGCCGCGTTTGGAGGAATTGCCCTAGGCCTTCTACTTGGTGTCCAACCTTTGTGGATCGCCCTACCCTTTACCGTGTTAGTGGCCGCGGGAATATCCTGGGTTAAAAGTCATACCCGGCTTACCGGCGATACCGCCATTGGTATTTTCTTTTCAGTGTCTGTGGCGCTCGGAATTCTGTTCCTATCACTAAAATCAGGCCAGCAAACAGACGCCTTTTCTTATCTCTTTGGCTCCATTCTATCGGTAAGTAATACGGACGTACTGACCAGTTTGGCACTGTTTGCAACGGGTATCCTAACCCTTTGGACCCATTGGGCTGCTTGGGCTTACGCTAGTTTTGATGAAGAAGCAGCTTTAATCGAAGGACTTCCCGTACGAACACACGACACGTTGTTAACTGCGCTCATTGCGCTCACCATTGTCCTATCCGTTAAGATAGTCGGGATATTGTTAGTTGCCGCGTGGATGGTCATTCCTGCGGCTGCGGGTCGGCTGTTGTCCCCTACATTTCGGCTCATGACGTTAGGTGCCGTAGCCATTTCCGCTATTTCAGCTGTAGTGGGCCTGTATCTGTCCTATGCGCTTGATCTTCCTTCCGGGGCTGTCATCGTACTAGTCCAATCTGCTATTTTTGGCATCGCCCTAATCTATCAAAAGATCAGGTCCACTTAACAAGAACCGGTTTATTCGAACTCTTCGGTATCCGGTTCAGGGAGAATAACCCCGAGTTCTTCCGTGTATGTTGGATACTCTGCTTCTGTAATGCCCGCTCTGATATCGTTAAGCTTCCGCTTAAGTAATCGGCGCTTGAAGGCCGTGAGATGGTCTAAAAACAGGACGCCTTCTACGTGATCGTATTCGTGTTGAATTACACGAGCAAGAATACCCGTAAACGTTGCGTCCACCTGTTCAAATTGGGCGTTTAGATAGGTCATGTCGAGCGTATCAAATCGAACCACAATCTCTTGAACATCTGGAATGGACAAGCATCCCTCCTCAAACTCGTTTTCTTCGCCGTACTCTTCTACTATTTGAGGGTTGATGAACACCATGGGCTGCGGTGGCATTTCGATGCCATCCTCAATGAAATCTTCCTCCATGGGCGAAACATCGACAACGAACAAGCGATCCGAACTGCCAACTTGAGGCGCAGCCAATCCGATCCCTCTGGCACCGTGCATGGTGTCAATCATATCAGTAATCAACGTTTCCAGCTCAGGAGAAGGTTTTTCTACTGGGATGGTTGGGGCACGCAGGGAGTCTGTACCCAATAAATAGATCGGCTTAATCATGAAATAGCCTCAATAGGACTGTATTTCTTCTAGGACTGTATTTCTTCTAGGACTGTATTTCTTCAAGGTATTCTTGCAGTATGATTCCAGCTGCCGCTGTATCAATTCTTTCTCGCCCGGTTTTTCTAAGTGAAGGACGCCCGCTATCCTTTATCAGCTCTTTCGCTCTTTCTGTCGAATATCGTTCGTCTTGCAAGATAATGACAGCGCGCTTGAACTTCTTCCGAAGGCGGTTAACGTATTGCTGGACCCGTTCCGTTGCTTTTCCTGCGGTTCCATCTTCCTCCAGAGGCCAGCCAACAACCAACTCTTCAATCCAATTCTCAGCATCAATACGCCCCAAAATGTCGATCGCTTCATTCTGTGAATAGGTGCCCACTGGCTGGGAAAACATTCTCAATGGGTCTGCGATAGCAATCCCAACACGTTTCGTCCCAAAATCTATCCCCACAATTCTGCCTTGGGTCATGTCTTCCTTACTCGGACAGCATTAAATCTGGGATAGATTCAAGATTAGCCGATGTTGACTTTTTCTTAGAACTCTGTAGATCAGCTAATGGCTGCTGAAGAACAGCCTTCAGCTTTTTGCTTGGCTTGAAATGAGTTTTTCTACGGCTAGGAATGTAAACCGTCTCATTTGTTTTAGGATTCCGAGCCTTAGGTTTCGCCCGAGTTTTCTTAACTTCGAAAACGCCAAAAT
>JABMOI010000145.1 GCA_013204185.1 bacterium | reverse complement strand
TCCGTCTCTTCAACCAGTGTTGAAACCATGATGTCGCTCAAACCAATCACGTTCTTGGAAAAGTCGCATTGGAATGTGTCCATTTTATGACGGCCAAATACACGGTCAATATTCGAGTTCACTTCCAATACGGCTGTGGTTGAGGAAAATTCTGCACTCTCCACCTTTCGAGTGCGTGTCCAATAGGAGAACGCGCCAACTTTTTTGATATCTGCATCGAGAAGGCCGTAAAACGTTCCCGATGATGACGCTCCCATCACTCCGGTAGAATCCATCAAAAAGAGGCCCGTTTCAAATATGGCGTTGTCCAGAAAGGCTTTGTCGTCGCTCAACGGAACTCCAAAACTGGCATAGACATCAACCAAGCCTCTCTTAGGGGACTGAAAGCAACTAAATTGAGTGGGTGGCTTGAAGACAAAGCGCTGTCCGGGCAGCTGGTATTGCTGCGGGGTAACCGTTAGAGTATCTCGCGCATCCAACAACTGTTTGTCACGAAGGAAATACTCCCCATTTCGATAGTAGTCAGTAAACTTCCATGCTTGTTTGTCGAATTTAATATGGATCGACCTTTCAAGTATCGGAGGTTCATCGATTGTCGTTACGGTCACGTCTCTCGGAAGCCCGAAGCGGAGAATAAAATCGCCAGGCGATAGCAGCCATTCATCGTCATTGTGCTTTCTCCAGAGCGGGAAAACGATGTCTGAATAGGTAACCCGTGCGAAATGCCCCAATTCACGCTCATTAAAAGCCGACAGATATCGTGGATCGAATGGCCGAAAGTAGGTGTGCGTGAAATTAACTGGGCTAACACGGTAGTCGACGAGCTCATCAGGTGTCAATAGGTCGTCAAGCGAGATAAATTCTGCCAAGCGATCAGTCGGAATTCGATCTATTCCATGCCTGAATCCTGCTTCTGCTGCTGTATAATTCCGCAGTTGATATTCCGCCAGCGCCAGTGCCATGTAACCTTTAAAGTAGGACGGTATTGCTTCAACTAGCTGAGTGGTCAACATCCTAAGTTGAAGAAAGTCATTTTCCTCGACCATCATATAAATCCACTTGTCCCACATGGCGGTATCGCACGGATGTTCTTGAAGCGACAGGGTAATCAGGTGAACCGCCTTCGCTCGCGATCTGTCAAGTCGTTTTTTGATACGAGGAAATCGATGAGATGGGTAGTAGTAGTCGTAAAAACGGAACAGTTCAAGCGCACTTTCCACATCTTTGATTTCCTCAATATTGTCTGATTCCGGATCAAACTCGGCGTCATTTAGCGATCCGTATCGTTCCGGCCAATACGTGAGGGCCATGGTAGCGGGATCATTAACTGTTTCGACCGAGCAATTCACACCCCTCAAATCAATGGTTTGAGCTCTCAATTGGGGGGCGGTGAACACTCCTATTATCATAAAAAGAATGACTCTATTATGAATAGAGCACCCGGGCGATACCAAACTTCGGATGTGACCTGTTTTCCTCATTCGACAATAACGGTCCGACTTGAAATGGCTGACTTTTTAGATCGGGTATCTGTGATCTTTAAGGCTATTACATACGTGCCAGGTGGTGTTTCGGTGATGTCGAGGATGAGATATTGCCCGAGCGTGGAAGATGAGGTGTTCCCAGAAAAAGCGATGGATCCCGGGATGTTTTTGTCTCCTCTGAACCTAGAAAACAAACTTCCAAGGATGCCTCGATCAACGTTTTCAGTCAGTTCAACCTGTATTTGATACTCGGCGTTGTTGTTTCGAGTTGATAGCCCGTACGCTTCAAAGTAGAGGTAAACAGGTTCGTTCTGACCAAACACTCCAATGGAAACGGGCGTGATCTGGAAGCCGTTTCTGGTAAACCCATAGCTGTTGGTTTGATCTTCCACTTCTTCAACATTGGATGCCAATACGAGGTCGCTCAGTTGGATGGTGTTGTTGTCGAATGCTACAACCGGGAGCGGCGCTCTGTGCAAACCGATGTATGACATGGCCCCAAAGGATTCAAACTCAACAGACAGATCAAAATCTCCGGGCTTCGTGGTGAGCTGCAACGTTTTTGTCCAAATGGTCCCCTCCTTCAACTTCCGAATGGAAGAGCCATTGAGCTCAGAAACGGACTCTTTCGTTTGATGAACGACACCCGTGATATTGTCTATCAAAAAAGCCCCTGATTCCAACTGATTTCGAAGGTTCCCCGATTCAGGCTTACCGGCAACGGGAATGCCCAGTGAGACCAGCAGATCTACTTCATCTGGATTGGTTTCCGATCGGAATCGGGACACAAAGTATGGGAATTGGACGCGGGTACTGTTTGACGCAAAGTCGTGGGACTCCGGCTTTTCTCTGATCTTTTCCCTCGTGGAAATAACAAAATCTAAGTCTGTACCCGTAGAGGCACCACTACTGTAGAATGTAGCTGGAGGTGAATACAAAATAAGGTCATTTGCCAGTGACATGGGCGTCCTAATAAACACAAACCGACCTGTATCGTATTGAAATACGTGAAACGCGTTTACTTTAGCTTGTTCGTTTGCCGATGCTTCCAGGTAAATATTTTGGAACAGATGAAATTCCTTTTCTGGCACTCCATATCTGACATACATATTTCCCCTTTCCGTATGTAGTCCCGAGCCTCCCGAGCTCCAGTCTTTAAATGCCAACTCTGAATAAACAATACGAGAGATATGTTCTAACCAGCGTTCATTTTCTTCCGTCAGCATTCTCACGTCTTTGGAGCTCCAAAACGCTTGAAAACTCTCTTCCTTTCGGGCATCCTCGGTGACTCGTTCAACTAACCCGGGGTCTGAATACACTCGCCTTAAATCGGCGGGAATCAACTCAAGGGCCTGTTCAAAATAGTCTGCCGCTAAGTCGAACTCCGATTGGCGATGGTATAGGTAGCCTTCAACAAACTGCGCGTATTCATCCTCAACAGAATAGTCTTGCCACCAATTGACCAACCTTTCCAATCCGTCAAGATCGTTATCGACAATGAATAAGGTCGCCAAGTCCAAAGCTGTGCGCTTGTCGCGAGGGCTACTTGCCAATGCTGCCCAATAGTGCTCTACCGCCTCCTCCCTTCTGCTGACTGACTCGGTATGCACAGGCACGATAAACCCTCCCGTGGCTTCGATACGATCAATATCGAACGGATCTCGAATATCCACACCGAGTTCAGCCTTGTAAGAAAGCCCTTCCCGGAACTCAGCCCACTCTTTCATTGCAAATTGTCCTGCGTGATAGTGGGCCAACGCGTTGAGACTGTCTAGGCTCAGGATTTTTTTGACCGTCCTACGCGTATAAGTGCTTCTTAACGCGATCAACTCGTTTGCAAAACCAGATTCCAGCTGTTGCTCTAAATAGGAAATGTTTTCGGGGTTCTGCTGCAGTGCTTTCGCTATTGCCCGGGCGGAGTTTTTAAGGTCGCCTTCTTCTAAAGCTATCTGGGCGGTTACGTAATTGACTTTTGATTCGTCCAGACCACTTTGTGTTGCATCCGTCAAAACCCGCCGCAATGAATCGATTTGACTGCTTGAAAGTCCGGCACGTTCACTATTAAACCAAAAATGCTCGGTTTGTTGACGACCTAGTGCAGAACCGGCCATACAAAAGAAAAGTCCAATCGCGAGCGCAATAACCCGCCCCGGTCGAAATGACTTTGCGGAAGATGAAAGGAGCACGAGTTGAGTGATTCGGGACATGTTAATCTGATGCTGTTACAATCTCTTCCGCCCCCTCCTCCGTTCCAAGCTGAATATCGGCCTCTGGACCTCGATGAATCAAGGGTAGATTTAGGTGCCAGAATACGAATTCAGAAAACCTAGGCTATTCCGGCTACAAACTCTTTAAGAAGCAGATTAAATTCGTCGGGTTGCTCCAGATTTGAGACGTGCCCTGCATTTTCAATAACATGTAGCATCGAACCTTCAATTTGTTCGTACATGAAAATCGATAGAGCCACCGGAGTTAGTGCGTCTTCTCTACCGCACAAGATCAGTGTTGGGATGGCAATATCAGCCAGTGTTGAGCACGACTCAGTTCGTTCGGCCAGCGCCACTAGGCCAGCCGTGAGGGCCTGCTGCGAGGTTGAAGAAACAACCGTGGCTAGCGCCTCAACCAAGTCCTTTTTGTGAGTTAGGGAGTGCTCGCAAAACACTTTTTGGACAAATCCTTCCTTGAATTCTTTGGCTCCCCCAGATTCAATCGTATCAATGGTGTCGTAGCGCTTTTGCTTTCCTTCAGCCGAATCTGCGCCGCATTGGGTATCGCAGAGGATCATGGCCTCAAAGCGGCTAGGGTATCGTTTCTGCGCATTGAGTGCAATATATCCGCCCATTGAAAGTCCGCATATAATTGCCGTTTCAACCGAAAGATGGTCCATCAACCCGATTACATCATCCGCAAAGAGATCAATACTGAGGGTGGTGTTTTCACCACTCGTATTCCCAAAACCGCGCATATCCATCGCAATGACACGGTTTGAGGCCTTGAGATATTCTACTTGCTGATTCCACGTCGATTTGTTGAACGGATAGCCATGCAGAAAAATAACCGGTACCTCGCCCTCCCCAACGTCGTTATATGAAATGCGTTGATCTTGGTGGTTGAATGTGAGGTCGTATCCTTTTCTTGTCAATGTCATGGTGGGCTTTAAGTAATGAAGTGAAGCGTTGGAGTGTGGGCTCATTGAGGTTAAGGCGACCATTCTGCCAGCAACGAAGTCGATACGCCAAACGTTAGATTTTAGCCGATTTAGATCGTAATTACAATTGGGCAAAGTCGGGTAGCGACTACCGACCCGGAATAACCGTATAATGATTAAACGATGTAAGACGAGTTCCCAAGATCACCCAACCAGGCACTGAAACAGACAAAATAGGATTCGCAGATGCCGAGTGTATCAACAGAAAAAACAGTGACAACTCCGACGAATGACTACCTAGCCACCCATTATGTTCAGCGCAGCAATTGGTTACGAGCTGCCGTCTTGGGGGCCAACGATGGGATTTTGTCTACCGCCAGTTTAGCCATTGGCGTTGCTGCGGCAAGTGTGGCACGGGAGCCCGTTATTTTGGCGACGGTTGCAGGCCTCGTTGCAGGAGCCTTATCCATGGCAGCAGGTGAATATGTGTCGGTTAGTTCTCAAACCGATGTAGAAGGCGCAGATATTCTTCGAGAACAGAAGGAGCTAGAGGACATGCCGGAGCTAGAGCTTCAACGTCTTGCTGAAATCTACGAACAGAGGGGCCTCAAAAAGGAAACGGCAATGGTCGTAGCACAGGAGCTGACCAACCACGATGCTCTGGGTGCACATATTCGGGATGAACTGGGGCTGAATGACATTTCCAAAGCGAAACCCATTCAGGCTGCATTTGCCTCTGGAGCCTCGTTTACTGTGGGCGGCATCCTGCCGCTATTGGTGGTTCTTTTTGTGCCGTTGTCTTTTGTAGAGTATTCTCTCTACGGATTTGGCATTTTCTTTTTGAGTGTTTTGGGCGCCTTGGCGGCGAAGGCTGGCGGCTCAAGTATCGCAAAGGCCGTTGTCCGAATTACGTTCTGGGGTACCGTTGCCATGGGACTCACGGCGACAGTGGGATATCTATTCGGAGTTTCTCTGGCCTAGGCCCTCGTGCTTTTTGTTATGGCTGCTTCATCCCATTTTACATTCTGTGATCTATGTCCATAACAATCATTATTACTTTTTGCGTTCTCCTGCTCTTTGCCTACGTTTTTGACCTGACTGCTGCTCACACTAAGATTCCCTCCGTAATCTTGTTGCTCTTACTAGGCTGGACTGTAAAACTGCTGACCACCTATGTTGATGTCAGTCTTCCAGATTTTTCAACCTTTTTGCCCGTACTGGGCTCTCTGGGCTTAATTTTAATCGTGCTTGAAGGCTCGCTGGAGCTTAGGCTGGACAAAACGAAGTACGGGCTAATTGTCAGCTCCTTTTTTGGCGCTTTGCTACCCATTCTAATACTTGCGTTTCTGTTCGCCTATCTGTTCAACCATTTTGGGCACTTTGGCTTTCGGGACAGCTTGTTGAATGCCATTCCGCTGAGTGTTATCAGTAGTTCGATTGCCATCCCTAGCGTGCGGAATTTAGCGTCCCAGGAAAAGGAATTTGTGATTTATGAAAGTAGCCTGTCCGACATTCTGGGCGTGTTGATCTTTAATTTCCTAGCATTCAATGAGGTGATTAATGGACAATCGGTAGGGGTATTCACAATCCAGCTCGTTGTCATTCTCGTGGTCTCAATTGTAGCGATTCTTGGGCTTTCCTATTTGCTCAACAATATTGAACACCATATCAAGTTCATTCCCATCATCTTGATGGTCATTCTGATCTATGAAACCGCGAAGTACTATCACTTACCTGCCCTCATCTTCATACTGCTTTTCGGGCTGTTTCTGGGCAATCTAAGTGGGTTAAAGCACCTGAAGGTGATACAACGATTTAGGCCTGATGGGCTACTTGAGGAGATTGAGAAGTTCAAGGAATTGACCATTGAGGGGGCTTTTTTGATACGCGCCCTGTTTTTTCTTCTCTTCGGTTTCCTAATTGAAACGTCTGAAGTGCTGAATACGCAGACCTTATCCTGGGCGCTATTAATTGTGGTTGCCATTGTGGCGATTCGAGCAGTGCAGCTTCTCTTATCGGGTTTGCCCCTTCGGCCCCTGTTGTTTATTGCTCCTCGCGGTTTGATTTCAATCCTGTTGTTTTTGTCTATAGGCAGCACTCAATCCATCTCCTTTGTGAACAACTCGCTTATCATTCAGGTCATCCTTCTGACTGCGGTGTTCATGATGCTTGGGTTGCTGACGAGTGATTCAGCGGAAGAAGCGGAGGAGGCAGAACCGGACGTTACCGGCTCACCCAACAAAGAAGAGGCAAGGGGCACAGCGAAGCCGGCACTGGATTCCGGCGGTAGCTCGTGACCCAGTGAGGGTACTCTCCGAAAGCAAGGTCATGGCCCCGACTCGCTTCGAGCCTCTGTGGCAATTCGGAGGAGGGATTTTGTCGCGCTGCGCGCTCCAACAGCCCAAGTGGGGAGCGTCAAACCAAGATCATGGCCCCGGCTCGCTTCGCGAGCTTGGGGTTTTTTGTTTGTCCCCCTTTCAAGCAAGCTTGACGGGCTCCAAACAAAAAACCCCGCTTACTTTCGTAAGCGGGGCCATCTGTTGCTTTGCGGAGGAGGAGGGATTCGAACCCTCGGTACCCT
>JABMOI010000144.1 GCA_013204185.1 bacterium | reverse complement strand
TGGCGGATGCTCATGAGGCTTCGCGGTGAAGGATGGCCCCAAGGATTGCTCGACATGATGTACTTAGACCCAGAAACGCTTACTTGGGCCAAAGCAACTGGGGAATCAGAAGCGGAAGGTGAGCAAATCCGACACGTGGATAGCAACGGAGTGCTGTTGGAAAATGGGGACACAGTGACCCTTATTAAAGACCTCAATGTGAAAGGCGGAGGCTTTACAGCCAAAAGAGGCACGGCCGTTCGGGGTATTTCTTTGGTACCCGATAATCCGGAGCACATCGAAGGCAAGGTCAATGGCCAGCAGATTGTTTTGATAACCAAGTTCGTCAAGAAATCGAGCTAAGCAGGCTTACTTTCTGCTGATTCTTCTTTTCTGACATAGTAGGGAGCAAAGAGAATCGCGGTATATTTCTGGTTATGACCAGTAAAAAAGACCCCCGCCCCGAAGGTATTGACGAAAACCACGAGTCAATCACCTCCGATATCACCTTCCGCGACCTGAATTTGGCGCCGGAATTATTGTCCGCGATTGAAGCCATTGGGTACGAATCCCCATCTCCAATCCAAGCTCAAGCCATCCCTCCCTTGTTGGCGGGACTGGATTTGATCGGACGCGCCCCTACCGGAACGGGAAAAACGGCTGCGTTCGCATTGCCGCTTCTATCCAGGATTGACGTATCAAAAGCGCAAGTTCAAGTTATGGTTCTTGCGCCAACGCGTGAGCTGGCGATTCAGGTTTCTGAGGCGTTTTTGAAGTACGCTTCCCACATGAAGGGATTTCATGTGCTACCTATTTATGGCGGTCAGGATTACTCGGGACAGCTTCGTCAGCTCCGAAGAGGAGTGCATGTGGTTGTTGGTACGCCTGGGCGAGTTATGGACCACATGCGTAAGGGCACCCTGAAACTGGACGGCCTTCAGGCTCTGGTTCTAGACGAAGCAGACGAAATGCTTCGGATGGGCTTTATTGATGATGTGGAATGGGTACTGGAGCAGATCCCAGACCAACGGCAAATGGCGCTGTTTTCAGCTACCATGCCCAAAGAAATTCAACGTATTGCGCGTAAACATCTTCGAGATCCACAAGAAGTCTCGATTACAACCAAAACGGCCACTGCAGCAACCATTCGGCAGCGGTATTGGCAAGTCAGTGGCTTGCACAAATTAGACGCGCTAACGCGGATTTTGGAGGTTGAACCCTTCGATGCCATGCTCATTTTTGTCCGTACGCGAGTAGCTACGGCTGAATTGGCCAATAAGCTAGAAGCTAGAGGGTATGCGTGTGCGCCGCTGAACGGAGATATGGCGCAAAGTCAACGCGAGCAAATGATTAATCGCCTTAAAAATGGCCAGCTCGATATTCTGATAGCTACTGATGTTGCTGCTCGTGGATTGGATGTTGAAAGGATTTCACACGTTGTGAATTACGACATTCCAAACGGAACAGAATCTTACATACATCGAATCGGACGTACCGGCCGTGCTGGCAAGGAAGGAGATGCCATTTTATTTGTTGCCCCTCGAGAACGCGGCATGTTGGCTAACATTGAAAGGGCAACTCGTCAGAAAATTGAGCGGCTAGAATTGCCTACCGTCGAAATGGTAAGCAACAAGCGAATTTCAGATTTCAAACAAGCCATTAGCGATACCTTGGCTTCGGAGGAATTGGACTTCATGCGAAGTTTGTTGGAGTCGTATCAGGCCGAACACAATATTCCGGCGATTGAAATTGCCGCCGCACTTTCCAAGATGGCCATTGGCGATCGGGATTTGGTGATGGCGAAAGAAAAACGGCAGGCAGAACGAAGTGGTCGGAACGACCGCGATAATAGCCGTGGATCGTCTGATCGTGGTTCCTCCGATCGTGGTTCGTCTGAGCGTGGAAACCGTCGGGAGTCTTCATCCGATGGGGGAAGAGGCCGTAGAGACGAGTTCAAAGAAGGACCTCGCGAGAACGAATCGGGCCGTCGTAAAGGCGGGCGCCCAGGAAGAGGAATGGAGCGTTACCGCATTGAAGTGGGTTACGACAACGACGTGAAACCAGGCAATATTGTCGGCGCTATTGCGAACGAAGCGGGTCTGGACTCACAATATATTGGTCACATTGAGATTCAGGACGATCACACCTTGGTGGACCTGCCCAAAGGCATGCCTTTCGAAGTCTTATTGGAGTTGAAGAAAGTATGGGTGTGCGGAAAACATCTCGATATCGCTCCGCTAGAACAACCTCGTTCCAAGCCCAAAGCCGGTGGA
>JABMOI010000143.1 GCA_013204185.1 bacterium | reverse complement strand
TTATTCAGTCCTCTGATTTTCATTTAATCGTCCGCCCGTAACCTAATATCAGATTGCAGTTGTTACAACTTTAAAGTCCTTGATTGGACCCAAACTCAAGCAATTAATAGAATAATAATGCGTTTTATACAGGATTGATTCGGTTGAGCACCGGCTACCCTCGTTTAACCTAGGTATCTAGCTAGATTCCGCGGTCCAAAACACGTTGATACGGTGAGGACGGGAGCCTCTTTTGCCATATTTACCTGAAACTATGAAGCTAACTGTGTTGTAGACCTGTTCGACCTTCTTTCTCTCTTCAAATAGAGCCACATGAGTAGCCACTCCTTACAACTCATCGCATTCATTCAACGCAAACTTCGAGCTGCGCGCCGAAGACTTATTCAAGTGAATGTGGTCAAAGGACTTGTTCTATTATGTGGCACCCTTGCCCTTTTGTGGAGTATTCTCGCTGGAATTGAGAGTTTGTTTTGGTTGGCGCCGTTTGCCAAGTGGCTTCTCGTCTCCGTTTCATTTGTAACTCTTCTTTTCGTTCTCACTTGGTTTGTTGCGTGGCCCGCAATTCGGCACTCAGCATGGTTTAACAAAGGGAATGAGACTCAACTCGCAAAATTAATTGGCAGGCAGTTCCCCGAAATTGGAGATACATTGCTCAACTTCCTCCAGCTTTCCGAGGGTCGTCACAGTAACTCGCCCGAGCCATTCGTAGATATGGCTGTTCAGAAGCTCGGAGAGCCCATGCGTGATGTCCCATTTGAAAAAGGAACACGGTGGTCTGAACTTCGCCCGCTGGGCAGACTTTCTGGAATTCCTGTCCTAGTGCTGTTTTTACTTCTAATTGCTGCTCCAAATTCTTTTCTCTCAGCGACCAACCGCGTTCTCAATCCAAACACAACATTCGAGCGCCCATCACCTTTTTCTTTTTCAGTCTTGCCGGGAAATACGGAAGTTATCATTGGTGAATCTGTCGACGTTCGCATTCGCGTCGTGGGGACCACCTATCCCAGGGAAACGCCCGTGTTGGAAACCATTGTGGAAGGCGAATTGAGGTCTCGATTCGTTAATTTGGATGCAGACTCATCAAAGACGCTTACGCACACGTACCAGAATATTCGACAGCCGTTCAGGTATCGTGTTTCTTCGACAGAAGTCACTTCTCAGTGGTACTCGGTAACTATTGTTGAACGGCCTCTGGTTCAGGAGTTTTCAGTGCTGCTCACGTATCCTGCCTACACCGGGATCCCGCCTCGCCAATTGGATCCAAATATTGGAGATTTTTCGGCTTTGGTTGGCTCCTCGGCGTCGCTCTCATTCAAGTTGTCAGGAGCTTCCGCGTCCGAAGGTCAACTCGATTTCGAGAGCACTCGGTCCATTCCCATAGACTTGTCCGGATTTACGGGTAGCACCCGCTTTGTGGTACAGCGAGCTGACTCCTACCGAATTAGCTTGAGGACTTCGGACGGGATCGTTAATATCGACCCGATTTCCTACACCATTGAAACCATGGCTGATACCTCCCCATCAGTCACCATTTTAAGCCCTGCCTCGCTCGTAGATATTCCTGAATCCTTCCAAATTGGCATACTAGCACAAATCACGGACGATTTTGGATTTAAGGACCTGAGGTTGAACTATAGAGTCTCTGAAAGCCGTTTCGGCGAAACATCCGAGGTTTTTTCGACGATCGATATCCCTATTGAAAACATAAGATTGCTCGATCAAGAAATCCCTTTTGACTGGGACCTCAGGCTTCAAAGCAGGCTCGACCCCGTTCCTGGGGATGTTATTGAGTACTACATCGAGGTGCGAGACAACGATTCTGTTTCTGGATTTAAAACGGCTCAATCTCGAATTCAGCGGGTCCGAATGCCCTCCATTTCGGAGCAATACGAAAGTTTAGACGAGACGAAAGACACGACGGAGAACTCGATCGAAGAGTTGCTCGAGAAGGCAAATGAGGCGCGTGAACAGTTCCAAGAGCTAAAGGATGAGCTGCAACAGAAGCCGGAGGCAGATTGGCAAGATGAACGCATGCTCGAACAACTGCAGCAAAAACAAGAGGACCTAGAAAGCACAGTCGATCAACTATCCGCTCAGATGGAAGAACTGGCTGAGCAAATGAGCCAAAATGATTTGGTGTCTGAGGACACTATGGATATGTTCGAGCAGCTCCAAGAAGTTGTTGAAGAAGTCAAAACACCCGAGCTCATGGATGCGCTGAAGCAGTTGCAAAGCGCGGTGGAGAACATGGACTTAAACCAGATGCAAGAGGCGCTGGAAAAGTTTGAGTTCTCAGAGGACATGTATCAAGAGCGGCTAGAACGCACCCTTGATCTCTTCAAGCAATTCCGTGTCCAGCAGGATATGGAGGAAATCGAAAAACGAGCTGAGGATCTAGCTGAAACGGAAGACAAGTTAGCAGAGGAAACAGCAAAGCTGGAGAACGAGCAAAAAGAAGCGGAGGATTCAAGCGGAGAAAACCAGCAACCAGGAGAAAAGAACGAAGATCTGGCCAAGCAGCAAGAAATGGCTGCGGAAGAGATGAAAAAGCTGGAAGAAAAGATAGAAGAGGTCCGAGAACGAATGAAAGACCTCAAGAAGGCTCCATCTGAGCAAATGCAAGACCTCTTGGAAGACACTCAGGATCAGCAGATGTCTCAAGAAATGAACCAGAATGCTGAGCAATTGAAGGAGAATGAATTGCAAGAGGCCAAAGAGGGCCAGCAAGAAATGTCTCAACAACTCAGTCAATTGTCTGCCCAGATGGACCAGATGCAAATGAGCATGCAAGGAGCCCAGATGCAGCTAAATATTGCTGCTATCAGAGCTGCTCTTGAAGATGTATTGACGCTATCTAAGGAGCAGGAGCTGCTTCGCTTAGAAGTTGTCGATTTGACCTCTGAGTCTCCGTTGCTCCGTGGTGCAGCTCAAAAGCAGGTTCAACTTACAGAAGGACTAACCATTGTTTCTGATTCCCTGCAACAAATTGCACGGGAAATCCCCCAAATGACCCGCGACATTCAACAGCGCGCAGGGGATGGCCTTAGAGAAATGTCTGAAGCGACAGCTGCCCTAACAGAAAGAGCCGGCAGAAGAGCGAGTGGCTATCAAAAGGGAGCCATGACCAATCTCAATGAGTTGGCTCTCATGTTGTCTGAACTGCTTAACCAACAAATGAACGGCTCCGGTGCTGGACAAAGCAACCAGTCCATGGAGCAAATGATGGAACAGCTGCAGCAAATGGGCCAACAACAGCAGCAAATAAACCAGCAGATTCAACAACTGCTAAACGATATGCAAGGCTCGCGACTGACGAACGACATGATGGAGCGACTAAAACAGCTTGGCAGTCAGCAGGAAAAAATGCGGGGTGACCTTCGGCAGATGTCGCGAGACCGAAGTGCGCGTAATAAAGTACTTGGAGACCTAAATCGCATTGCGGATCAAATGATGGAATCCATTGAGGAATTGCAGGAAAACAGGGTCTCAAGAAGGACTGTTGAGAGGCAAGAGCAAATTTTGACTAAGCTCTTGGAGGCTTCCAGATCAATGCAAGAGCGTGGAAAAGACAACAAGCGAGAAGGCAAATCTGCTGAAGAAATTCTGAGAGCAAGCCCAGCAGACCTCCCTCCTTCTGAGCGTTTAGAGCGACTGCGAAAAGACTTGATAAGAGCGCTTGAAACCGGGTATTCAACTGATTATCAAGCATTGATCCGTCGATATTTTGAGCTGCTGCAGCAAGAAACGTCAGGCGTACAAAACGAATAGACTGACCGTTTAACGTGTTAAAATACCTGGCGGAAACGGTGTCTAAATAAAACGAGATCGAATTTCGGGGGTGGGCATCCTGCAAGAGTCCATTTTACCAAACCAGCGATACCGGTTTCTCGCGATCCAATTGTAGACTGCGTCGCGAATTACTCGAGGGATAATGATAAAACCGAACATCAATGGCCACAGGCCTGTCATTTTCCGAGTGATTCGAAGGGCTGCCTCAGAGTCACGATAAACGTGTCCATCTTGCAAGAGCAGAACTGAATCCAAGTATTCACTTTGGTAGCCCGCATTTTTTAGCAGCAATATTCCTTCCTCTGACTGCAATGCCCCGAATTTAAAAAAACACGATGGGTCTCGATCCATAACAAAGTTGATACTCGAGTTGCAAAAATTGCAGACTCCATCAAAAAGTACCACGCCATTTTGTGGTGTTTTCGTGCTAGGCTCTTCCGTATGGGGCATTTCGTTACTCATGCGTAGTCCTACTTCTGAGAAATGGACAGGTTCTTTTCGCCTAATATGAGCTGAAGAATTGAACCGATCAAAAGCAGAACGAGGTTTATCTCCAATGAGTTACCCACTAGTCTTGAAAAAACAAAGACATATTGGTAACTTTAGGGTTCCGTCTTTGTGGGAGCCAATTCCGCCAAATAATCTTCCCCAAAGACGTTAAACACCACTCAACCGGGAAGTGAAGGTGTAAGAGCAAGACAGTATAGAGCAATCCAATTGATTGCTCTGGAAAACCTAAGTGGTTGTGTCGCAATGCTTTATGCTCTCTTTACTACCGCGTTAGATTGACATTCGCCCGTTTACAATTGTGACTCAGGTATGGCCAACGCGATGAGGATTCTGTTTATCACTGGTGAAGTTGCTCCCTTTTCAAGCACATCAGAGCTTTCAAAATTAGTTCGAAGCCTGCCAGAATCGTTGCATGAATCGGGTCGTTTTGAAACTCGCATCATGATGCCTCGATACGGCACAGTGAGTGAACGAAGAAACCGTCTACATGAAGTAATTCGATTATCCGGAAGTGAAATCACCTTAGGAGATCGAACGGAGACGTTGCGTGTCAAGGTGGCTTCTATTCCTGGTATTCGTCTTCAAGTCTATTTTATGGACAATGCTTTTTACTTCAAACGAAAGGGCATTTTTGCTGACAAGCAGGGTAACTATTTCGAGGATAACCTGGAGCGGTCGGCTTTTTATGCTCGTAGTGTTATCCGAACCATCCGGAATTTGGGCTGGCAACCAGATTTGGTACATGCGTTTGGCTGGTTGAGCGGAATGGTGCCTTACGTCCTAAGAACGGAATTCGGCGAAGATGAGCTGTTTAAAGACTCCAAGATCGTTTACACACCTGAAATGGTAGATTTTGATCTTCGATTTACTGAGAACACCTTTGCAAATCTGAGCATGGCAAGACATCCCGATCTGATTGGCGGCTCTCCAATTGATGCAGGCATGCGATTCTCAGATGCGAGTATTTTCCCTGCTTCAATGAAGGATTCAGCAACAGGTGCTTCGTTTTCAGGTGACCCCGAACTTGAAATGGATGAAGCAGCCGCTTTGTACGAAAGCGTCCTCAGCGGAGTCACTGTGTAATAGACCGTGTAATCGACCTTTTGACGAATACGCGTCGAAATGCCCTTTTTCTGAGAAACCTGAACTACACGAGGGGCATTCCAAAAGGCTAGTAATTCAGTGACCGACGTTTTTCAAATCAAAACTGTTTTTCAGTTACTCATACGAACGGTACGGTTTCAGTCGTTGAGTTAAAAAGACTTTATCCCCTATTCAATCTGTTGGATGTTTAACCCATTTTTGAGATTCAAACGACTTTGTGTCGTTGCTGTTTGCCTCATCTCGATTTCCGCCTGCGACGATCCCTCATCTATTGGGCTGGAATTAGTCGATCCGCAATCTGGAGCCACGGAGGTGCGTGCAGTGGGCTCGACTCTCGCTGAAACTTCCGGATTAGGCGACATTACTGGCGGAACCACCACTGAAGGCGCATTTCGGTCCCTTTTTGGAAAAGTGAACGACCCGGTAGTCGGCTCTTTTTTCATGATTGGATACATGGACTTTATTAACGGCACAAACGTAGGTTCTGCTTTTCGGGCTGCACCTGTAACGTTTGCCGATCTAGAGTTCAATGTCGATTACGTCTATGGCGACACAACGAAGCCTCTTACGTTTAATCTGTACGAAGTAGATGAGTCCTGGAACTCTTCGGATGTCCGGTCAGACACGTTTTTGGTGGCACAGACGCTTGTTACAACTGCGACTCTGATGCCTGCGTCGAAGACAGTCCATGTGCCGCTACCGCAGTCCTGGATCACCCAGCACGATACTGCGCTTCGAAGTACAACATTTGTAGACGACTTTCATGGGTTTGCGCTGCAGGCCACCCAAGGAAATGCAGTACTAGGCGTTCACTTTAGTGGGTCCTCAATGAGGGCTTCCTCCGTGCCCGGTGATACGGTTAATTTTTCGATGTCGAAAGTATTATCGGCCTCCAGCTTTAAGGATGACACGGCAAATACTGAATTCATCATATTACGCGACGGCGCTGCAGAGACTCTTTCTGTTAAATTCCCACTTCAACCTTCCGAATTTGGTGAAGCTGCTATTCACCGGTCCATTATCCGCCTTAATAGCGCAGACGTAAGCGGTCTTTACGGTCCCGAGTTTAAGAGACCGGGTATTGTTCGGGTAGGCTTGAGGGCCGTTGCAATCGACAACGAGACTAGGCTGAATGTCGTTACAGCGGATATCAATCTGGACGGCTCACTATCCTTTGATTCTGCAACGTTAACCAACATTCTTCAGAGTGAAAATCTGGGAGACTCGGGATTGGATAGATTTGAACTTTATTTCCCGCGTGAGTCTAGCACGGTGGACGTTTTGGCCTTCAAGCGCGGACTTCCTAGTGAGCTTGGACCGCGAGCAATTATCACCTTTACGTCCATTAATTGAGCCTTATGAAAAATCATACAGCAAATCGGACGTCTAGTCAGAGTTTTCTGACCTTTGCAGTTCTGATTGCACTTCTAGTCGTGGGCTTTTCTAATGAAGCCGTAGCTCAGAGCCAAAACGACGGTTCAATATATTCGAGATTTGGACTTGGTCTTCGGCAGTCGTTTTCGTCATCCAAGAATCAGGCCATGGGCGGTGGCGGGTATGCGTTGAATTCAAATCAATACCTGAACACGTCAAATCCAGCTGCATATAGCGATCAATATCTGACTCGTTTCTCGGGTGGATTGACCTATGAATCAATTACGGCTTCTGCTACCGGAGCAGAAAGCGGTCGTTTGGCAAGCGGATCCCTGTCGGGAATTAACTTTGGATTCCCAATCAAGGCAGCCCAAACAGGAATTGGTCTTTCTTTTGCTCCTTACACCAGGGTGAACTACCGGGTTGATGTTGAAGATCAGTTAAACTCAGACCCTGACTCAGATATTGCAACTCCCGTTCGGACTAGTTTTAAGGGAAATGGAGGGCTTCAGAGCCTTTCCGCAGGAATTGGGCACCGATACAATTCGAATTTGCATGTGGGTGCAAGCATTGATGTCATTTTTGGGATTTTGGAAGATTTTCAGCAGACACTCTTTAATTCCGCTTCGTTCACGGACCGTTCGGTTGTTAGTTCGACCAGGTTGAGTGGGGTCTCAGGCGTTTTAGGATTTAGATATGTCGTTCCAAATATGCCAAGCGATCAAGGCTTGGTCGTAGCTGGTACGTTTCACCTCCCAACCACGCTTAAAGGAACGAGGACTCGTGCTCTCGTAAACAGCGTTGATCGTGATACCTTGGGTACGTCTACTGATGGGACGGTGAAACTTCCTCTTGGCTTCGGTCTTGGGCTGGCCTATCAACCAGTTCCCAAATGGACAATTGTGGGTGACCTCGACTTCGAAAACTGGTCTGCACTTGAAAGTGACTTCAACTTTGCGGGATTCGATGCGACCGGATCACCGAATACATCAAATAGAATTCGCGTTTCTGCTGGAGCTGAATTCTGGCCTGCAGCTCGCCGTCCGTTTGCTTCCTGGTCCTCTCGTATCGCATACCGTCTTGGATTGTATACGGAACAGTCCTATATCTCGCCCGATCCGAATGAAAAAATACGCACTATAGGTGTTACTGGAGGGCTTAGCCTACCTTCCCTCATTCCTGGCACGACAATTGATTTTAATATCGATGTGGGCCAAAGAGGGACTACTTCGAACGGCCTCATCCAAGATCGATACATTCGATTTGGTCTCAACCTAAATTTTGGTGAGCGTTGGTTTGAGCGCCCGCCTCTGGGTTAGGATCGTTTAATCTTTGTATTCTGTCTACAATTATGTGGCATCCACTCCTTAAACGGATGTCATTTAAGTACTGCTAAAACTCCGGTACCATGTATAATCGCTTTTCAAAATATTCCGTCACACTGTTCAGCCTAATGCTGCTGGGCTCTGCATGGGCCATGATGGCCTCAGTTAACTCAGCATTTGCTCAGGTTGGCGAGTGCAATGAAGATGACGTTCCTATGAACTACAGTTTGTATGCTGAAGACTTCAAGAACGGAAGTTATGATTCTGCCCTGCCCTATCTACGCTGGATTCTGCGTTGCGCACCTGCGTATCCAACCAAATCAGATCGCAACTTTAAGCGAACTGTCGAGCTTTTTGAAGGAATGGCTATGGCTTCTGAAGATGCAGCCGTTCGCAGGAGCTTGCTAGACAGCGCCTTGGTCTACTACGAAATTTCCCCTGCTGCTATGACAGAGGCAGACATCTCATTTGAATTGTATGAGTGGACTTTTAACAAGGGTCGCTTCATTCAGTCACATGCAGAAGAAATGCCTGACCTTCAGGGAACTGTAGGAAGCGTTTATATGGATGCATATAACATTGACCATACTCAGCTTCAGAATTACTATATCAATTATATCATTTACGATATGGTGTCGAAAGACAATAAGTCTGATGCTGTTGACTTTATGGACCGTGTAGAGATTGAGTTTGCTGGAAACGCTGAAGTATTGTCTACCATTGAGTCTTGGAGAGGCCAGTTGTTCACTTCTCCTGGTGAACGTATCAGCTTCTTAGAAAGTAAAGTTGAGAAAAACCCAGACGACTCGGACCTTAAAGCTGAGCTGTTACAGCTTTATATGGATGAGAAAATGCGCGACCGCGCCTACGTCCTAGCAGAATCAGTATTGCAGTCAAGCCCAACCCCGCGTTTGTACCGCACCGTTGCAAAAATGCGATTGGATGACGGCGATACCGAAGAAGCCATTGATTTGTACAAAAGATCGTTGGATATGCCAGGCGGAGCCGATGCGGCTAAAGAAGTGTACTTCAACTTGGGAATTGCTCACCAGCAAGAAGGCCGATTGGCGAATGCAAGGACTCAGTTTAGTCAGTCATTGAAAGCTGACGCATCTTACGTGCAGGCTCTGATTGCAATTGGTGACCTCTATGTAACTGCAGTACAGGGTTGCGGGTCATTCGAGCGTGAGGATAGAGCCGTTTATTGGCTTGCAGCAGACTACTTTGACCGCGCAGCAGCGGCTACGAACATGGATGCGTTGAAAAACCAGGCTCGCCAGCGAGTCAATAACATCCGGAAGTTCTTCCCGACTGCCGAAGATAAGTTTTTCAAAAACTGGAATCCTGGCGACCGCTTTGCCATCGATTATGGTTGCTACACTTGGATTGGCGAATCGACTACTGTTCGCTAAGTAGTCCTGATTCGAGTTGAGTTTTGGCTAAAGGGGGCTGTGTTTGACAAAACACAGCCCCCTTTTTTTGGGCCCTCATCTACACGTTGGGGAGAGCAACGGATTCGCTGATAGTCTCCCTCGAAAACCGTGCGAAAACAGAGGGTACCTATTGGCAATCTTTAGCGCCTTGACGACCTTAAAGCCTACTAGACACATCTCCTGACCAACCTATATCATTATGTCTCTCATTTCCGACATTCATGCTCGCCAAATATTTGATAGCCGCGGCAATCCCACAATTGAGGTGGAAGTTATCACAGACGACGGTCACTTTGGCCGTGCTGCCGTTCCAAGCGGAGCCTCTACGGGCGAGAATGAAGCCGTTGAATTACGTGATGGCGATAAATCGCGCTATATGGGAAAGGGCGTCGAGAAGGCTGTTGAGAACGTAAACGATGTAATAGCTCCAGAACTTGAAGGGTTTTTTGTTCTCGACCAAATCGATATCGATCAGCATATGATCGAACTAGATGGCACCCATAACAAAAGCAATTTGGGCGCAAACGCCATTTTAGGTGTCAGTCTAGCTGTAGCGAATGCTGCCGCCAGTGCAACAGGCCTTCCTCTTTTCAGATACATTGGAGGCGCTGGTGCCAGGCAACTCCCTGTCCCGATGATGAACATCATCAATGGTGGCCGTCATGCCGACAATAGCGTCGACATGCAAGAGTTTATGATTATGCCAACAGGTGCATCTTCATTTTCAGAGGCCCTACGCATGGGTTCTGAAGTGTTTCACCATTTGAAAACCGTGCTTCATGATCGGAACATGAACACAGCGGTAGGCGACGAAGGAGGCTTTGCACCGAATCTAAGCTCAAATGAAGAGGCCATTGAAGTCATTCTCAGGGCTATTGAAGCAGCCGGTTACACTCCAGGCGACGACATTCACATCGCCCTTGATCCAGCTTCCTCGGAAATGACTAAAGACGGCGGATACTGCTTCTGGAAGAGTGATCCTGACAGAATTCGAACGTCCGATGAAATGGTGGCTTTTTGGGCCGATTGGGTTGCTCGATACCCTATCATTTCAATTGAAGATGCCATGACAGAAAACGACTGGACTGGTTGGAAAAACTTGACCGACGAGATTGGAAGTAAAGTCCAGTTAGTGGGAGACGACCTCTTCGTTACCAACACCAGCTTTTTGCAAAAAGGAATTGATATGGGATGTGCAAATTCCATCCTGATCAAACTAAATCAGATTGGAACGCTATCCGAAACGCTCGCAGCCATTGAAATGGCTCACAAGAATGGATACACCTCCATTATTTCTCATCGTTCCGGCGAAACCGAGGACACTACGATTGCTGATTTGGCTGTGGCAGTAAACTCTGGCCAGATTAAAACCGGATCTGCTAGCAGGTCCGACAGAATGGCCAAGTACAATCAACTGCTTCGTCTGGAAGAACAATTAGGGCTGTCTGCAGTGTATCCTGGAATGAAAACATTCCGTTTCTAGTGCGCCTCGTTTTTTGTACTTTTCAGACAGGTTGAATTCAATTCAACCACCGAGCTTCGTTTCACAATTGGCCGTTTGTTTGCGGCTTTCTACCTCAAAATGGCTCTATCGGACCGGATAAGAGACGTTTTTGTTCGTTTTAAGCGCGTTGTGCTTTTTGCAAGCGGCGTTGCCATCATCGTTTGGTTCGTTTTTTTTGATTCGTACAGTCTTATGATGCGCATCCAGTTGCATCGGGAAAAGTCGCAACTTGAAAAAGCCAACAGCACACTGCGAGAGGAAATAAGCCGATTAGATGACAAAGTCTCACGTCGCCTCTCAGATGATGAAGTGGAGCGTATTGCCCGAGAAGACTATCATATGAGTAAAGAAGGGGAAACTGTATACCCCGTCGTTCCAAAGTAGAAAACCCTTACCCTTAATACGTTGCCTAAAAATAATCGAGTTGCAGTTGGTATTGACCTTGGAGGAACGTCCATTAAAGCTGGACTCGTTTCCGAGACCAATGGCCTAATTAAGGAAGTAAGCGTTGAAACGCGTGCCGAAGAAGGCCCCGAGCGGGTATTGGATCGGATTGCGGATCTTATATCCTCCTTCCGGGCCGATAATGCAGCTATTGTTGGAGTTGGCATTGGAGCACCAGGCGCTATTAACTGGGATCGGACCACCGTTTCGGGTCCGCCCAACTTTCCTGGGTGGAGTTCTATCCACATGGGGAATTCGTTGACTGAACGCGTTGGGCAACCCCTTCTTACTCTAGTAGAAAATGATGCGAATGTAGCCGCCCTCGGTTCTGCGCATTATGGTGTTGGGCATCGGTTTGATTCTTTTATCATGGTGACGCTTGGCACGGGGGTCGGGGGAGCCATCATCTATGACAATAAGATCTTCAGAGGCTCTACCGGCGCCGCAGGAGAGATCGGACACATGACGATAGACTACGAGGGACCGTTTGCCCGAAGCGGCGTTGCAGGAGCAATTGAAGCCTACCTGGGGCAGCGTTTTCTTTCTCGGCATGCCAGGTATCGACTCATGAACAAAAAAGACTCGATAATGCACCAAATGGCAGACGAAGACCTGCAAGGAATTACACCTAAGATGTTGTTTGATGCAGCTGAATTTGGCGACGAAGGAGCCAAAGACGTCCTTGCCTGGGCTGGTCACAAATTAGGATGTGTTCTCGGATCTGCAGTAAACCTACTTGATATTCGCAAGATTGTTGTAGGCGGTGGTCTTTCCGCTGCCGGCGATTACATATTGAATTCAACCCGGACTACGCTCAACCACTACGTAACGCCCATTCTTCAAAGCGGCATTGAGGTGGTTCAGGAAACCCGTGGAAATGACGTAGGTATGTTGGGCGCGGGCCATCTAGTATTTCAACACCTGGACGAACAAGGTTATCCAACTGATTGAGCCGAATTCAGACTCGATTACTACCCTTCTATTCGGGCCTTTCGTTCGGCCACGTTTGGTGAAAGCGTGCGTCTTCACGCTGTGTCACACCGCGCTACTTTTTGCTCTGTTTATTGGTAGCTCGCTGAATGCGCACGCCCAAGTGGTTCAAGATTCTACAAGAACCCTACCCGATTCGCTGCAAACCGCCGCTACTCCCCTTCCTCAAAATGGATCTAATTCTGGCCTAACTGGGCTTGTTGAATTTAGCGCGAGCGATTCGCTCATTTTCAGGCTAAAAACGGGGTCTCGAACCTCTACGTTGCACGGAAAAGCAAAGGTCTCGTACGAAGGATCTGTCTTGACGGCTCACGAAATTGACCTCTTGCTCGCAGAAGAAGAGCTCCATGCACGTGGAGTCCGATCAGATACGGGTTGGGTTGGACAGCCCCAGATTGTTCAGGGAGAAGATACTTTTTTAGGAGAATCTCTTTCATTTAGTCTTAAAACCCAGCGTGGGCGCATTGTTGGAGCCCAAACCAAGTATGAGGAGGGATTTATTCGTGCCGGCGTAGTAAAAGCGGTCGAAGATAGTACCCTGTTTATACGGGATGGTCTGTATACAACCTGCTCTTGTATCGACGACCCATCGTATTCCCTTCGGTCCAATAAGATGAAAATGGTCGGCAAAAAGTGGATTTACACGGGCCCGATCCAGCTCTTTTTGTACGACATTCCGACGCCATTGTGGCTCCCGTTCGGTTTTTTGCCGGCCCAAGATTCGCGGCGCAGCGGTCCCCTTCCTCCAACCTATGGCGAAGATCAATTCGGGTTTTATTTGAGAGACTGGGGCTGGTATTTTTCCTTGAACGAATACATGGATCTGCAGCTGCAGGGTGGATTTTGGACTCGCGGAAGTTGGGAATCTAAGTCCATGTACCGTTATCGAAAGATGTATTCATTTGATGGTCAGTTGATGGTTGATTATGCCCGTTTCAGGAACGGTGAACCCGGCGACCCGAACTATTCCGTTCGGCAGACCAGCGCCTTTCGCTGGATGCACAACCAAACGATCGGGCAAACGGCGTCATTCAATGCCAACGTAAACATCTCATCGTCTTCCTATTTGCAGGCAGTATCCCAAAACTATGACGACCGAATTCGGCAGGATCTGCAATCAAGCATCAAGTTTAGCAAACGTTGGACTGGGAGGAATTTGACGGTTCAGATGAACCAACGGCAAGTGCTCTCCACAGGTCAGGTGACCATGACGCTTCCGAGCCTAAGCTTTTCCCAAAGTAGTTTTAAACCAATCGCTCCTAGGACTCGTGCACCAGGAAGCAAAGAAGGGTTCAGAGACAAGCTTACGGTCAGCTACAACATGAACGTCAATAATCAGTTCAATTTCTCGCCCCTGGACGACGCTGAGCTCTTAGCCAGAGGAGACACGCTCGCTGCCGACATTAACTGGTTTGATGCACTTATTTCGGCTGAAGACTATACGAGAGCCACCGGAGATACGAGGCAATTCGATTTTAAAGCGTCGCATCGAATCCCGATTTCAGCCCCTTTTACAGTAAACCGTGTCCCGTTGATTGGAAACGTAAACTTGTCTCTTTCGCCTTCTCTCTCTTACACCGAGGATTGGTACCTGGAGTCAGAGCGACGCTCATTAAATGCAGACTCTTCGGGAGTGGACGTAACGTATGAGCCCGGCTTTGTGGCCCTCAGACAGTTTAGCTCATCCATGTCTATGAGCACCACGTTTTACGGCCTGTTCCCTGTTTCCGCACTTGGATATTCCGGCCTCAGGCACACCATTCGTCCCAATATCGGCTTTTCGTATCGTCCTGATTTCTACGGCGACAGGTGGGGTAACGTGCGCACCTACACGGATAAAAACGGCGACGAGGTTGAGTATGCCATCGTGTCAGGTGTTGGAAGAGGGCAGCAACAAGCGCTTACTTTTGCCCTCAGTAATATTTTCGAGACGAAAAAAGTTGTAACCGATTCCACCGATACGTCTGTTCGGCGTGGCAGCCTTAAACTGTTAGATTTAAGCATCTCCTCAGCGTATAATTTCGCTGCAGACTCCCTCAAACTCAGTGACATAAGTCTTTCTGCACGAACACGGGTTCTTGGCAAGGTAGATATTGACATGAGAAGTTCATTCTCTCCATACCAAGTCAATGACTTGGGCGTCCGCGTTAATGAATCCGCTCTCTCCCTTTCGTCCCCACTTGGCAGGATGACGAATACTTCAGTGACGCTACGGACCTCTCTTCGAAGCAGCCAAGGCGCTGGTGACCGCCCTTTAACAACCCCAAGAGGCGGACTGGTTCAAACTCAGCCTTCATTCGGCACTTCTAATCCAATTGGTGCCACTTCGATTGTCCAAAATGCTTACGGCACAACGGCTTACACCGATTTTTCCATTCCTTGGTCGTTGAATATGGACTTCACGTATAACATTACAAAAACCGGAATTGGATCAATTCGCCGAGCAATTATCAATGCATCATTCGACTTGAGCTTAACTCCGAATTGGAAATTGGCTAGCCGAACGGGATATGACATTGAGAATGGCCAGATGGCCACAACCAACATTGCTCTTTCTCGCGACTTTGACTGTTGGCAAATGTCCTTCAACTGGGTCCCCTTTGGAAACTATCAGTCTTGGGGATTTGACTTGCACGTTAAGAGCGGTCACCTGAAAGACCTTCTCAGAATCAGACAGCCCAAATCTGACGTGCGCGATCGTTTTGGGTCACTGCGTTAAGCCGAGAACGAGACGAGGCGAATAAGACCCTAGGCTGGTTCCTAAGGGACAATTGAGGCCGGCACGTTAAAGATCGTTTATCACGACCGTTGAAGCCAAAACATGGAACGAAAGACGCTCCTCAGAAGGCACAACGGCTGTTGTTTTCGCGATAAGCGCGACGCCTTTGAATCGCAATTCGACTTCAGTTATCATCCCCAGAAACTGTCTTGAAACGACGTCGGCTTTAAATGGCCCGTCCTCTTCTATCTGAACGTGTTCTGCGCGAATAGCGACCGCTTCGCCAGAGCGCAGGGTCTTTCCTGTCAATTCAAATGCGATTGCAGGATCTGTCAGGACGTTCGATCCGCCTAAAAAGGATGCAACGAATGCTGTTTTGGGATTATCGTATAGCGCCCTAGGTTCGCCCACTTGAACGATTCGCCCATCTCTCATAACTGCAATCTGATCTGACAGAGCAAGGGCTTCTTCCTGATCGTGCGTTACATAGATGCTCGTAAGTCCAAGACGGCGCTGCAGATCCTTCAATTCAATCCGAGTCTGCTGCCTCAGAGCGACATCGAGGTTAGACAATGGCTCATCAAACAGAATGACTTGCGGCTCAATTGCGATGGCTCGGGCCAGAGCAATACGTTGTTGCTGTCCGCCTGATAGCGAGGTCACCGCCGTATCTACAAAGTTATCCATATCGACGCGCTTCAACGCGTCTAGTACGCGGGTTTTCCGATCGGCTTTAGAGACGTTTCTCACCCGGAGTCCGTATTCCACATTTTCCCGCACGGTCATGTGCGGAAATAACGCATAGTTTTGGAATACCATTACAGTTGGCCTCTTACGGGCCTCTTCTCTCGTAACGTCCTTCTCCCCGATTAGAACTCGTCCTTCGTCAGGGATCTCAAACCCAGCAATCATGCGCAGCGTCGTGGACTTACCACAACCGCTCGGACCAAGAAGCGAAAAGAAGGAGCCGTTGGGAATCTCAACAGAGATCCCGTCAACTGCTTTTAAGTCTCCAAATCGACGGGATACCCCATCGAGTCGTACAGACTCTCCTCGCATGTTTGACTGATTCGTTTCAGACACCTGACTTCCGTTGAATTAGACGGCCAGTGCTTGAGTAACTTTATCTGCTGCTTCTTGGAAAAGGATTGCGGTTTCGACCTTTAGACCACTTTCATCCAAGATTTGCTTTCCTTCTTCTGCGTTCGTGCCTTGCAAACGAACAATCAGAGGAAGATTAATATGGACTTTATTTGCGGCTTCAACCACACCTTTGGCAACACGGTCACACCGTACAATACCACCGAAGATGTTGACTAAGATTGCTTTTACTTCAGGATCCTTCAAAATAATACGGAAACCAGCCTCAACGGTGGTTGGGTTTGCCCCACCCCCTACATCCAGAAAGTTTGCGGGTTCGCCACCAGCAATCTTGATGATATCCATGGTTGCCATAGCTAGACCCGCACCATTCACCATGCAACCAACGTTTCCGTCCAGTTTCACATAGTTCAGGGAATGCTCAGATGCTTCCACCTCGAGCGGATCTTCTTCGTTACTGTCTCTCAATTCGGCCAAGTCCTTGTGACGGAAGAGCGCATTGTCATCCAAATTCAATTTGGCGTCAATGGCCAAGACATCGCCAGTCTTGGTAAGCGTGAGGGGATTAATCTCAGCAATTGAACAGTCGCTGCCTTCATACGCTGCGTACAACGCCATAATGAATTTGACTGCTTTCTTGAAGGCATCGCCTTCAAATCCCAACCCAAAAGCTAGACGGCGGGCTTGAAATCCCTGAAGTCCTATTTGGGGGTCGATCCACTCTTTGAGTATCAATTCAGGTGACTCTTCAGCCACCGTTTCGATCTCAACTCCACCTTCAGTAGATGCCATAATAACCGTCATGTTGGTTTGGCGATCTAATGTGATACCGAGATAGAATTCTTTTTCGATATCAACGGCGTCTGCAATCAGCACAGAACGTACTTTCTGACCTTCTGGACCCGTTTGAGGTGTTTTTAGCATCATGCCTAAGATGGCTTCTGCTTTTTCGGCTACATCCTCGTAGGATTTTGCTAGCTTAACGCCGCCGCCTTTTCCGCGCCCTCCGGCATGGATCTGCGCCTTAACAACAAACAGATCTGCTCCTGAGTCGGCATTCAGTTGCTTAGCGGCAGCAACGGCTTCCGCAACGGTTGTGGCGATAATGCCTTTTTGCACGGCTACACCGTAGCGTGCTAGAATTTCTTTGGCCTGATATTCGTGGACTTTCATCGATTCTGGAAATACGTAACTTGAAGCTCTAAAACTACGATGCGTTTAAGGCATATACTCACCATATTACGAACTGATAACGATATTCTCCGTTTCTTTTAGGCATCCACCTCCAATGACCTACGATCTGCACATAGTCAGGCGCTTTCTGTCCGGGTACTTGCTCCTGATAGCAGGGTTAATCGTGTTTTTCGTGGTCTTACACTACGTAGAGTATATCGACGATTTTATGGATCGCGGCGCTTCTACTCGGGATGTCTTTCTTATTTATTACCCCAATTACGTTCCGGAAATCGTGCGATTAGTCTCTCCGCTCGCACTTTTTATCTCGGCTGTCTTCTTAACGGGAAGGTTGAGTCAAAAACTGGAAGTGGCTTCCCTGCAAACGGCTGGAGTATCTCTTTACCGGCTGTTGGTCCCATTTTTAGTAGTCGGGGTTGTTGTGACGGGGTTTATGTTTTGGTTTAACGGCTGGGTGGTTCCGCAAACCAATCAGGTCCGACTCGCTTTTGAACAGGACTATACAAAGGATGCTCAAGGGCAAGCTGAATACGCAAATATCCACCGACAAAACGCCCCAGGAAGCATTATTTCGGTCAGTTTTTACGAGCGAAATTCAAAAACAGCCACTTCTGTGACGCTGCAAACGTTTCATGACGGCGCCTTGATCGAGCGTATTGACGCCGAACGAATGACGTGGGTAGACTCCACATCAAACTGGCATCTCTTTGAACCGCTTATTCGGAAATTCGATACTTCTGGCCGCATGACTCAATTTTCTAGAGTGGCCATAGATACCACCTTGAGTATACTCCCGCGCGATTTGGCGCGTACTCAGGGTGATGTCGACGCCATGTCGATTAGCCAAGCAAAAGAATATATCGACTCCCTGAAAAGAACAGGAGCGAGCCGCCTTGGCAGGCCGTTGGTCCTTTACTACAGTAAGTTTTCCTACCCGTTTGCAAATCTAATTCTCATCCTACTTGCCGTTCCGTTTGCCTCGGTGCGGCGCCGTGGTGGCCAAGCCGTGCAACTTGGAATTGGTCTCATGTTCGCTTTTATCTATTTGGCCCTGATGAAGCTTATCGAGCCGTTTGGGTATGCGGGTACGATATCGCCTTGGGTTGCCGCATGGTCCCCGCATATCGTCTTTGCTGCCTTTTCGCTGCTAGTTCTGTTGCGCGTCAGAAAGTAAGACTGCCGTGCAGCGCTTTAAACGGCCTCTGCCTAGATCAAGCCTCTCCTCCAGGTACACCAAAGTGTATGGCTGGCCCCTGAGGTGACGACTCGTCAATTTCGCCGTGGGCTCGTTCAAATCGATCAATATTGTCTGCTAGGGCTCTTAGCAAACGCTTGGCGTGCTGAGGAGTAACAATGATGCGGCTCTTAACGCGTGCCTTTGGAACGCCCGGCATAACGCGAATAAAGTCAAGAATGAATTCTTCTGATGAATGCGCAAGCATGACCAAATTAGAATAGGTGCCCTCCGCGATGTCCTCGGACAGTTCAATATTTAACTGCGGCCCGTTAGGTGCTTTTCCGTCTTTTGAGTCTTTCATGTAATCAGTTTATAATATTTATTTTTGGCGACCGGCGAGGGCTTCAATCAAATCACTTTTTGTAATGATAGAATAGCCGCCAGATTTTGTTTTAACTAAAACCGCACCGGGTGCTTCCTTCATAAGGGATGTCAGTCCCGCAATCGGAGTATCCATTTCAACAACGGGAAATGGGGGCCCCATTAACTCTGAAACAGCTTTTTCCCTTGAATTAGGATTTTCTATCAACTTGTTGAGCACGCCCGATTCCGTCATACTCCCTATCACAGAACCATGGTCAATAACTGGTAACTGAGAAATACCCTGAGCTACCATGCGATCTATTGCTGTCTGAAGCGTGTCTTCTGGAGAAACAGATACGATCTCGTTTTCATGATGAATGAAGGAAACCACATCCTGTGCGCAGAGCTCACTTTTTTCGTCCAAAAAGCCGTGGCTTCTCATCCAGGTATCGTTGTACGTTTTCGAAAGATACCTGAAACCGGTGTCCGGCAACAAGATGACCACGACGTCTTCCGCAGAAAGTGATGAAGCATGGTCATTTAACCACTTTCTCGCCCCCGCCACGGCCAGCCCACTTGTTTGGCCAACAAACAATCCTTCTTGGCGCGCGAGCTTGCGCGTCATGATCATGTTTTCTTTGTCTGTTGAACGGACGTAGTGATCCACCAGATCAAAATCCATGTTTTTAGCAAGGATGTCCTCGCCAGCGCCTTCGGTCAAGTACGGATAAATTTCAGCGTGATCGAATTCACGAGTATAAAAGTACTTGTGATATACTGACCCAAATGTGTCGACACCAATAACTTGTACATCTGGTTTTTTCTCTTTCAGATATTTGGCTGTCCCAGAGATGGTGCCTCCCGTACCGGCAGAGGCAATGTAATGAGTGATTTTGCCTTCTGTCTGATCCCATATCTCAGGCCCTGAAGTCTTATAGTGAGCCTCGGCATTGGCCGGATTGTCGTACTGATTGAGATACACCGAATTGGGGGTCTCTTCTGCCAAACGCCGCGAAACGGAGTAGTAAGATCTGGGGTCATCTGGAGCCACGTTGGTAGGGCAAATAAGTACTTCCGCTCCCAGTGCGCGCAACACATCGGCTTTTTCGGGGCTCTGTTTGTCAGTGGTCGTAAAGATACACTTATAGCCTTTTGTTATAGCCGCAAGAGCCAAGCCGGCCCCGGTATTACCCGAAGTACCTTCTACAATGGTACCGCCCGGTTTTAGCCTTCCATCCCGTTCTGCGGCCTCAATCATTGCTATTCCAATTCGGTCCTTTACTGAACCCCCTGGATTAAAAAACTCAACCTTGGCTAAAACAGTGCAAGGAAAATCAGAAAAAAGAGTATTCAAACGCACCAGCGGCGTGTTGCCTACGGTATCTAAAATTGAGTTATGCCACATAAACTGGATTTCGTTTGAATTAAGACGATACCGGATCATCTTGTAGACCCGGTGTTTTGTTATATTTTGACCTTTGCTAAGGTAAGGTTTTTCTCAATGCTATCGACGCAGCTTCATTTGAGAAGCGTATGAAACACGCACGTTATCTGAACTGTCTCCCAAAACACGCAGATGTCTGATTACTCTTCCCCGGCTGGGATGATTGAGTCCGAGTTACTGGTTGCCACCTGTGCATCAGACGGAACCATCTTGTTCCGAAATGCTGCATGGATGAATGTCTTTGGTTCAGGAACGGACCTTTGGGAAAACCTCCAACTGGAAGATCGAGACATTGCCAGACAGAATTTCAAAGAGGCTTCAGGCGGCTCGCTGGTAACAAACGCCCTCTTTATGGTGGACCGAATTGATCGCGATATTCCGGTGCCCGTTCTGTTGCATTTCATTCCAGTGGCAGACCGCCGAAAAGATTCGTTATCTGCCGTAGCGCTTTCTGGTGAGGTACTGTCTGAGCCCTCATCTTGGACTGAAAGTCAAACTCAAAGGCATCGTATGGAGACGTTGGGCCGCATGACGATGGGCATGGCTCATGACTTCAACAATATGCTGAGCGGCATATTGGGCCACATTGAGTTATGGCGAATCGAAGGCTCGGACAACGCAAAGGATCACTTGTCCATGATTGAACGGGCCGCCCGAGACGGAGCAGATCTCATCTCCAAAGTCCAGCGATACATCCGGCAAGAGGCTCGTAACACGTTTGAGCACATAGACTTACCTGCATTGATTGCAGAATGTATATCGTTCACAAAACCATATTGTATAAACCGGGTACATGGTTAACACTTTAAACCGGGCACATCGTTGACAGATTCCGTTAACCGGCATAGTCCATCACCAACCGCGATGCGCCATGCCATGGATCTCTACCAACGCTATGGAAGAACGTACCAAGTTCAT